>CAZIGM010000047.1:0-12859 GCA_964538675.1 uncultured Bacillaceae bacterium | reverse complement strand
TCTTGTGTGCATAGCACGACTAAATGCTTTAGCATTATAGCGTGACTTGTGCTCTTGAGTTAGCAACGATGGGTTACTTCTTGTGTGCATAGCACGACTAAATGCTTTAGCATTATAGCGTGACTTGTGCTCTCGAGTGTACTCTTGAGTACTAGAATTCAGGTGAAGTTAAAGAAAACTTAATTTACGCAAGTTTAAACGTAGCGTAAGTCTAAGTTGCACTTATACCTTTAGGTGAAAAACTCCATCTGAATAAAGTTCGGCTTTATTAATATCTTAATTTTGCAGACACACTCACTCATATAGCTTTCCCTAAAGAAGAGGGGTTCTCCTCTTCTTTTGAGGGAAGCACAATAATTAGAGTATTTATTTAGTGACAAAATGAATATACTAAGGTAACTTTTTTAATATAAAACATAGGATAATAACCAAGAAAGTTTTCAAATTGGGAGTGAAGAAAGTGTGCGGAATTACTGGTTGGGTAGATTGGGAGAAAAATCTATTGAATTATAGAGATATTATAATAAATATGGGAGATACATTAAATCATCGAGGACCTGATGCCGGGGGGATATGGGTAGATGATCATATTGCTTTTGCTCATTCTCGATTAATTGTTATAGATCCCATAGGTGGTAAACAACCTATGATTCGCCGACATGGAGAACATAAATATGTTATTGTTTATAATGGAGAGTTATATAATACAAATGAATTAAGAGATAAATTAATTCATAAAGGTCATAAATTTGTTTCCCATTCTGATACTGAGGTTCTGCTGGTTTCATATATTGAATGGAAAGAAAAGTGTGTTGATTATCTTAATGGTATATATGCTTTTGGAATATGGGATAGTGGGGAACAACGGCTATTCCTTGCACGTGATCGCTTAGGTGTTAAGCCTCTCTTTTATAGTAATAAATATAATCAGTTATTGTTTGGTTCGGAAATTAAAGCAATATTGGCACATCCAGAAATAAAGTCAGAGATATCTGAAGAGGGATTGTGTGAAATACTTGGGTTGGGACCTTCTAGAACACCAGGGCATGGGGTTTTTGATGGGATTTCCGAATTAAGACCTGGTCATTACATGATTTATAATAAATCTGGATTAAAAATTAAACAATATTGGCACTTAGAAAGTAAGCCTCATGAAGATAATTTGAAGAATACTATTGAAAACGTAAGAAGATTAGTTATCGATGCAATAAAAAGACAACTGATTTCAGATGTTCCTTTATGTACTTTGCTTTCTGGTGGATTGGATTCAAGTATAATATCTGCTATTGCATCAAAGGAATATAAAAAAGGGAACGAGAAACTTAATACTTATTCAGTAGATTATGTTGGTAATGATAAACATTTTAAGGCAAGTAGATTTCAACCTAATCCAGATAACCAATGGATTAAAATTATGTCACGTGAAATTGAATCTATACATCATTATGTTATGATTAGTAATTCTAAGCTCTTACATTCTTTGGATAAGGCTGTCTTTGCTAGGGATTTACCTGGAATGGCAGATGTAGATTCATCTCTTTACCTTTTTAGTAAGGAAATAAAAAAAGGGGCGACAGTTGGCTTATCCGGTGAATGTGCCGATGAAATTTTTGGTGGTTATCCTTGGTTTTATAATAATGAGGATTTACAATCGAAGAGTTTTCCTTGGTTAAGGTCTTTAGATGAACGCACAAAAATAATTACGCCAGCTTTAAAAAGGAAAATACCTATAAATGAATATGTTCAAAGTCGATATGAACAGACATTGGCAGAGGTTCCTATATTAAAAGAAGAAAGTGAGAGTCAAAGAAAGGTAAGAGAATTATTTTATCTAAACATGAACTGGTTTATGGCTAATCTTCTTGAGAGAAAAGATCGGATGACTATGGCAGTCGGTCTAGAGGTAAGAGTACCCTTCGCTGATCATCACTTAGTCGAATATTTATGGAATATTCCATGGGAAATAAAATATTTAAATAATAGGGAAAAGGGATTACTTCGTGAAGCAACAAAAAATTTACTTCCAAAGGAAATTGTAGAAAGACGAAAGAGCCCTTATCCTAAAACACATAATCCTAAGTATACTGAGGAAGTTAGCAAAAAACTTTTAAGTATTATAAATGACTCATCCTCACCAATAAAAAACTTAGTTGATAGTAACTATGTTAAGAATTTAATTGCAACTGGTGGTCGGGGATTTAAGGAACCTTGGTTTGGGCAGTTGATGACTGGTCCACAGTTGTTAGCTTATCTTATTCAAGTAAATACATGGTTAAAAAAATACAATGTAAAAATAAATATATAGTTTATCCAAATATTATAAGCCCCACATACACATAAAGTGGAATTTAGGATAAAGTTCGGCTTTATTCAATGAAATTAAAAAAGATACACCTCAATGATATGGTGTGCCTTTTTTATTTAGAAGGATTGTAATTTCAATTAATTCCAATAGTTCTTCTTCAGTAAAAGAGTATATATTTTTATCTAGAATCAAATTTGTTTCTAATTCTTGAGAAGTTAAGAATTTTTCGAGTTTTGGGTTTAAAGCTGTTACTATTGTTGAAAGGCTTAGTTGTTCAATAAGACACACCACCTTCATGTGACCATAAATCATGTATAGGATATCATGTTCTATTAAGATGTAGTAGAGTTTCCGTCTGATTTTCCAATGTTTCAGCTTGTCTTAAAGATTACTCTAATTAGTAAGTATATGGGTCATATAAACTTTTAAACAAAGTTCCTAACTGTAATGCCTCATTCAAAGAAAATTGATTAGTGTAGTCTAAAGGAGGAACAGGCATTGGTTTAACAGGTGGAATTGGAATTGGAGGATATGGTCTTCGTCTCACAAAATTTTCCCTCCTTTCACTATGATGATTTTCATTAATTTAATATTTCAGATGGTGATATATTAGTATTTGTAAATTCATCATTGGTTGTAGAAGTATCTATATCATAATTGTTTGCATCCATGTCTTTTCTAACAATATATAGAGCTTCTCTAAATCTTTGAGAATGGACAACTTCTCTTTCTCTTAAGAATTTTAGTGCATCTATAATACCAGGGTCATCAGATAAACGAATTAGATGTTCGTAAGTAGCCCTAGCTTTTTCTTCAGCAGCTATATCTTCAACAAGATCTGCAATTGGGTCACCCTTTGCCTGAATATAGGCAGCAGTCCAAGGATTACCGCTTGAATCACAGTAAAATAGACCGTGGTCGTGCTCTACATAATGGCTACCTAAACCAGCTTCTTTTAACTGTTCAGGGGTTGCGTCCTTTAATAATTTATATACCATTGTTGCAATCATTTCTAGATGACCTAATTCTTCTGTGCCTATATCTGTTAATAAAGCTTTTGCTCTTTTGTTTGGCATGCTATATCTTTGATTTAAGTATCTTAAAGCGGCAGACAATTCTCCATCTGGTCCTCCGTATTGGGTTATAAGATATTTAGCAAAACCTATATTCATCCTTTCCACACATATGGGTCTCTGGAGTTTTTTTTCATACATCCACATATATTTGTTTCACCTCTTTATTTTAATAATTTATTTCCCAAGGCCAAGGCTCTTCTATCCATCTAGCGGGATTTTCTTCAGAAAAACCATATTGAGTTAATGGTCCATAATATTTTGCTACTTTAGGGATTTGTTGAGCAATTTGATAAGTGTAATTAGTAAAATCTCTTTGGGCCATTTGTTCACATGGGTGGATATCTAGATATAGTTTAGTTTCAAGTGCAGCGAATTCTAATTCTTGTAGTTTATATAAGTAAGAGTTAGCTCTTTTCAAATCAAAGTCCCCCTTTATATTTTTTTTCTATTACATTATTCAAGTAGGCAAATATCGCAACGGTGATAATAGCCTATTTATTGGGTAAAAAACAAGGGGACGGTTCTCTTGTTTTTTTATTTGTTTATTTATATAATATTTGAAAAAGGTTAGGGTGATAAGTATGCCACGTAAAGCTAGAGAAAAAAGTGAAAGTGGAATATATCATATCATGATTAGAGGTAATGGCAGACAAGAAATATTCCATGATAATCAGGATTGTTTAAGGTTTCTCGAAATACTAAAAGAACTCAAAAATAAAGTAAATATAAAAATTTACGGGTGGTGCTTAATGGGGAACCATGTGCACTTGCTTTTGGAAGAAGGTTATGAAAATATTTCAATGACCATGAAACGTATGGGAATAAGTTATGTTGGCTTTTATAATAAAAAATATCAAACAATAGGACATTTATTTCAAGATAGATTTAAGAGTGAAAAAGTAGAAAATGATCAATATTTATTAACTGTAATTCGATATATACATCAAAACCCTGTTAAAGCCAAAATTGTTAGAAAAGAATCGGACTGGAAATGGAGTAGTTGTAAAGAATATTATAGTAATGAAATTAAGACAGAAGATATATTAAATAGAGATTTAATATTGAATATGTTTTCTCATGATAGAGTTGAGGCAATAAAGAATTTTATAGAATTTAATGAGTTAAAAAATGAAGATGAATGTTTAGAATATAAAGAAAAAATTAAACTAAATGATGAACAGGCAGAAGTGAAAATAAAAAGTTTAATTAAAGGGTTTGGAATAGAACTGTCTGATATAAAGAGTTTACCAAAGGTAAAAAGAACTGAAGTATTATTAAAAATTAAAGACATTGAAGGATTAACATATAGACAAATTGCAAAAATAATCGGAGTTTCACCAAATGTAATATTTAAAACTTAAGATAAACGGAATAAACAAAAAAGATGCCTGCGCTTAAATGGAAGCAAGAGAACCGTCCCCTTGTTTTTCTTTCTTTTTTTTGAAACAAAAATTTAGTTATAGCGTCTTATATATAAATAAGTTATTCTATTCATTAAAAATTAACTTTAATGGGTAGAATAGCAATTGAAAACAATCGAGAAAACCTAAGGGGTGTATATATGAAAAAAATATTTATGGTGTTCCTAATTACAGGTTTGATTGTAGGTTCATTAATGGGCTGTGCAACTAGTGAGGATAATGATAATCAAACAAATCCTCCAAATCAAGATGAGGATACTAATTTAACTAAAAACGTTGCATTATATTATGGTGATGCAGGTAATGAAAAATTTGTAACTGAAGAGCGCCAAATTATTTATTCAAAATATGATGATATTTATAAAGTAGTTTTAGAGGAATTAATAAAAGGACCAACAAATAGTAAAAATAATAGCTCGATAAATAAAGAGACAGTAGTATATGGAACAATTAAGCAAAATAACGAGCTTATTGTTGATGTTACACAAGATTTTAACCAATTTGCTGGAAGCATTGCAGAAATAATTGGTGTAGGTTCTGTAGTTAATACTTTAGCAAGTTTAGATGATATTGAACGTGTTAAAATATTAGTTGAAGGGGAAGAAATAATCGGGCCAAGTGGTGAACCACGTGGGTTCATGAAGGCTTTTAATAATAATGATGTAATGGAACCAGAAGCTAAAGAGATAACATTATATTTTGGCAATCAGGATGGTACCTCTGTAGTTGGTGAAAAAAGGACTATAGTTTATGATGCTAATTTAACAAGAGAAGAATTCTTTAAGAGGGTTTTAGAAGAATTAATAATAGGACCAGAAAATACTAATTTATATAAAACAATACCTAAGGAAGTTGAGGTATTATCCATTGAAATAGAAAAAAATATTGTTAACGTTGATTTCTCGGAAGAAATGCATACAAAACATTGGGGTGGAGCAACAGGGGAAGCAATGACAATTGCAGCAATAGTTAATACATTAACAGAATTTTATGATGTATATCAAGTCAAGATGACTGTAGTGGGTCAACCGATGAGTATTGAACATGTTATTTTAGAAGATCCGATAGGCCGAAACGAGGATATGATACAAAAATAATATAGACAATAATGGCTTATCCAGATATGATAAGATCCCCACATCCACACAAAATACACAAGTGGGGGAGAATGAATTTAGGATAAGTCTCACTAGTATTCAGATGGAGTTAATACTCTACCTGAATAAAGTTCGGCTTTATTATACCCTGCATTGTCAGGGTATTTTTATGTAACTTTATAGTAGATTCTATAATAATATATCTTAGAATTAGTATATATGCATAATAATTCTAAGATAGGATAAAAATATCATGTGGAATAAATTAGAAAAGGATGTGTTTAATAATGGCATTAGTTCCATATGATCCATTTAGAAGTCTTGATAACTGGAGACAGGAAGTAGAAAGATTTTTTACAGACTTTCCAACAAATATTAATGGGGAACGACAGATTAGTATGCCTCGTGTTGATATTCATGAGACAAAAAACGAGGTTATAGCCACTTGTGATATTCCTGGAATTGAAAAAAAAGATGATATAAATATTGTAGTTGAAAATAACATATTGCATATTAGCGGAACAATTAATCGATCTACTGAGATAAATGAAGGACAATTTCATCGTCAGGAAAGAATGGTTGGACATTTCAGAAGATCTATTTCACTTCCTAACAATGTATCAAACGAGGAAGTCAAAGCCTCTTATAAAAATGGTGTATTGCAAATAAATATGTCAAAGGTTAAAAATGATAATAAAAGAGAAATAAACGTTAAATTTCATTAAAAATAGATAAAAAATATTTTCTCTAAAAACTAACTCCTTACAGTATAAGGAGTTAGTTTTTTTAAAAAAGCTAGCATATATATCTTTAAAATTACTCTTCAAATAATATATAATTGACGAGTATTATTTTTTATATAAAAAATAATAAACTCATAAACAGGGGTGTTTATAAATGACTAAATTTAACACATATTTTTTAATGAAACCAATTGATGTGACAGATTATTGTAAAGAACAGTTGAATATATTTCGATCTGATGCTGATTTGGAATGTGATGAGATAGGTGATGGTAACATAAATTATGTTTTTCGTGTCTGGGAAAGAAATTCGGATAAATCGATAATTATTAAACAAGCTGGGGAAACAGCTAGAATATCTGATGATTTTATTCTTTCTACGGATCGAATTAGAATAGAATCTACTGTGCTTCAACTTGAAGGAGAACTAGCACCTCGCCTTGTGCCTGACGTTTATAAATATGATAATATAATGAAATGTTGTGTTATGGAAGATTTATCTGATCATGTAATTATGCGTGAAGCTTTAATTAAACATCAAAAATTCCCGCTTTTTGTTGATCACATAACAACTTTTATGGTTAACACATTACTACTAACCTCAGATGTAGTACTTGAGCATAAAAACAAAAAAGAGTGGGTGAAGAATTATATAAATCCAGAGCTATGTGAGATTACGGAAGATTTAGTATACACAGAACCATACAATGATTATAACAATCGTAATGACGTATTCCCACCTAATCTTTCATGGGTTGAAAAGGAATTGTACAGTGATAAAGAGCTTCGTTTTGAAGTTGCTAAGTTAAAGTTTGAGTTTATGACAAATGCACAAGCACTTTTACATGGTGATTTACATACTGGTTCAATATTTATAAAGCCTAATTCCACAAAAGTTATTGATCCAGAGTTCGCTTTTTATGGTCCTATTGGTTATGATGTAGGCAATATAATTGCTAATTTAATTTTTGCTTGGGTAAATGCAGATGCTACTATTAAAGATGTAGATGAAAAAGAAGATTATATTAACTGGCTTGAAAATGTTATTGTTGATGTAATAAATGTGTTTAGTGAAAAATTCCTTAATGCTTGGAAGGAAAATGTTAAAGAAGTTTTAGCCAAAGAAGTTGGTTTTGTTAATTGGTATCTTGATACAATAATAAGAGATACTGCAGCGGTGACAGGATTAGAACTAAATCGTCGAATTGTTGGACTTGCACATGTTAAGGATATTACTTCAATAGAAGACGAGAGTGCTAGAATACGAGCAGAGCGTATTTGTTTGACTGTAGCGAAAGAGTATATTAAAAATAGAGAGAGCTATAAAACAGGCAACGATTTTTTAACAGCGTTTAAAAAAGCAGTTAGTAGCTTTTAAAACTAGGAGGAACAATTATGGAGCAAATCTTAGCGATTAAATGGGAAAATGATAAATTGATTTTATTAGATCAAACTCAATTACCTAATAATATTGTTTATGAAGAATTCGATACAGTTGAAGGGGTATGGGAAGCAATTAGAGTAATGAAGGTTAGGGGTGCACCAGCAATTGGTGTTGCAGCTGCTTATGGCTTATATTTAGGAATTAAGAATGCTAAAGAACGAAAATATAAAGGGTTTTATAAAGAATTAAAGGCTAAATCAGATTATTTAGCTACAGCTAGACCTACTGCTGTTAACCTTTTTTGGGCACTAGAACGAATGGAGAATAAAGCTATTGAAAGCATGGAATTGCCAATAGATGAAATCAAAAAGATTTTGTTGCAAGAGGCTATTAATATTCATCAAGAGGACGAAGAAATTAATAAAAAAATTGGTGAGAACTTATTAACTCTATTAGAAGATGGCATGGGTATTCTTACTCATTGTAATGCAGGTGCACTTGCCACAACAAAATATGGAACGGCAACAGCTCCAATGTATTTGGCTAAAGAGAAAGGTTGGAACCTTAAAATTTATTCTGATGAAACTAGACCTAGACTTCAAGGTTCAACATTGACAGCTTTTGAGTTACAACAAGCTGGAATTGATGTTGTTGTAATTACAGATAATATGGCGGCTATGGTTATGCAACAGGGTAAGATTGGTGCTGTAATTGTTGGTTGTGATCGTGTTGCAGCTAATGGTGATACCGCAAATAAGATAGGAACATTAGGAGTATCAATATTAGCAAAACATTTTGATATACCTTTTTATGTAGCTTCTCCAACACCAACAATAGATTTGAAAACAAAGACGGGTAAAGATATACCTATTGAAGAAAGGGATTCTTCAGAGATAACGAATAGATTTGGGGTATTAACTGCACCTGAAGGTGTAAAAACATATAATCCAGCATTTGATGTTACTCCAAATGAAAATATTACTGCAATCGTAACAGAAAAAGGGATTATATATCATCCATTTGAAGAAAATTTACAAAAACTATTTGATTAGGTTTTATTTAATTGAAAAGTTATGCAAAACAAGGAGATATAAATGCGGAAAATCAAACAATTATTTGCTGACATTGATAGAAATGTATGGATAAGATTTATTGGTGAAACTATTAATGGGATATCATTTATGATGATAATGCCATTTTTTGCCCTATATTTGAAAGATAAAGTAGACTCTGTATTCTTAGTAGGAGTTGTAATGGCTATTTCTCCAATTACAGCAATGGCAGGCTCAATGTTTGGTGGTAGACTGGCTGATAAATATGGCAGAAAGCCAATGATGATTATTTCAAATTTTGGGAACGGGATTGTAATGGTAGGTTTTGTTTTTTTTGATAGTTTTATTGCATATATGTTTTTATCAGCGTTCTTAGGTTTATTTAATTCTTTATTTAGTCCAGCCGCTTCAGCTATGGTTGCGGATGTAACTCCTGAAGACAAAAGAACTGAGGCATATGGATTATTGAGAATGGGACATAATATTGGTGCAGCTATAGGACCTGTTCTAGGTGCTTCAATTATTATTTTATCAAAATCACTTATTTTTATGATAGCTGCTGCTTCTCTACTTTTGTATTCGTTAGTTATTTTAATATTTATTCGAGAAACATTGCCTAAAAGAGAGAATGAATTGGATACTGTGAAACATGAAAATAAGTTATCTTCACTTTCTATAGTTTTTAAAGATAAGCTTCTACTTATTTTCATAATGACTGGAATAATAGTATCAATGGGCTTTTCTCAAGTAGAAGGTATGTTGCCGATTCATTTTGATAATGAGTTACCTTTTTTGACTGATGCTCAAAACCCATTTCCCTATCTATTGACATTGAATGGTTTATTAGTAGTTTTATTTCAATTTCCTATTGCTAAATGGGTAAGTAAAAAACCTATTGGAAAAGTGATGTTTTATGGAACAGTTTCATTAGGGATGGGTTTAATTCTATTAGGTTGGTTACCACTGGTATTTAGTAAACAAGGAGCAGAGTACTGGCAAATAATGTCTATACTTCTTATTGTATTTACAATTTTTACTTTAGGAGAGATGTTAATTTCTCCAGTACAGATGACTTTTGTTGCAAATATTGCTCCTGAGAAATTAAGAGGCACATATATGGGAGTGGCTAGTTTACAGTGGATAATAGGTGGGGCACTTGGACCTTTATTAGGAGGATTTTTACTAGAAAGAATGTTAGGAAATCTGTTATTTACAATTTTAGGTGTAGGTAGTTTTATAGCTGGTATAATATATTTGTCACTTGATAGACTTGTTGATGAAAGTAGAATAAATCGACCTATAAGTAAGGAAGTGTAAGTAAAAGTTACTTGAAAGGGGTTAAATATTTTGTTACTTAAAGAAGAAAGAGAACTTATAGTCGAATATGGAAAGAAGCTAATTACTAGTGGATTAACAAAGGGTACTGGTGGGAATATAAGCATTTTTAATAGAAAAGAAAATTTATTAGCTATAAGCCCTAGTGGAATGGATTATTTTAAAACAAATCCTGAAGATGTAGTTGTTTTAAATTTAGATGGAAAGATTATAGAAGGGAATAGAAAGCACTCTAGTGAAATAGAGATGCATTGCATATTTTATAGGAATAGGGAAGATATAAGTGCAATCGTTCATGCACATTCACCCTTTGCAACTACTATTTCAGCTCTTAACTGGGGATTGCCTGCTGTATCCTATCTCGTGGCTCATGCTGGTCCAAACGTTAGATGTGCAAAATATGCTTCATTCGGGACAAGGGAATTGGCAGAGCATGCATTTGAAGCAATGAAAGATAGAAGGGCAGTATTATTAGCTAATCATGGGCTGCTTGCTGGTGCTAAAGATTTAGCTAACGCCTTTAATATTGCGGAAGAAATTGAATTTAGTTGTGAAATATATTATCGTGCTAAGAGTATTGGAACACCAGTTGTTCTATCCTATGAAGAAATTGAACATATGGTAGAGAAATTTAAAACTTATGGGCAGTAATAAAATATAAACCGACTTTTACAAGTCGGTTTTTGTGTCAGTACTTATTATTTTTCTTTGTGCCAAATCAAGGCAAGCGTACCTTCACCAGCATGAACACCAATAGTCGAACTAATTTCACCAATAAAAACATCTAGACTAGGGAATTTACTTAGTACTTCTTGTTTTAAATCAACAGCCTTTGAATAAATATTTCCATGCATTATTTGTAATTGGCGAATAGTATTGTTTTCGTATGATTGATGAAACAATTCAAGCAATCTTTTTATTGCTTTTGCTTCCGAACGAACCTTTTCAAAAACTTTAAATTCACCATCAGTATTTATGTGGATAATTGGTTTAATATGAAGAATGCTTCCTAATAAATACTGAGTTCCAGACATTCTTCCACCTTTATAGAATTGCTCTAAGCTACCTAAAAGAATATAATTTTCAGAGTTTTTTGTTTCTTGTTGCAGTTTTTTAGTGATGTTTTCAAAACTGATACTATTTTTTGCAAATTCCATACCTTTATGAATTAGTGTTGTAATTGCATAAGACATAGATTTAGAATCGATAATTTCTACATTAAATTCAGCAATATCTGCTGCAATTTTACAACTAGAAATAGTACCACTTATCTTACCTGAAACGTGAACTGCAATTGCCTGATCGTATTCAAGCTTTAATTTTTCAAAAAGCTCTACAAATTTGCCGACAGATGGTTGAGAAGTTGTTGGTACTTCTTTCTCGCTATTAATACGTTGATACAATTGATCTGTATTTAAATTGACACCATCTTCAAAAGCCTCTTCCCCAAAAACGATTTCTAAAGGCATGACGTATACATCTGGGTTATTCTTTAAATCGTCTGTAATAAAAGCTGTGCTATCAGTTATCCAAGCAATATTTTTTTTTGTCATTAAGTCCATCCTTTTAAGTTATATTATGAATTTTAAAACTGACTCAAGTATACATTATATTATCTTATTTGTGACATAAATATTGAATATTCTTTAATATTGTCCAGATATGATAAGACCCCCACTTACACACAAAGTGCGCAAGTCTCGCTAAGGGAACAAAGTTCTCTAGTCTCGCTATGTTAAGTGGGGGAGAATGAATTTAGGATAAGTCTCACTAGAATTCAGGTGGAGATAAAACTCCATCTGAATAAAGTTCAGCTTTATTGACAAAAAAATATATTTAGTTATAAAACTTAAACGAGTTTTTTAGTCCACTCTTCTAGATTCCACACGTTTGTTACAATATCTTTATAAAATTCTGGTTCATGGCTGATTAAAAGTATACTTCCTTTATACTCCTTAAGGGCATTTTTTAGTTCTTCCTTTGCTTCTACGTCTAAATGATTTGTAGGTTCGTCTAGAACTAACAGATTAGTTTCTTTATTTATTAACTTTGCTAAACGAACTTTAGCTTTTTCCCCGCCGCTTAGAACCATTAGTTTGCTTTCAATGTGTTTTGTTGTCAAGCCACACTTCGCTAAAGCTGAACGAACTTCGAACTGATTAAAGGAAGGGAACTCATCCCAAAATTCTTCGATACACGTTTTATTGCCTAACTTCTTCATTTCTTGTTCAAAATATCCTATATGTAGATATTCTCCTAATTCAACAGAACCAGAGATAGATTTGATTTCTCCAATAATGCTTCTTAGCAATGTTGTTTTTCCAATTCCATTAGCACCAATAAGCGCAATTTTTTGTCCTCGTTCCATTTGAAGTTTCATGGCTTTGGAAAGTGGTTCATCATAGCCGATAACAAGATTTTTTACTTCAAATATAACTTTCCCAGA
>CAZIGM010000046.1:0-13226 GCA_964538675.1 uncultured Bacillaceae bacterium | reverse complement strand
ACGCAAAAATATGTAGATTTGAGCTGGGATAATATTTTGGGAATCGAAGGAATTACTTCTACTTGGCAGGTTTTATACTCTCCTGGCTCTGTACTTGTAATAGCTGCAATTTTATCTGTAATAATTCAACGTCGTCCAATAAATGTGTTTACTTATGCATCAAAGGAGTCTTTTGGAACTGTATATGCTTCTGCGTTAGCATTAGTACCAACCTTGGTTTTGGTCCAAGTTTTTTCAAACTCAGGTATAAATATTAATGATTATGTAAGTATGCCTCAATATCTTGCCAGTAAATTAGTAGATACTTTTGGCGAAATGTGGGTATATGTTAGTCCGTATCTTGGTGAATTAGGTGCATTTATTACTGGAAGTGCTACGGTATCTACTTTAACCTTTTCCCCAATTCAATATGAAGTCGCTTTACAGACTGGGCTTGACACCAAGTATATATTAGCTGAACAAGTTATAGGAAGTGCCGCTGGAAATATGATTTGTGTTCATAACGTTGTCGCTGCATCGGCTGTAGTAGGGTTAGTAGGATTGGAAGGTGATATTATTCGTAAAACTTTGGGACCAGCGTTAATATATGGCTTACTGATTGGAATTGTTACTTCTATTCTAATCTAGATATGATTAGATGTCTTGTTCAGATTTTATTGATAATATTAAATTAATACACTAAAAGTGTTTTTAAATTTGATAAAATGAAGTAAGATGTAATTTATCCAGATATGATAAGACCCCCACTTCTTTAAGTGGGAAAAATGAATTTAGGATAAGCCATATCGTAAAGAACACGATATAAGTTCGGCTTTAAATATTTTAGTTTTAAGGAGTAGTTATAATGAGATTAGGTATTGATATTGATGGGACAATTAAATATACGCATAGGGCTGCAATTAAAATATATAACGAGGAACTAAATATGAATGTAAAAGAGAATGAAGTAACAACTTATTTTCTCGATGAGCCTTTTGGGTTAACAAGTGAAGAGGGTCGCAAGATGTGGAGAAGACTAGAAGCAAAGATATATACTATTGGAGTACCATTAGAGCATTCATCTGAGTCGTTACAACAATTAGATAAGGAAGGGCATGAAATATTTTATATAACTGCAAGACCTGGATTTAAGAGAATCAGAGAGGTTACTGAGGATTGGTTAAAAAAACATAAGTTTCCGCTTAATAAAAATAATTTATTTATGAGTTCCCAAAATAAAAGTAAAGTTGCATTAGCTAATGAAATCGAGTTGTTTTTTGAAGATGACCCTAAACATATAAATAATCTAATTGAAAATGGAATACCAACAGTTATCGTTGATTGTCCATATAACCGTGTATTATCTAATGATATTCCGCGAATAAGAGATTGGCTTGAAGGCATTAAATATATTCGTATGTACGAAAAGAAATTAAATAGTTATTAAAATATCCAAGAAAAATATAGAAACAACTAATTTTACTGAAGTGGAGTGGAGAAGATGATTGATTTAAGAAGTGATACAGTAACAAAACCTACAGAAGAAATGAGAGAGGCTATGTTTAATGCTGAAGTAGGTGATGATGTTTATGGCGAAGATCCAACGGTTAACAAGCTAGAGGAACTAGCAGCAAATATGTTAGGAAAAGAGGCTGCCCTTTTTGTTACTAGTGGAACTCAAGGAAACCAAATAGCTGTATTATCTCATACTCAGCCAGGTGATGAGATAATATTAGAGGCCGAATCGCATATTTTTTATTATGAGGCAGGAGCTGTTGCGGCTTTAGCAGGAGTTCAGACAAGAACAATTAAAGGTGATAGTGGGCAGATGCCTGTTGATGAAATTGCTAAAGCAATAAGGGGAGAAAATATTCATCTACCAAAAACTTCTCTGATTTGTTTGGAAAACACACATAATCGGGGTGGTGGAGTTGTATTACCTTTAGAATATATGAAAGAAGTATGTAATTTGGATAGAAAAAATATATCTATTCATTTAGATGGAGCAAGAATATTTAATGCAGCAGTTGCACTTGGTGTAGATGTAAAGGAAATCGCACAATATACTGATACAATTCAATTATGTTTATCAAAAGGTCTAAGTGCCCCTGTAGGTTCATTATTGGTTGGCTCAAATGAATGGATTAATAAAGCAAGAAAGTGGCGTAAACGGCTAGGTGGTGGCATGAGGCAAGCAGGAATAATTGCAGCACCGGGAATTATTTCCTTAACAAAGATGGTTGACAGGCTAGCCGATGATCACAAATTAGCAAAACAACTTGCTATCGGTTTAGATGAGATTGACGGTATTAATGTAGATATAAATAAAGTACATACAAATATTGTAATCATCGATATAGAATCTTTAGGAATAAATGCAAGTAAGTTTGTGTCTTTATTAAATCAAGAAAACATTTTAACAAGTGAGTTTGGTGAGTATTTGGTCCGCTTAACTACACATCGTGAAATAACAGAAAGTAATATAGAATTTACAATAGAGAAAACTCGTGAACTTGTTAAGAAAATAAATTAAGTATAAGGTAGTGTAAATATGGATCTGTTTTCGAAAAATATAGATAATTATGCTCCTTTAGCTGATCGGTTGAGACCGAGTAATATTAATGAGTTTATTGGTCAAAAGCATATTTTTGGCGAAGGAAAATTACTTAGAAGAGCTATAGAAGCTGATCAATTGGCTTCCATTATTCTTTACGGTCCATCTGGAACTGGCAAAACGAGTTTAGCTTATGTAATTAGTCAAATAACGAGCAGCAATTTCATACAGCTTAATGCCGTTAGCACTGGTGTTAAGGAAGTTAGAGAAATAATTACCAAGGCTAAAGAAGATTTAAAGCTTTATAGTAGAAAAACAATTCTTTTTTTAGATGAAATTCATCGTTTTAACAAAGCCCAACAAGATGCATTACTTCCGTCTGTAGAAAAGGGAGAGATAATATTAATTGGCGCTACAACTGAAAACCCTTTTTTTGAAGTAAATTCTGCATTGTTATCAAGAAGCCAAATATTTAGACTAGAGCCGTTAACCGATGAAGAAATAAAAGAATCAATTATCAGTGCGATAAATAATAAAGAAAGAGGCTTAGGACATTACAATATAGAGATTAATGACGAGTCTCTAGATCATATTATCTCATCAGCTAATGGTGATTTGAGAAAGGCTTTAAATGCTTTAGAATTAGCTGTTACAACGACAGAATCAGATAGTAATGGTAAACTTGTCATTACAAAAGAGATTGCAGAAGAATCTATTCAGCAACCAGCAATGAGATATGATACTGGTGACCAACGCTATGATATGATGAGTGCATTAATAAAATCAGTTAGAGGAAGTAAAACTGATGCAGCAATATATTGGCTAGCTAGAATGTTAGAAGCAGGAGAGGATCCAAAAGTAATTATTAGAAGATTAATTGTACATGCATCAGAAGATATTGGAATGGCAAATCCGACAGCTTTAGAACAGTCGATTGCTACATTCCATGCAGTACAGACAGTAGGATTACCTGAAGCTCGATTTAATATTGCTCAATGTGTCATATACTTATGCGAAAGTCCGAAGTCTAATTCAGTTAAAAAGGCAATAGAGGGAGCTTTAGCAGATATAAGAGCTGGAATGCTTGGCGAAGTGCCTAAGCATTTACGAGATAATAGTTATAAGGGTGCCAAACAGCTTGGGCATGGGAAAGGATATAAATACCCTCATGATTATCCAAATCATTATGTTAAACAAGAGCATATGCCAGACGGATTAACAGGCAAAAAATATTATGAACCAAGTGATCAAGGAATGGAATTAAAGTTACAACAAAGAAGAAGGTAATTAAACTGGGTACAGAGGATAAAATATTAATATTTAAAATGACGAAAATTGAATTTGCAATTAGATTGTGTATATTCTTTGTTGGAATATTTGTTTTAAGTTTAGGAGTAGTGATGATTATTAAAGCAGATTTAGGAGTTTCAGCATGGGATGTACTTCATATTGGTTTAAATAAAACATTTGGTCTTACTGTTGGAACATGGTCTCAAATAGTTGGGCTATTTATCATATTTATTACCTTGTTAATAAATAAGAATATTATTTCTATTGGTACTGTATTAAATATGATTTTTATTGGATTTTTTATTGATTTCTTTTTATATGTAATGCCACAAATGGATAATATAGTTTATCAATATATGTTTTTATTTGTAGGGTTAATAATTATGGGTGTGGGAGCTGGACTATATATTACAGCTAGTTTGGGTCCTGGTCCTAGAGATAGTCTAATGATAGCATTAACAAAAAAGTATGGGTGGAGTGTTAAAAAGGTTAAAACAACAATGGAGCTTTTAGTACTAATAATAGGCTGGTTCTTGGGTGGTCCAGTATTTATTGGTACCGTCATAACAGCAATCTTAATTGGTCCAATAATTCATTATTCATTAGATTGGTGGGGAAAAGTACTTACTCCATTATTCATACATGTTAAAAAAATCTCTTCTAATAGTAAATTGAATCAAATTGAAAAAGAGGAAGTATTATGATTAAACAAATTTATTTAGATAATAGTGCTACTACACCAGTTAATAAGGATGTTTTGGCAAAAATGCTTCCGTTTTATACGGAGTTATTTGGTAATCCTTCAAGTATTCATAAAATAGGACAATTAGTGAGAATTCCAATTGAGGATGCAAGAATTAACGTTGCAAATGCTTTACATACAGAGCCTGTAAGGATAGTTTTTACAAGTGGAGGCACAGAAAGTGATTATTCAGCTGTGGTTGGATTGGCGTTAGCTAACAAAGATAAAGGAAATCATCTAATTGTTTCACAAATCGAACATTCAGCTATAATGGAGGCTACTAATTTATTAAAAGATCTTGACTTTGAAATTACATATCTTTCTGTAGATAATGCTGGCAAAATAAATATGGATGAACTAAAAGCTTCTATAAGGGATAATACAATTTTGGTTAGTATTATGTATGTAAATAATGAGGTAGGTACTATACAATCAATTGACGAAATCGGATATTTCTTGAGAGGTAAGGGGATATATTTTCATACTGATGCTGTGCAAGCTTTTCCAATCATGGATGTGGATATATCTAAATTACCAGTAGATTTATTATCTATTTCTTCACACAAAATTAATGGTCCCAAAGGTGTTGGAGCTTTATATATACGAAAGGGAGTTAAGCTTACGCCTTTAATTGGGGGAACACAAGAGCGTTCTAGAAGAGGTGGTACTGAGAATGTTCCAGCCATAATTGGTTTTGGTGAAGCTTGCAGGATATTAACAGAGAACCGGGATAAAAAAACAGAGAAAATATTGAGACTTAAAAATTATATGATTAAAATGTGGAAGAAAGAGTTGGGAGAAAATTCTTTTGTAATAAATGGACACTCTATAGAAACCGTACCAAGTATTCTTAATTTAAGTTTTTTGGGTATTGATAGTCATACAATGATTATGAGTTTAGATACCAAAGGTATTGCTGTATCAGGTGGCTCCGCATGTGCATCAGGCTCGATAAACGTCTCAAGAGTCATTAAAGCATTAAATTTGCCTGATGAGATTACTAATTCATCAATTAGAATAAGCTTTGGAATAGATAACACAGATGAAGAGATAGAGAAGGCTACAAAAGAGATAATAAATATTGTAAAATCAAGAAAGACTAAAGGAAATAACTTCTGATTTATCCAGCTTTATCTTTGTATCTGGAATAAAAGTTTTCATATACTAACAGTATCCCGTAAAAGGGAGGTATGATGTGAAAAAAATACAAGATGTTTTTGGTTTACCTGTATTAGATATTAGTTCAGGCAAAAAGGTTGGTCTTATTGAGGATATTTATTTTAATCAATCTGGTGAATTGATTGGTTTTGCGGTTTCCTCTCAGAATTTTTTTAATAAAATAAATTTTTTATCTTATGACAATGTAGGCTTTATAGGTGACGATGCTGTAACCATTAATACAGTAGAAGATCTTGCTCCAGTTCAACAAAATCAATATTATTCTTATAATAATGGAAAATCGGCATGTAAAAGCATTCCGTTAGTAACTTCTAATGGTCAAGAATTAGGATATATTACAGATGTTTATTTTATGGAAGAAGTGGGAAAAATAATAGGGTATGAAGTTTCAGATGGATTCCTAACTGATATAACAGAAGGAAGAAGAATTATTGAACTTCCAAAAAAAATGATTTTTGGAGAAGATGCAATAATTGTCTCCAATAACGATATTAAAGATGTTATGTTTGAATAGGATCCATCCGCAGGAGGATTAAGATGTTATTAACGTGCCCTAATTGTCATAGTCGTGATATTGGCAAAATAGCCAACAATCAATTTTATTGTTGGAATTGTTTTATTGAATTGACAATTGAAAAAGATCATTTTACAGTGTATCAAGTAGAGGAAGACGGAACCCTCAGTTCATTAGATGATTTATTCTCAGAAGAAGAATTACAAATCTAAAAATAGGAGGACACATCATGAATCGAATGTCACGAGGATTAATTATTGGTGGAGTCGTTGCATCTATAGCAGGACTACTTTGGCGAAGATCTTCAAGAAGAATGGTTAATCGGGGTACATTAAATAGATTTATGTATAATACAATGGACTCTATGCGAAGAATGAATTTGTTAAAATATGTTAACAGTTCACGTTTGGTAAAAAGATTAATTAGATAGTAAAACTAAGTGTTGATATAGTCAACTAAATGAAGTTTGGCTTTATTACAAGTATAAGCACCTAAAGAGATATTTTTTTAGGTGCTTTTTATTGTCTAAAATAGACAATATTATGCGTAAATAGGACAAAAAAGACATATACTCATAAAAGAGTTGTATTACTAAATAAATGGTAAATGTTGAAAGGGAGTGAGCTTTAATGAAGGAAGATATATATAAATCTCCTTATGTTAAATTATTTATATTTTTAGTTCTGACAATACTTATCCTTATTGCTCTCTTCTTACTAGTTAAATTAGGATTTATCTTAGAGTATATTTTTATATTTATTAAAAGTATTTTCCTACCATTTTTTATTGCTTTAATTATTTCATATTTGCTAAATCCTTTAGTTACAATGCTCAATGGAAATAATCGCATACCAAGATCTTTAGCAGTATTGTTAATATATATAGTTTTTTTTGGTTCACTAACAATTATTAGTATTAATGCCATGCCAAAATTGGTTTCGGAGATAAAGGAATTAAGTGAATATATCCCTAATATGATTGAAAAGCTTGACAATTGGCTTGAAAATGTAAGACATAATCCTTCGCATCCATTACCTGATACATTTCAAGGTAGTATAGATTCAACAATTGAAAATCTTGAAGCAAAAATGACAAAGGGTTTTTCTAATATTACTGATTGGATTGGTAATACAATCAATGTTTTTTTAACTATTGTGTTAGTACCATTTGTGGCTTTTTATATGTTAAAGGATTATCAGATTTTAGAAAAAACGATTATAACATTTGTTCCAAGGAAAAACCGAAAAAAAATAATTAGAGTAGCAAGAGACATAGATGAGGCTCTGGGAAACTATATAAGAGGACAATTAATTGTTTGTGCAATTATTGGAGTTCTAGCTTATATTGGATATTTAATAATAAAATTGCCATATGCTTTAGTATTAGCTTCAATAGTAGCAATTACCAATATAATCCCCTATATAGGTCCATTTATAGGTGCTACACCAGCTTTATTAGTAGGTATAAGTATTTCTTGGAGAATGGCACTTTCAGTATTTGTAGTAAATATTATAATTCAACTTATAGAAGGAAATGTTGTATCTCCACAAATTGTAGGAAGAAAGCTACATATGCATCCTTTATTTATCATTATTGCTTTATTAATTGGTGGAAAAGTAGCAGGAATAATTGGGCTAATTCTAGCAGTTCCTGTTTTCGCAATTTTAAGAGTAATTCTTCAACATATAAGCATCTATTATTTGGATCGTTAGTTGACAATTAAGTATATGCTAGTTATAATAATTTCCAAAATGGTATTCAATATTTTATTTTTTTAATCTTTTGACAACACCCTTAACGAAAACTTTTGAGGAGAGGTGAATAAACACTTTCGTCCCTGTTATGGGTTTGAAAGTGTTTTTTATATTTTACTAAAAATTATTTTAAATACTGGAGGAAAATATGTATGGAAAAGATGAGCTCTCATGAGATAAGGAAGGCTTTTCTGGATTTTTTTGTGTCTAAAGGACATGCTATTGAACCAAGTGCTTCATTAATTCCTTATGATGATCCATCTTTATTATGGATAAATAGTGGAGTAGCAACTTTAAAACTATATTTTGACGGAAGAAAAATTCCTCAAAATCCAAGGATTTCTAGTTCACAAAAATCAATTCGCACAAATGATATTGAGAATGTGGGAAAAACAGCTAGACATCATACTTTTTTTGAAATGCTCGGGAACTTTTCAATTGGCGATTATTTTAAAAAGGAAGCTATTCATTGGACTTGGGAGTTTCTAACTGAGGAGAGATGGATAGGTTTTAGTAAAGATAAGTTATCAGTAACAATACATCCGAAAGACGATGAAGCATATGATATTTGGCATAATGAAATTGGTCTACCTGATGAAAGAATTATTAGATTAGATGAGAATTTTTGGGATATTGGTGAAGGACCTAGTGGACCAAATACTGAGATTTTTTATGATAGAGGCGAAGAACATTGTGATATAAATGATCCTGAATGTTATCCAGGTGGTGAAAATGAACGATATTTAGAAATTTGGAATTTAGTATTTTCCCAATATAATCACAATCCAGATGGTAGCTATACGCCATTACCTAAAAAAAATATTGATACTGGAATGGGATTAGAAAGAATGGCTTCGATTATACAAGATGTTGAGACTAATTTTGACACGGACTTATTTATTCCTATTATACAGACTACTGCAGATTATGCAGGTGTAAAATATCATGAAAATATGGAAATTGATATTGCTCTAAAGGTAATTGCAGATCATATAAGAACTATTGTTTTTGCCATAGGTGATGGCGCACTTCCATCAAATGAAGGCAGAGGATATGTAATTCGCCGGTTATTAAGAAGAGCTGTACGCTATGGAAGGACAATAGGTATAGATAAACCATATTTATATAAATTAACTCCATTAGTTGGAGAAGTAATGAAGCATTATTATCCTGAAGTACTAGAAAAAAGTGAATTTATTGAAAAAGTTATAAAGAATGAGGAAGAAAGATTTCTTGAAACGCTTTCAGATGGATTAATTATTTTAGAACAGATAGTACAAAAAGCTAAAGATGAAGGAAGAGTAGAAATTACAGGTAAGGAAAGCTTTAAGCTTTATGACACATATGGTTTTCCTTTAGATTTAACTGAGGATTTTGCTAATGAACATGGTATGAGTGTTGATCAAGAAGGATTTAATAAAGAGATGGAAGAACAAAGAAACCGAGCTCGAGCAGCTAGACATGACACAGATAGCATGCAAGTCCAAGGTGGAATTATAGGAGAAATTAAGGATAAGAGTGAATTTGTTGGATATACTGAATTGGTAGTAGATACAATAATAACGCATATTATTTCTAATAATAAATTGATAAACGTTGCCTCGGAAGGAGAAAAGGTACAGCTATTGTTAGATAAGACTCCTTTTTATGCAGAAAGTGGAGGACAAGTATCTGACCAAGGTAATATTATTGGGGCTAACGGAGAATTAAAGGTCTTAGAGGTAACTAAAGCTCCTAATGGACAACACGTTCATCATATAGAGATTATAATGGGATCGTTTAACGTTAATGACAAAGTTTCTGCGAAAGTTGATAATACAGTTCGAGGCAATATTATTAAAAACCATACAGCTACACATATACTTCATCAAGCTTTAAAAGAAGTTTTGGGTGAGCATGTTAATCAAGCTGGATCTTTAGTAGCTTCGGATAAACTTCGTTTTGATTTTTCACATTTTGGTGCCATAACTGAAGAAGAGCTTCTAAAAATTGAACTAATCGTTAATAATAGGATATGGGATAATCTAGAAGTAGATATAATGATAAAATCATTAAAAGAGGCTAAACATATGGGAGCTATGGCTTTATTCGGCGAGAAATACGGTAATGAGGTTCGTGTGGTTCGAGTTGGTGAGTATAGTCTTGAATTATGTGGTGGATGTCATGTAAAGAATTCAGCAGAAATTGGTATTTTTAAAATTTTATCAGAAAGTAGTATTGGTGCTGGTTTAAGAAGAATTGAAGGTTTAACTGGTCGCTTTGCTTTTCAATATTTAAATGAACAGAGTTTGTATCTAAAAAATATTGCTAAGGAATTAAAAACAAAGCCATTATTAGTTAACGAAAAAATAAATGCTTTAAATGAATCTATTTTAGATTTACAAAAAGAGAATGATTCGTTGAAAGCAAAGATGAGTAATTTTGAATCAAAGGATTTAGTTAATAAAGTTGTTGATATTGAAGGAATAAAGGTACTTGCAGTAAAATTAGATTCAATGGACATGAACAATTTAAGAAACATTGTTGATGAATTAAAACAAAAAATTCAATCAGGTATAATTTTGATTGCAAGTATAAATAATGATAAAGTAAATTTAGTTGCAGCTGTTACAGATGATCTGATAAAGAAAGGTTTTCATGCTGGCAAATTAATTAGCGAGGCTGCTGCTCGTGTTGATGGTGGCGGGGGCGGAAGACCAGATATGGCTCAAGCAGGTGGGAAAAATCCAGAAAAAATTTCTGATGCATTGAATTGCGTGACTGATTATATAAAATCGGTTAAAATAAAATTATAGCTTCTTAATAAACTATATGAAAATTCAGTAATTCTGAAAGAGGTGTTATTAATGAACTCGATGGATCACACCATGAAATTTGATGTGAAATCAGAAGATTTGGACGCACAGTCAAAAGATGTTTTACTAGAGGTGTATGAAGCATTAGTAGAAAAGGGTTACAACCCAATTAATCAAATGGTAGGATATTTATTATCAGGTGATCCAGCATATATACCTAGACATAATAACGCAAGAACTCTAATAAGGAAAGTTGAACGAGATGAGCTTATCGAGGAATTAGTAAAATCTTACCTCAAGCAACATTATGAATAGAATTATTTAATGGGGAAGTTTTTTTGGCTTTCCTTTTTTCTTTAAAAATTTTTTGGGGAGTAAAGCATGAGAATAATGGGGTTAGACATAGGAGATAAAACAATTGGAGTAGCTGTTAGTGATGAATTTGGATGGACTGCTCAAGGTGTTGAGGTTATTTATCGGAAGAATTTGGACGAAGATATAAATCATTTAAATAAAATAATTGATCAATACGCTATAGAAGAGCTTGTAGTTGGGTTACCAAAAAACATGAATGGAACTATAGGACCAAGAGCTGAGAAAACAATTGAATTAGCTGAGATATTAAAGGAAAGAATAGAATTACCGCTTTCTTTTTGGGATGAGAGATTAACAACTGTCTCTGCTGAGAAAACTTTAATTGAGGCAGATATTAGTAGAAAGAAAAGAAAAAAAGTTATTGATAAAATGGCAGCAATGTTAATACTGCAAGGATATTTAGATGCGAAGAGGTGAATAACAATGAATAATGAACAAGAAGAACGTGATTATATTTTTGTCGAAGATGATAATGGAAAAGAAGAGAAATTCGAAGTAGTATATGATTTTGAGGCGGAAGGGAATAACTATATTTTTTTAGTTCCGTCTTACATTCCAGATGAAGAAGAGGAAGCAGAGGTATATGCTTTCAGATATGAAGAAGAAGGCGATGATATTAAATTGTTCACTATTGAAAGTGACGATGAATGGAATTTAGTTGAAGAAGTTTTTAATACTTTAGATAATGAATTTGAAGTATAAGGTGAAATAGATGGATAATATTAAAGAAACCAATTTAGTTAAGAATTATTATGGTTCAGAAGTAACGCTATTTGATGAAATGGATAATGAACACTTATTTAATTTATTATTAGAATTAAATGCAAACGATAAAAACTATGCTTACTTTCAATCACCAGAATCAGAAGAAGGTGACATTGAAGTAATGGAAGTTGTTACCAATACAGATAATGAACTTGAGCTAAAATTTATCGATGACGATGAATGGGAAGAGGCTAGTGAATTATTTGATATATGGTTTAACAAGTTTGATGATCAAGGTTAAATAAAGGTGACAAAGGGACGTTTCCAGTGTCTCCTTTGAGATGTGAATTGGGCATTTACATTAATTTAGCAGACTGTAGAAAATGTTCAAGTTCAAGGCGCGCTTATAATCGAAGGAACGGAGCTTACATTGAGCATAAGTATATGTAGTTTACGTAAGTGCGGCTTATGGGAGTACCTTTCTTCCATATTTTACTTAATTAGAAGAAAGATAACGGACATCGTGAGCACGTTGTAAACTACATATGCTACCAGTAACGAAGAAAATGGGCATTTTATACAGTCTGGATGAGGGATGGTTTTATCATCCCTCATTGTTTTTTTTTTGGAACTATGCTAACTTAATATAGATATAAAAGTTAGGTTTTTTGAGAGGAGACCTAGAAGTGAAATTAAACAAAAAAATTAGGTGGTCATTAAGTATTACTGGAATTGCATTAATATTAATTATAATGACATTAATCTATATTAATTCGTTATCTACGCCAATCGAACCAAGTAATGATGAAGTATTTTTTGTTGAGATTCCAATGGGAAGCACGACTAGTGATATTGCTTCAATCCTTAAGGAAAACAACCTAATTAAGAGTGACATGTATTTTCAAATGCGTGTTAAAAATTCAGGGCATGATTCTGAACTGAAAGCAGGAATGTACGAATTATCGAAGAGCATGGACGTTGATCAAATTATCAATAGATTAGTTGATGGCAATAATAAGATAGAAAGTGTTCGTTTTACAATTCCTGAGGGGTATACTGTTGAACAAATAGCTGACAGATTATCTGAACAGGGCTTAGTAGATAAGGATCGTTTTCTACAGCTTTCCAAAGAGGGAAATTTTGATTTTGAAGTTATAAAAAATATTTCTAATAATGAAGATATTAAGTATAAATTAGAGGGCTACCTATTTCCAGAAACGTATGAAATAAAAGTAGGTGCAACAGAAGAAGAAATTATAGAAAAAATGCTTTCACAATTTGAAAAAGAGTGGCAGCTTGAATGGAATAACGTTATAGAAGACAATGGTTTAACGATGCA
>CAZIGM010000045.1:0-13251 GCA_964538675.1 uncultured Bacillaceae bacterium | reverse complement strand
TAAACATGTCACAGTAGAGATAGAATTTAAAAATGAAGAATGTGATAGTAAAGATTGTTATTAAGGGGAAAACAGAGGTATATAAATGAATATCGGTATTTTTTTTGCTTTATTTAGTATGTTTTTTGCAGGTATTAATGATGTTGTTTTTAAGAGATATTCGATAGAAGACCGTTCACGTGGTATTTACATTGATGGCAATTGTTTTTTTAAGTGTTGGCACCATTCAAACACTTTGCGACAATGAAAAAAGTATTGATAGTAACATTGGTATTGAACATTATGATAGAATAAAAACAAAGGAAGCACAATATAACTAGTGGAAAAATCTCATAATTCTTATATTATTAAGAAAGCTGGTGAGTTTATGTTAAAAAAATTACTTATAGTGCTTGCAAGTATACTTGCTGCAATTTTATTAGTAGGAACGTTTTATTTCTATTATGCAACGTATTAGACTTTGGTAAATTCTTTTACTTAAATTTTGGACATGTTAGGAGTAGCTAAATAAGTTACTTCTAATTCTTTTTTAATTATGGAGGGAATAATGTTAAGAAAACTTAATGAGGAAGATAAAGAGGTCACATTAAATTTTTTGAGTTCCGAATCTGCTATTAATTTATTTATTATTGGAGATATTGAGAATTATGGATTTGAGGAAGAATTTCAAGAAATTTGGGGTAGCTTTGATGATAACAATAATATAAACGGAGTTTTATTAAGATATCATGAGAATTTTATTCCATACTATAAAGATGAAATGTTTGATATTACAGAGTTTGAGAATATAATTTCATCATTTCGGAGAAAGAAAATAATATCTGGCAAAGAAAGCATTACTAATAATTTTAAAATGGTCTTAAATAATCCGATAATAAAATCGATGTACTTCTGTGAATTGAGTGAAGATAAGGATTTATTAGAATATACATATAATATTAAAATTGCTAGAATTGAAGATGCACATAAAATATATGAGTTACTTGATACAATAGAAGAATTTAGAGATACAGACTCAAATTCATTGGATAGAATAAAAAACGTAATAAACAAAAAGGCAGGAAGAATATATTTCATTGAAGATGATGAGGATAAAGCAATAACAGTTGCCCAAAGTACAGCAGAGAATTCTTGTTCGGCAATGGTAGTTGGAGTTGCCACTAGGGAAGGATATAGAAGAAAAGGTTACATGAGTCAATGTCTTTCAAAATTATGTAAAGATATATTAACAGAAGGCAAAACGTTATGCATATTTTATCATAATCCAGAAGCGGG
This sequence comes from uncultured Bacillaceae bacterium, assembly GCA_964538675.1. GTDB lineage: Bacteria > Bacillota > Bacilli > Tepidibacillales > Tepidibacillaceae > CAZIGM01. Next base: position 11,976 of record CAZIGM010000045.1, on the reverse strand, counting down.
AAGTGTTTATCATAAATTAGGTTTTAAGATAATTGGACGATGGCAGATGTTAATTGAAAAAAGAACGGAAGGGGTTTAATTATGCTTGATATATTGATGAGAAGAAGAAGTGTGCGGAAGTTTAAGAGCACAAAAATTTCTAAAGAAGATATAGAAAAAATAATTAAAGCTGCTTTGTTATCTCCCTCATCACGAGGCTTGAATCCATGGAGCTTCATCATAGTAACAGATCAGGAGCTATTAAAGAAACTAGCTTTTTCTAAAGAGCACGGATCACTATTTCTTAAAGGTGCACCACTAGGGATAGTAGTTATTGCAGATGAAACAATTAATGATGTATGGGTTGAAGACACTTCAATAGCATCAGTTATTATTCAGTTACAAGTAGAAAGCATGGATTTAGGATCGTGTTGGATACAAATTAGAAATAGAATGCATGATTCTAATAAGACCTCAGAAGATTATGTTAAGGAACTATTAGATATTCCTGATAAGTATAAGGTTGAATCTATTATAGCAATAGGTTATCCAGATCAAGAAAAACGACCACATAAAGAGGAAGAATTAGAATATAACAAAGTTTATACTGATAAATTTGATAATAAGTATTCTTAGAAAATATATTTTATAAGAATTTTGCCTGTAGATAGTCCATAAAGATGGACTATTTTTTTTTGGATATAAGTCATATCTAAGTAGTTTAATAAATATATTTAAGAAAGAAGTACATACCTTTTGGAGGGGTGATAACATTGTTATCTGATTTATCAAATATGAAATTTGAATTGCATGAAAAGGTTAAACTTTCAAATGAGGAACAGAGCTTTAAGAATTTAGCTAGTCTTGACTTACAACCGATAGTAAAAGTTTATGAAAATAAGGAAGAAGTAGAGGTTACAGGTTATTTAGTTTTAAGCGGCGAGTTTATTATTAAGAACAAGTATTGGGAGGATCAACTGGATCAATTTGATGCACTTCATTATGATACATTACTGAATAATGACTACAAAGTAGATTCATTTCAACATCAAATTCCTTTATCGATAAGGATCGATAATAGTAGAGTTGATGATATAAGTAATGTAGTCGTAGAGGTTGAAAACTTTAATTACGAGATTATATCAAATCAAGAAATTGAAGTAATTTCAGAGATAAAGTTGCATGGAGTTAAACCAGATAGTAAGAAAGCAGAAATACAAACACAAGAACGAATAAAAGAACAACCACAAGAACAACCACAAGAACAACCACAAAATATAGAACAGTACGATAAAACAACTGGTGAAGACAATAGTAGCATAGACAATAACCATAATAATCCTATCTACTCATTATTAAGAAAAGAACAAAAAGATTATAAAGATTTGTTACAATCAGATTCTGATGAATCTAAAATTAACGATGAAAAAAACAATAACACAGAAGAAGAAACAGAAAATGTACAGCTAATAAATGCTAACACAAAGGAAGAACTTCCGATTGCAAAAGTAACGATAGATAAAGGGGAAGATAAAATAAAAGATGATACAGAGGTTAATGAAAATAATATGCTATTTGGTTTATTAAAAGGGGATGAGGTTCAAAGGTATAAGTTGAAAATCTACCTAGTACAAAAAGATGATACTATTGAGAAAATTGCTGATAAATATGGAATAAATAGTGAAGATATTTTTAGTAATAACAATATTGAAAGTAGCGCAGAGCTACAACTAGGTCAATTGTTATATCTTCCTACTACAAGATAAAAATTCATGTCTAACAATGTTGAAATAGTTGATGTACTACGTAATTATAATCTTCAAGTTGATTCTATAGACACTTATCCCAATATTTATAAACTAAAAACTAACTACGGACCAAAGATAATAAGTAAATGGAACGACTTACTCAGTATAAAGGAAGCTCATAAATATAGAGAAGCCTTAGCTAGATTAGGATTTAGGAAAGTAGATAGATTTATTTCTACAAAAGAAGGAGAACCATTTGTTTTTTATAATAATACTAGCTATTCTTTAACAGATGAAATCATAGGTAGAATGCCGTCTGCTAATGAAGAGAAAGATATTAAAATAATAAGTACTACTTTGGCGCAATTCCATCTTGTAGCTAGTAAAATTCAGACGAACAGTAATTTAAGACTTTGGTCAGAAAATTATATTAGTGGTTTAGGACAGTTTACTAACATTGAAGATTTTATCTATAAAAAGAAAAAAAAGAATGAAATTGATGAAATGTTAATAGACAGCATGCCAAGAAATTTAGAGCAGATTAAACTTAGCATTGATAAGGCAAAAAGAGTAGAAAAATTAGCGATAAAAAATGATTCTCAACCTAAGCTATGTCATGGAAATCTTTATTTAAGCTCTTATATAATTGATGAGTATGATGAAGGTTGGATAATTGATTTAACTGTTCCAACTATAGATGTATTAGCTTATGATATTGCCAAATTTATAACTAGATTATATAAGGAAAGCAACTATAATGATGCTACCATTTATAATTTTTTAGAATATTATCAAAAAGTTATTCCACTTAGAACAGAAGATAAATTATGGATACTAACATATATAGCTTATCCTCATGCTTTGTGGAAATTCTTATATATCCATTATGTCGTTAAAGTAACAAACTCTAATAATATTTTAAAAGAATATCAAATAGTAAATGACCAAATAATCAAAGTATCAGGGCTTTATCAAAGCTTATTCACTTATTTCAAACTTTAACTAGAAATATAATATGTAAATGAAATTGAGGGTATAAATATGACCTATCTAAGTCCATTTGTTGATATTGGTGTTCATCCTCATGTTTTTAGTGAATATGATTTTCAAATAAACAGGTTAAGTAAAATAAAATCAGTAGTAAAGATTGAGACCCAGATTGGTACATATGCCCTTAAAAAATCCAAAATTAATAGTGATCAATTTCAGAAAATGAATAGAATTATTAAATACTTAGACGACAACAGATTTCCTATTGCAACGATTATTCCAAATAAATTTGGGGACTTATATATACCGGGAGAAGATGGGATCATTTATGTAACCAAATGGGTAGAGGGTCAGGCCTTAACATTAAATAATAATAAGCATTTACTACTTGCTATGTCAACAATGGCTAATATGCATAAACTAGGCTTATCCTTTGATAAAGGAAAGCAAAAATATCAATATATTGATGAACTATATATAAAGAAATCATGGCAGGCTTCATTAGAATGGCTTAAAAAATATCAAAGGAAGATAAAAGAAAAAGAGTCCAATACAGCTTTTGAACATATCTTCCGTACTTATATACCTTTCATCCAAAACTGGGCAGAAGAAGCTGTAAATCATTTAAATGATTGGGTAATTCAATATAACTCTATTGAAGACATTAGGAAGACCATTTGTCATGGCAGATATCATCATCGCAATATAATAATGACTCCAGAGGGTTATATAGTATTATTAGATTTTAATAATGTTAGTATAGATACGCCTGTAAGAGATATAGCGTTTTTTATAAGGCATTATATACTTAATAAAGAGTGGCAAAAAAGAGGAGAGGAATGGATAGAAAAATATCAAAAAATATATCCATTATTACCTTACGAAAGAAAATTATTATCTACGTATTTAATCTTTCCAGAAAAAATAATTTCTTTGGCCAAAAGATATGATCAGAAACAAAAAACAATATCTGAAGACATTTACTTTAAAAAATTACAGACAAGATGGGTTCAAACAAAAGAATTAATTTGGTTTGTTGACAGGCAGGGTTGGTTATACGAATAAAAAAATAAAGCCGAACTTTATTCAGATGGAGTTAAAACTCCATCTGAATTCTAGGAGACTTATCCTAAATTCAATATCCACCACTTAAAAAGTGGTGGTCTTATTATATCTGGGAAAATCCTATTTGACATTAGTTACTAATCTCTTTAAAATAAGAAAGTAATATAAGTATATTAATATTAAAAATACAATGCTAGGGAGTAGTAAATTGCAGAGTCCTAAAGAGAGGGAAATCATTTTCTGGAAGATTTTCTAGGTAATTCTCTATTGAAGTCGCCCTTAAGTAGTCTGTTTGATGCATAGTTGAGTAGAACAGACCGGATAGATTTCCGTTATGAAAGAGTGCATGACAGATAATGTCATGAATAAAGGTGGTACCGCGAGCATTTTTCGTCCTTTAGGATGAGAAATGTTCTTTTTTTATTTTTTATTTGTTAAAATTAAACTAATGATTAGTAATTGGGGGCATTTAAATGGAAAAATTTGAACAACAGATTCCTACTACATATGATCCGAAGAACGTGGAGGCTAAATGGAACGAATTTTGGGCTAAGAATGAATTCTTTAAGGCTGGAAAAGAACAGGATAAGAAACCTTATTCAATTGTAATTCCACCTCCTAATGTAACAGGGATGTTACATATTGGACATGCCTTTGACTTTACTCTTCAAGATATAATGGCAAGAATGAAAAGAATGCAAGGATATGATACCTTATGGTTGCCAGGTACAGATCATGCTGGAATAGCAACACAGGCAAAAGTAGAAGAGAAATTGCGAGAGCAAGGAACTAATCGCTATGATTTAGGTCGTGAAAAATTTTTAGAAGTAGCGTGGGAGTGGAAGGATAAGTATTCGACTACTATCCATGAGCAATGGGCAAAGCTAGGCTTATCCTTAGATTATTCTAGGGAACGTTTTACACTAGATGAAGGCTTATCTAAGGCAGTTAGAAATGTATTTGTTAGTCTTTACGAAAAGGGTCTTATCTATCGCGGTAAATACATAATCAATTGGGATCCTGAAGCTAGAACAGCTCTATCAGATATTGAGGTAGAATACAAAGATATTCGAGGTGCTCTTTATCATATGAGGTATCCATTAAAGGACGGAAGCGGTTTTATTTCAATTGCTACAACACGTCCTGAAACGATGCTAGGAGATACTGCTGTAGCTGTTCATCCAAAGGATGATCGATATAAACATTTAATCGGTAAATCAATTATTTTGCCGATTACAGGTAGAGAGATACAGATAATTGAAGATGATTATGTTGATCGAGAGTTTGGTAGTGGTGCAGTAAAAATTACACCAGCCCATGATCCAAATGACTTTGAAATAGGAGTACGTCACGACCTTCCAAGAGTTTTAGTAATGGACGAAGCTGGTCAGATGAATGAAAACGCTGGTAAATATCAAGGACTAGACCGATTTGAATGTCGCAAACAGATCGTTAAGGATTTACAAGACCAAGATGTTTTGTTTAAAATAGAAGAACATTTTCATTCCGTTGGGCATAGCCAAAGAACTGGTGTTATTGTAGAACCATATTTGTCTACACAATGGTTTGTAAAAATGAAACCACTTGCAAAAAAAGCAATTGATCATCAAAAAAGCGGCGAAGGAGTTAATTTTGTACCTGAACGCTTTGAAAAGACCTATCTTAATTGGATTGAGAATATTCGCGATTGGTGTATATCTAGACAATTATGGTGGGGGCATAGAGTACCTGCGTGGTATTGCTCTGATTGTAATGAAATAATTGTTCAGATGGAAGAGCCAATCTCTTGCCCTAATTGTGGACATAATAACTTAAAGCAAGATGAAGATGTTTTGGACACATGGTTTAGTTCAGGTCTATGGCCATTTTCTACAATGGGATGGCCAGATCAAACGGAGGATATGAAAAAATATTATCCAACAAGTCTTTTAATAACAGGGTATGATATTATTTTCTTCTGGGTAGCTAGAATGATCTTTACTGCCCTCGAATTTACTGGAGAGAATCCTTTTAAGGATGTATATATTCATGGTTTAGTAAGAGATAGTGAAGGAAGAAAGATGTCAAAATCGTTAGGTAATGGTATTGATCCACTAGAAGTTATAGATCAATATGGTGCTGACGCTTTAAGATTTATGATTTCAACTAGTACAACCCCTGGACAAGACTTGAAATTTCATTTTGAAAGAGTGGAAGCTGCTCGGAATTTTGCCAATAAGATATGGAACGCTTCTAGATTTACAATAATGAATTTAGGGGATTTTACTGTTGAGGATATAGATTTATCTGGAAATGTTCTAACTGCAGATAAATGGATTTTACACCGTTTTAATGAAACAGTAAAAGAGGTTACAAGATTATTTGACCAGTACGATTTTGGTGAAGCAGGAAGAGTACTAACACACTTTATCTGGGATGAATTTTGCGATTGGTACATTGAATTAGCAAAGCTACCTTTATATAGTGATGATGAACAAGCTAAAAAGAAAAGCAAATCAATACTAACATATTTATTAGATAATATTTTAAGATTGTTACACCCATATATGCCTTTTATTACAGAGGAAATATGGCAACACTTACCTCATGAAGGTAAGAGCATTACAGTTGCCAAGTGGCCTGAATATACAGAAGAGTTTCATAATCCATCTGCTGCTAAAGAGATGACATTATTAATGGACGTAATTCGTTCAGTTAGAAATATTCGTGCGGAAGTAAATGTACCACTAAGTAAAAAAATTGAAATAATAATTAAAGCAACTAGTCAAGAGAATCAACAGATATTAGAAGCAGGTCAATCTTATATTACACGCTTTTGTAACCCTGAGAAGTTAATAATTTCATCAAGTATTAATCCACCAGAGAAAGCTATGTCTGCAGTTGTTACTGGAGCAGAAGTATACCTACCGTTAGCAGGATTAATAGATATTGAAGAAGAAATTAAAAGATTAGGAAAAGAATTAGAAACGCTTAATTATGAGGTTGATCGTGTGCAAAAGAAATTAAATAATAAAAGCTTTGTTGATAAAGCACCAACTAAAGTTATTGAGGCAGAAAGAGAAAAAGAAAAAGATTATTTAGATAAAAGAAATAAAGTATTAGCGAGGATTGAAGAGCTAAAAAATTAAATAATAAGAATGGGTGACAAATATAGTGGATTTTAACCAGGTTGAAACTAAAGAACAAGCAATTGATTGGATTCACAGCTTAATTACCTTTGGTATTAAGCCAGGACTTGAACGGATGAAATGGATGCTAGATAGATTAGATCATCCTGAGCAAAAGTGTAAATTCATACATGTTGCTGGAACAAATGGTAAGGGTTCAACGGTTAGCTATATTAGTCAGGTATTGATTCATGCAGGTTATAGGGTTGGAATGTACACATCTCCATATTTAGTTGAATTTACTAATAGGATACAGGTAAATGGTGAAGATATATCAGGAGAAGATTTAGTAAATACTTTAAATCAAATAATTCCATTAGTGAAAGAATTAGAACATTCAAAACGGGGTATTCCGACAGAATTTGAAGTAGTAACTACAATTGCCCTTTTATATTATGCTACCAAAAAATATACTGATATAGTATTATGGGAAACAGGGCTAGGAGGTAGGTTGGACTCAACAAATGTAGTAACGCCTATCTTTTCAATAATAACAAATATTGGACATGACCATATGGATTTTTTAGGCAACAATATTAAAGATATTGCCAAAGAAAAGGCTGGTATAATTAAATCAGATATTCCAGTTATATCAGGTGTAGAAGATGAGGAAGCCTTATCAATTATAAGAAACACCGCTGAATTAAGTAATTCAGATTTATATCAAATAAGTGAACAATATTATACAAAAATCCATAATATGAATCAAAGCGGTAGTAAATTTGATTTTCATAGTGACAATTTAACTATCCAAGATATTAACATAAGAATGCTGGGACCTCATCAAATTAAAAACGCAGCAATTTCTATTATGGCACTTGAATTGTTGAAACAAAAATATAAGTTTAATTTTGATGTGAATTCTATATATGCAGGCTTGGAAAATACATTCTGGCCTGGTCGTTTTGAAATACTAGCTCAGAATCCTTTAGTTATTATTGATGGCGCTCATAATCCTGAAGGAGTACAAAGCTTACAACAAACTATTTCAATATTTAATTTTAAACATCTAATATTAGTTTTAGGAATATTAAAAGATAAGGCATTAAAAGAATATATTGAGATAATATTACCCTTAGCTGATGAGATAATTATTACAAAGCCAACTGTACCAAGAGCAGCAAAGGTGGAAGATGTTAAAAATATTATCTATTCAATAGATCCTAATAAAAAGGTTGTTACAATAAAGGATTGGCAACAAGCTTTATCTGAGGCACTTAATATTATGAAAAAAGATGATTTAGTATTAGTTACAGGATCATTATATTTAATAGCGGAAGCAAGAAAATTTTTAATGGACAATTTACCCCTAAATATTTGTTATAGCAAAAAGAATTAAAAGGTTGGTGGATAATTTGAATTCAGCTCAACACGTTCATTTTATAGGTATCGGTGGTTATGGAATGAGTGCAATTGCACGAGTGATGCTTGATATGGGATATAAAGTGAGTGGATCAGATGTAATAAAGAAAGAGATAACAGATAAATTAGTTGCTCGAGGAGCAAACATATTTATTGGTCATGACAAAGATAATTTAGAAGGGGCTGAATTAGTAGTTTATTCTTCAGATATTCCTAAGAATAATATTGAATTATTAGCAGCTGAAGAAAAAGATATTCCTTATATACATAGGTCTGAGATGCTGGCTAAAATTCTTAATCAAAAAAAAGGGATAGCTGTAGCTGGTGCACATGGAAAAACAACTACATCATCGATGATTGCATTAGTTATGGAAATCAATAATTTAGATCCAACCTTTATTATAGGTGGAGAGGTTCTTAATATTGGAAGCAATGCTAAAGCTGGTAAGAGTGATTATGTTGTAGCAGAAGCGGATGAAAGTGATGGTTCTTTTCTTCAATATTATCCTCATATAAGTGTTGTAACCAATATTGAAGCTGATCATTTAGAGAATTATGGAGGTAGCTTTGATAACTTAAAAAAAGCATACCGTCAGTACTTAAATCAAGTAAAACCAGATGGCATATCAATTTTATGCTATGACGATGCATATATTAAAGAAATTCTTTCAGAATTAAATGGCAATCATATTACATATGGTTTTGACGTAGAAGCTGATTATGTTGCTACAGATTTAGAATTTGCTAATCGGACATCATCATTTACAGTTGTACATCATGGCAATACGTTAGGAAGAATGCAATTATCTATTCCAGGAAAACACAATGTCTTAAATGCTATGGCGACAATTATCGTATGCTTAGAGATAGGAATGAACTTTAATGATATTGCAAGAGCATTGTTAGAATTTACGGGGGCAAAGAGAAGATTTCAGGTAATTGGAGAGCTTAATCAAGTGACAGTTATTGATGATTATGCCCACCATCCTACAGAAATTCAAGCAACAATAAGTGCTGCTAAGGCAACAGAAAAACGAATAATAGCTGTTTTTCAACCGCAAAGATATTCACGAACCTTCTTTTTACTTGATGCTTTTAGTAAAGCCTTTCCAGAAGCCGATGAAGTCATAATAACAAATATATATTCTCCTGCAGGTGATAGCAAAATTGAAGGAGTAAGTGCAACAAAATTAGTCGATTTAATAAGAGAGAATAGCAATACTAATGTTAAGTATTTTCCTACAAAAGAAGAAGTATTTAATTACCTGTCTAAGACAACAAAAGAGAACGATTTAATACTAACAATGGGAGCAGGAGATATCTGGAAGGTGGCCAATCAGTTAGTGGATTATATAGAAGGTAACAATAGGGATAGAGAAATATTATAATCTAATTTATTTATTTGAAATATAGTCCAAAAGGACTATATTTTCTATTATGTTTAGAAAAATGATGATTTATGCCAAAAAATAGATTAATATAGCAAATAAGTACGAGTAATGTTAGAATATATGGGAATGTAGACCTATATATTTTTTTGTGTATAGCTATGTTAGATAGGAAGGGCTGGTTTTTATATACTCTTATATCTAAAGGCTATATAAAAGAGCTATCTATGACTCCCTTATAGGTTTAGCAACTGCTTCATTATTCACAATACTACTAACCATTAGCAAGGAATCTAGGATAGGACAGCACTAGCTAATAATAAGCTTAGAGTTTTAGAAAATCTTACAATTGCGGATTTATAAAAGAACTTTCCAAATACCGGCATTTTTAACTAGATTCGCCCCCTATAGGGCTTTTCTTATTAATTCAGTTATAATAAGCCCCCTACTTCTACACAGAGCAACAAGTTTTGAACTATAAGTTCCTTAGTGTCTATTATATGTTGGGAAGAATTAATTTTGGATAAGACACATATAGAATGATTCGACATTTTTTGCTATACTTTGATATAAAGTATAGTAAAATAGTTGATACTTAATCATCTTTGATGAAACTTCTATAAAACTATTAAACATGAAAGATTAAGGAGTATTAAATATGTTTAAGAAATTCATTTTAATATTTTGTCTTATTTTGGTATGTTTAGTGCTTTTTATAATATATTCGAATATATATTTCAGTCAAGAAGTTGATAATAAACCATACGACATAGGAAATAGTGATAATGGAGTATTGGATATTAAAGAAGTATATTTAACTATCATGCCTGTTAAGGATAATACTACAGGCTATGCAAATAGTTTTAATGAACTTAATAATAATATTGATGAAAAACTAGTTATGGAAGTATTATTTCAAGAAGGTGAAGGCGGATCAGTTAAAACTGGATTTTATGGATATAGTTTAAACGATGCTAATGGTACTTTGAAATTAGCAGGAGATAATATCCAAATTCATAATTCTTATAAAATAAAATTAGATGATAGTCTAGGTCTTTGGCAAGGAATGGATGTCTTTTATTTAAACAAATACATCCATGATAACTTAAAAATTCGAACTAAATTGAGTTCTGATTTATTTGAAATAGTATCGGATTTTGCAAATCCTAAAACACAATTTGTTCATGTTTATATTAAGGATAATAGTGTAGTTAATCAACAGGATTTTGTAGATTATGGACTATATACAGTGGTAGAAAATATTGATAGAGATTTTTTAATAAATTATGGGTTAGATTCTAACGGTTGGGTTTATGAAGCTGAAAATTTTGAGTTTTTAAGGTATCTAGACAATATAAGAACTATAGATGATAATAACTTTTCAAAAAGAGACTTTGAAGTAATTCTAGAAATTGAAGGCAATGAAGAACATTCCAAATTGATTGATATGTTAGATATTGTTAATAATTCTGATTTGTCAACAAATCAAATCTTTGATCAATATTTTGACGAAAATAATTACCTTACGTGGTTAGCATTTAATATACTAATTGGTAATATAGAATCTAGGAATAGCGATTATTATCTTTATAGTGGTATGTATAGCGATAAATGGTATTTTATTATAGGTGATTACACTGATAGTTTTGGAAGCTTTGAAAAAAGTAATAATCCTCATTTGGCTGTATCACCTTGGCAAGAGGGAATATCTAATTATTGGGGAGTACAGTTGCATAAAAGATATTTGCAGATTGAAGAAAATAGAACTAAATTAACTGATAAAATTGAAGAATTGTCTTCTATTTTGTCTAGTGATTTAATATTAGATTTACTAGAATCATATAGACCACTAATTAAAGATTTATTAACGCAAGGTCCAGATAGTCTAACATCTTTAAATACTCTAGAATTGATTGATGAAGAATTCATGTATTTATCTCAATATATTGAACAAAACAAAGAGATATATTATCAGAATATAGAAAAACCAATGCCTGTAAACATGTTTAAGCCTCGTAATTATGACGATTACATTTTGTTTAGCTGGAGTGATTCTTATGACTTTCAAGGTGATAATATTAAATATACTATTGATATAAGTACTTCTTCAGAATTTTATAATATCATTTATCATGATGATGAAATTATAGATAATCAATATATTGTAGAAGAATTAAACACAGGACATTATTATTGGCGTTTAGGTATTAAAGATTCTCAAGGGAATTATTCCAAATAAAAACAAAATATTCACCCTCATTTATGGGTTTACCCATA
>CAZIGM010000044.1:0-13493 GCA_964538675.1 uncultured Bacillaceae bacterium | reverse complement strand
GTTTTTACAAATAAATGTCGATTTGATAAAAATAACACCTAATAACGACAAATATTCCTACTATTAAATAAAACATTACCTTCATAGGTTTTAATATTAAATTACCAATCACCTGACTTAATACTTTCATAACTTTATAAACTATATTAAAGTAAAATACCCAAAAGACAATAAAAATTTTACTTAATATTAAATAATATAGTAATAACCCTATAAAAAACGCAATTAATATTACTAGTCTAAGTTGTCCATTGTTAGACCATAAAAGTAATTGAAAAATAAATATAGCCGATAATACACCAAAACAGACATCAAAAATAAAAAATAGCAACTTTGATATATTTAATTTGTTGAAGAATACTCTATACCCATCAAATATTATTCCAATAATAAAACTACTTACAATCATTATTATTAATGTTATAAATTGTTCTGATAATGTCACTTAAATAACTTCCCAAAAATACCTTTAGTTTTATCAGAAGAATATCCATCATTAATATAATTCATATTATTAACTGTTCCTTCAATTACTACTGTACCTTGATCTAAATTTAGAACTTTTATATGTAGGTTTTTACCAGAAATATTTAAATACCCATACTCTGTATCAAGTAAAAACTCCTCGCTATCAAAACTATCTACATCTTTGACTCCCGTAATTTGTAAGTTTTCTCTATCTATTAGATTAATTTCATGTTTTAAAGTTCTATAAGTTTTATCTTCCATATTATTTCCCTCCTTCTTGCTACATAATATTGCTTGACCAACATTTTTAGAACAAAAAAGAAGATTTTTATTTAATAAAGGAAATTCTAAAAAATAGAAATTTCCTTTCTTCTTATAAAATATTAATTGTGATAATAGGTATCTATTCCTCGCTAATAACTTCATACATTTTAACTGCATCTTCCTTTTTTTGATGATTCTAATAGTTGTTTAATCTGAACAGTTAATTGTTTTTGACCAAATTTTAAATTAATAATGTCCCCTTCTTTGACTTCAGTACTCGCTTTAGCAACTCTATCATTTACCATAATTCGCCCCTGACTCGTTATTTCCTTTGCTACTGTTCTTCGCTTAATAATTCTTGAAACTTTTAAAAATTTATCGATTCTCAAATTAATCCCCTCTTTTTTCTATAGCCTTTGCTTCACTCCAATATGATTCCATTAAATCTAAAGATGCATCGTATATCGATATATTTTCCTTTTTTAATTGATCCTCAATATACTTAAACCTGCTTATAAACTTTCTATTAGTCACAGAGAGAGCATCTTCAGGATCTATTTTCATAAATCTAGACAAATTTATTACTGCAAATAATAAATCTCCAATTTCTTCTTTTAAATGTTCCTTATCTGCAGTTTTAACTTCATGTACTTCTTCTTCTATTTTACTATATATATCCTTTATTTCTATCCAATCAAATCCTACGCTTGCAGCTTTCTTTTGTAATTTATATGCCTTATAAATTGCCGGCAAATCTTTAGGTATACCATCTAAATTAGATAATGTATTTGTTCCTCTGTCTTGCTTTTCCTTTTGTTTGATTTTTTCCCAATGTATTAATGCCTCTTCAGCTTCTTTTGCTTTCTCTTTAGCAAATACATGAGGATGCCTTCTAACAAGTTTTTTGTTTAGTCCGTCAAGTACATCATAAATATCAAAGAAGCCTTCATCCTTAGCAATCTGAGAATGTAATATTACTTGTAATAATACATCACCTAACTCCTCTATCATATGATTCATATCTAAACTGTCTATAGTTTCTACTAGCTCGTATGTTTCTTCAATCATATTTTTTCTTATTGATTGATGAGTTTGTGCTCTATCCCAAGGGCACCCGCTTGGACTTCTTAATTTTTTTACTAGTTCAATCAACTTATAAAAGTCTTTATCGTATACATTTTTATCTAAAGTTTTTGGAATAAATATTGAACTTAAATGATGAAAATCCTCTTGATTATGATCTAATTTATATAACGGTACTTGTTTAATCTCCTCTTTATCATAAATACCTAAATTAGAGACTATATATACCAACATCTCATCTGGGTACAACTCCATCAAAGTTATTTTTATTTCTGAAGCTATATATTGGTTATATACTTGACAAATAACAATATTCTTTGTAGGACTTAAGTCTGCTCGTTTTATTGTCTCACCATTTAAAACTAATAACCCATCAATAGGGTCTATTTTTACTTTAGAAAATAATGTATCTAAAAAACTTTCTCCTCCCAATATCTGTATATCGACGTTGTTTTCTTTCCCTAGCTCTATTAAATTTTGAATACTTTTTTCTGCAACCATAGGATTACCAGGTACAGCATAAATTAATGATTCTCCATTTAATGCTTTTTCAAGCAAAATAGATGCTATTTTTTCATATACTTGTTCATATTGACTAAGGTTATCATATAAAAAATCAAAGGTATCATAATTAATATTTTCACTATCTAAAAATTTGGTTACGGGATGTACTTTAGTCCTTAAATATAATGAATTATCGCCTTTTAACAATTTAAAAATACCTAAAGACAACTGATCTCCACTACCTGATCCCAGCCCCACAACAATCACTTTTCCACACATAATTAATCTCCCTTAATTTTTAGTATCCTTAATTTTTCTGCCACTTTTATTATTTTTTCTCCATATTTCGGTATATATAATAGGTCCTGTTTAGTCAAAGTACCAGTTACAAATAAGCCAATTGAAAAAGATATAACTCCAATTGATACTGATATTAATGTTACAATTAGCATTAATGTTCGCTCTGACGTTATATATGGTTCAAAAGTGAGTAAAAATAACACTTTCGATATATACACGATTATTCCCATCATAATAGTTGCCATAATCGGCTTCCAGAAGAAATTATTAAAATTAAGTTTTATATCAATACTTTTTTTAATTGCTAATATATTCAAAGTTGAGGCAACTATATACGCACATATTGTCGCTATAACAGCTCCATTAATAGCAAAGTAATAAACTAAAACAATATTTAATATTACTTTTATAATAATTCCTAAAAATAAATTTTTTGCAGGTACCATAACTCTACCTAACCCTTGTAATATTCCAGCAGAAGTTACATATAAAGTAGAGAATATAATTACCAATGCATATATTGCTATTGTAATCGAACCTACAGCGTCCTTATAAAGCATTATATTTATTGGCTTCGCTAATATAGCTAGCCCAATTGTCGCAGGTAAACTTATTATTAAAGTAAGTCTTAGTGCTAATTCCGATCTTCTTATTACCAAATTGGAATCATTTTTTATTTTCCCCTCAGATATTGCTGGTACTAAAGCAATAGACAATGCCGTAGCAAAAAATGCTGCAAATTGTACTAGAGCTTGTCCCCTTGAATAAATGCCAAACCAGTATTCAATATATTGAGTTATATTTTGACTTTTTATATATACACCAAATATATATTCTGATTTTAATATAACTTGTCTCAATATATTAGATACCGAAAAAGAATCGACTAACCCTAATAATGGTAAAAATATAGATCCTAATGCTATTGGTATAGAATAATATAGAATTTTATCTATAACTGTTTTTACTTTTTCCTGTTCATCAGTATGTATATTACCACTTTCTAATACTATTTCATCTGTTATTCTATTAGTTTTTTTCCAATAAAGTAACAATATTAAAAATGCAAATATGCCACCTGTTACTGCACCAAAAGTAGCTCCAGCCGCTGCATAGTAGACTCCATAACCATACTCAACAAAATAATATGACAAAAATAATATTGTGATAACCCTAATAATTTGTTCTACTATCTGTGAATATGCTGTTGGAATCATATATTGGTGCCCTTGATAATAACCCCTTATAGCAGCCATTACTGGAACAATTAATAATGCAAATGAAACGCTTTTGATAACTATTGATAATTCAATATTCCCCCATTAATTTAGCAATAAAGTCTGCACCAAAAAAAAGAAGCATAAAAAAAATTATTCCAGAAATCGATAATACATATATTGAAATACTTAATACTCTTCTTGCTCCTGCTTTATCTCCTAATGTAAGTCTTTCAGCTACTATTTTTGAAACAGCAAGAGGGAACCCTGCTGTAGCAATTATTAAAAGTATGCTATACAGCGGATAAACCTTATTATATGCAGCTAATCCAACATCGCCAACTATATTTTGATAGGGAATCCTATAAACCGCTCCAAGTAATTTTGATATTAATGAAGCGGCTCCAAGAATAGCTGCACTAGTCACAAAAGATCTACTCTTTGGACCCATTATTTATCCCTCTCCTCAATATTAATGAAAACACTTTACATATTATATCAATATATAATCCTATTTTCATTAACTATATAAAACTCCTATATGTAAATAAATCTTTTACCCAAGTAAACTTAATTATACAAATACTAAATTCACCTTGTTTTATTTAGAAAGAATTTAATATTAAACATAAGAAACTATATGATTTTTACAAGTTTTGTATTTGTAGTAATCGTAGTTTTTTCTATATAGAAATAAAGAAGCAGGCAATGCCTGCTTCTTTATTTCTATTGTTCCATTTGTTTTGCTAAAAACAATGCAGCTGTCTCAGCCATCTTAGTTTCTGTAATCCCTATCTTCGTATTTTCTTTACCAATTATTATTACTGATCCGATTGGATCCCCTCCCGCAATTATCGGTGCTATTACGAAAGAAGAATAATTTTCCATTGAATCCTTTACTATACTGTAATTTCCTGGATTCGTCTCACTTATTGTTTTTCTATTTTCCATGCTTTGCTCAACAATTTTTCCTATGGACTTCTCAAGATAATCTTTTTTGCTAGCACCTGCCACAGCAATAATTATATCCCTATCAGATATTATTGATGTTAAATTCAAATTCTCATATAATGACTCAACATATTCCTTTGCAAAATCCCCTAATTCTCCAATTGGAGAATATTTTTTAAGAATAACTTCACCATCCCGATCAACAAATATTTCTAAAGGATCACCTTCTCTTATCCTTAAGGTTCTTCTGATTTCTTTTGGTATAACTACTCTGCCTAAGTCATCAATACGGCGAACAATACCAGTCGCTTTCATATTTTTCTAGATGCCTCACTTTCTTAATATGCTGTAACAATTTTTCTATTTAATGTTACATTTATATTTTCTCTTGTTTTGCCCATAGTATTCTTCTTTTGGTAAATTATTATTCAACAAAGACATTTAAGAAACAAATTTTACGTTCTAAATAATTATAAATTTATATTTTTAATAACGTTTGATAACTCGTTTTCCATAAAGTTACTATATTCGTCCGAAAAAATAATATTTCTAACATCATCTGATACTTTATCTAATGCAGGAATATCCCTTTCAGTCACTTTAATAATATGATATCCATAATCCGTTTTAACTAGATCACTTATTTCATTTATTGGTAATGAAATAGTTGCTTCCATAAATTCTGATACCCATAATGCCACTGGAACATCCTCATAAGTTCCACCGTTATCCTTACTTCCAGGATCATCTGAATATTCTTTCGCCAAGGCGGAAAAATCTCCATTAGCTTTTAATTTAGTTAAAACTTCTTCTGCACGTTCTTTTGCTTCTTCATCAGTACGTTCTTCATTACTTATTAGTATATGACTAACCGTTGCAACCGCAAATTTATCTTTATCTTCTTCATATTTCTTTTTTACAAAATAATCTTCAGCCTTATAATAACGATACAAATAATCATAAAGATTATCCTCTGTTATGTTCAGATTAGTTAATGTTTCTTGATAGGTTTCTTCAGAACCAAGATCTTGAATATATTGTTCTTTTAATAATTGCAAAGTATAGTCTGCTTTTTCCTCTAACGATTTATCATCTTTTATTTGTCCTGCCAAATATTTTTCACCAATATACGTTTCTAAATAAGCCTCCAATATTTTTTCCTTAGTTTCATCATCACTTTGCTCTAAATATTCAGTTAACCCAGGTTCAAAAAAATTAGCAATGCCTAAATATATATCGAACTCAGACTTAGTTACTTGTCCATCTGTATACTCCGCTATTATTTCTTCATTTGTTTCATTTTGACTGCTACATCCTGCAACACTTATAAGTAAAACCATAATTAAAATACTTAAGCCGATATTTTTAAATTTTTTCATTAATTTGTTCCCCTTTTTTTATAGTTTCTTGGTATTTTATTAAAAACCCTTCAATAAAATCAATTGTCTCTTCTGGTGTCAATCCTTTTGTATTTATAGTTATTCCCAAATAATGTCCTGAAGATAACTTTATTCGACGATTAAATTCATTAGCTACTTTAAATAATTTATATCCATCTATTAATTGATTTTGATCAGAGCTTATTTTTATTATAACTTCTTTTCCTTTTTGTGTCATACTTTCTATATGATATTTAAATGAATATACTTTCAATCTTGCAATAGTAAGCAAATTTACTACAGTTTGAGGCAGTTCACCAAACCGATCAAGTAACTCTTCTTCAATCTCAAATGCTTCTTGAATAGCTTTAATATTTATAAATTTTTTATACATCTCTATCTTTTGCATTTGATCACTTATATAACTGTTTGGTAAATATGCATCTATTTCAATCTCTATTTGAGGCTCAAATTCTATCTCGTTCTTTACTTGTTCTTTTAATTCATCAATTGCTTCTTTTAGCATTTGATTATACAAATCAAACCCGACGGACGCAATAAACCCATGTTGCTGAGCACCTAATAAATTGCCAGCACCTCTAATTGCTAAATCCCTCATAGCAATCTTAAACCCTGACCCTAATTCAGTAAACTCCTTTATAGCTTGTAAACGTTTTTCAGCAACTTCAGACAGAACCTTATCACGTTGATAAGTAAAATATGAATAAGCAATTCTATTAGATCTGCCAACTCTTCCTCTTAATTGATAGAGTTGGGATAATCCCATTTTATCTGCATCGCATACAATTAAAGTATTAACATTGGGTATATCTACACCAGACTCAATTATTGTTGTACTTACTAATACATCGTAATTTCCATCTAGAAAATCAAACATAACTGCTTCTAGTTCTGCTTCAGGTAACTGACCATGTGCAACCGCAATCTTTGCTTCAGGAACTAATGACCTAACTTGATCAGCCATTTTAAAGATTGAATTAACACGATTAAATAAGAAATATACTTGTCCTCCTCTAGCTATCTCTCTTTCTATAGCCTCACGTACCATAGCACCACTATATTCAAGCACATATGTTTGTACAGGAAATCTATTCTCTGGTGGAGTCTCTATTAAAGATAAATCCCTTATTCCAATCATTGACATATGAAGTGTACGTGGTATAGGAGTAGCTGTTAGTGTTAAAACGTCTATATTAGCTTTTAATTCCTTTATCCTTTCTTTATGCTTAACTCCAAATCTCTGCTCCTCATCTATAATCAACAACCCTAAATCTTTAAAAATAAGATCCTTTGATAATAATCGATGTGTTCCAATTACAATATCAATTGTTCCCTCTTGTATCTGTTTAATAATTTTAGACTGTTCTTTTTTTCTATTAAATCTACTTATTACTCCTATTTTTACAGGATAGTCCATAACTCTTTCTTTAAAAGTCTTAAAATGCTGTTGGGCTAATATAGTTGTGGGTACTAATACTGCTGCTTGTTTTCCTGCGTAAACTGCCTTAAAGGCTGCCCTAACAGCAACTTCTGTTTTTCCATAACCTACATCTCCACATAATAGCCGATCCATCGGACGAACTTTTTCCATATCTTTACTAATTTCTTCAATTGTTTTAAGTTGATCAGGTGTCTCTTCATATGGAAACATAGCCGCAAATTCTCTATGATAATCATTATCCTTTGGAAATGAATAACCAAGAGTAGCCTCTCTTTTAGCATATAATTTTATTAAATCCTCGGCTATATCTTTTACAGAAGATTTCACCTTGTTTTTAACTCTATTCCAATCACTTCCGCCTAAAGAGTATATTTTAGGCTTATGTCCTTCTCCACCTACGTATTTTTGAACTAAATCTATCTGTTCAATAGGTACAAATAATTTATCATTATTAGCATATTTTATATGTAAATAGTCTTTATGAGTATTATTTATTTCAAGAGTCTCGATGCCTGTATATATTCCTATTCCATGGTTAACATGAACTACATAATCCCCAATATTTAGTTCTGTATAACTTTTTACTCGTTCAGTATTTGATTGCCGATCTGCTCTTCTAGCTTTTCTCTGTTTTTTGTTGAATATTTCGCCTTCTGTTATTATTACAATATTCATGCTTGATATTTCAAACCCGGATAACAGATTTCCAATCATAATAACTGGTTTAAGAGATAATTTGCTAACATCCTCAGATAATATATCTGCATAAATGCCATAATCATCAAGAACCCTCTGCATTTTTTTTCCGCGTTCTATATCTGCAGCTAGAAAAATTACATTATTCTTTGATTTAATCCATCTTTCTATTTCACTTTTAACTACATTTAATTGTCCATAAAAACTTTGCATATCTCGACATATAAAGTTAATTATATTTTCTGGTGATGTATTAGGAATTTGCCTTAAAAATAATGAAAGGTATATTACTTGTTTACTATGTGACATCATAAATTCATGATATGAACTGCTTACTTCTAGTTGAGGCAAATATTCCCCTTGTTTTATTAACGTAACTTTTAATTCATTAACTTCATTCTCAATTTGTTTTGCTGTTTCATAAATACGTTTAGGTTCATCAAATATTATTATACTTTCATTATCTATAAAGTCTAAAAAAGTACTTTTCTTTGGAAATAAAATTGGCACATATTTATTTATACCACTAAAATGATTTCCCTGTTTCAATTGTTCTATTTCCCAAGAAATATTAGACACATACAATTCTTTTATTTTTTGGTCTTTTACTTTTTCTACCTCTTCTAACAAATACTCTTCAGCTTTAATAGCTGCTTGTTGGAACTGTTCTTCTGTTATTATTAATTCTCTTACGGGTGTGATATTAATTGAGTCTAAATTCATTATTGATCTTTGCGTAGCAATATTAAACATCCGTATCGAATCTATTAAAATATCAAACAATTCAATCCTTATAGGATATTCTTCTGTAAGAGGATATATATCAATAATCCCACCTCTTACACTAAATTCGCCTCTTTTGCTAACCATTCCCGTTCTTTCATACCCTGCAAAAATTAAATGAGTAATAAATTTCTCTAATTCAATTTCTTGATTTAATTTTAAGGATATCATAGATTTATCAAAATTTTCTTTTGGAGGGAGTGATTTATTAACACCAACGAACGGTATAATATAAATACCTTGCTTATTGGAATTTAAATTTTTTAATACTCTTATTCTTTGCTCTAGTATTTCTGGACTCTGAGCATCAATGTCAATAAATGTCATTTCATTGTCTGGATACATAAATACATTATCTCTATCAATTAATTCAGTTAAATCTTCAAAAACCTTTTGAGCTTGTAAAAGATTATGAGTAATTACGATAAGTGGTCTATTTTTTTCTTTATACAGAGTTGCTATTAATAAATTTTTTGTTGAACCACTAAGTCCGGTTACTAATTGTTCTTTTAATCCTTCGTTAAGTCCAGTTATCACCGATTGAAATTCTTTGTTCATAGCAAATTTTTGTATAATAATATCCATAATATCCTCCCTTCCATGTATATTAATTAAATTGAATATCGCAAAAACAAGCTTTAGCTAAACAGCCAAAGCTTTTAATCCTTTTGTTATAATATTTATTGTAAAGGATTAGATATTAGAAATAATTCAGGATTTTTTTCTAGTGTTTCCTCACAATATTCGCAAATAATCTTTACTAACATATCGCCATTTATTTCATAAGTTATTATACTCTCCCTCTCATTGAGGGTCAAGAAATCAAATCCTAATTTATACTCCTTTAACTCTTCGTTACTAACCTCGCCTAGAATCTGTCCACAAAATTTGCAAACATATTTCACCATTTTGTACGCCCCCATTTAATTATCTGATATCTTAATATTTCCCTAATTTTATGAGGTCCATACACTACACTCTATATTTAATTCAATTATAAGTACTCATAATTTTAATAAAATCTGTTCCATCAATCCATTCCATTAGAGCTTTACTCACATAAACTATGCAGTTATCAATAGTTTTTTTATCTTCAGGACTAAAAGGTGTCAATACATAATCAACTACTTCATTATTTTGTGGACGATCGATCCCAATTTTTACACGTTTAAATATGGTAGTATCTAAGTACTGAATTATTGATGATACTCCATTATGGCCCCCTGCACTACCTTTTTCCCTATATCTAACTTTTCCAATTGGTAAATCTAAGTCGTCATGAACAATCACTATATTATCTATATTAATCTTGTACCAATTAATAATCTTTCTTATTGCTTCCCCTGATAAATTCATATATGTTAATGGTTTAACTAAAACTATTTTTTCTTCTTCATTTCTCAGTTCAATAATCATTGCATTAAATTTATTTATATGTTTTGTTTTGTATTTAGTCTCAAGTTCATTAACTAATTTATCAATAACTCTAAATCCAATGTTATGTTTAGTATATTCATATTTAGCTCCCGGATTCCCCAAACCTACAATTAATTTCATATTTACACCCCATCAAAATAAATATCTACAACAATAGTAATCTTCTCATATTTTACAAAAATACTATTATTGATTATATCAATCAAAGAAAAAATATAACAGTACTTTCCTATCGTTAAATTTAATAATACCTTTATTTTTTTTACATAAAAAAATTTGACAAAAATTATTTTGCCAAATTTTTTAATATTATTATTTCGCTGCATCTATTCCTTTTCCGTTCTTCGCATTAATAATCTCAGGTTCGTTAGTAATTACTTGCTCTTTAACGTCCTCAATCACTTCTGCCTGTGGTGATAATATTGTTAAAATCATTGTATTAAGATTTTCTAATACTTCTATATCTTTTGATATTACTATATCCTTAATATATAAATTATCACCTATGTCTAAATCAGAAATATTTAAAGTTAATTTCTCAGGTATTAATGATGGATAAGAACGTAATTTTATTATTCGGAGTTGTTGTTGAATAGTTCCTCCATTTTGTACACCTATAGCTTGACCAGTTAGTTGAATTGGAACAGCTATATCAATTTTTTTGTTAACTTCTACTGTTTGTAAATCAAAATGAATTAGTTTTTGATTAATTATATCTTTTTGAACCTCATTAATTTTTACTGGTATTAGCTCATCGGCAAATTCAACATTGAATATACTACTTACTCCATGTTCTTTAAGGTGTTTTTGTAATTCTTTTTCCTTTAATTGCACTAATTGATTAGACTTTTCAAACCCATATAATACTCCAGGGATATATCCATCTTCCCTTAACTTACGTATTGTTAAATAGGAATCATTACCTCTAGCTGATACTCTTAGATTTACATTATCCATTTTTCTCCTCCATAGAAATTTATTTTCTCCTATTATTCCCTATGGAAGAGGAATTAAACTTTTTTAATCAAATAGCTTACTAACTGATAATTGTTTGTGAATTCGTATTATTGCTTCACTTATAAGTGGAGCAACTGACAAAACCTTTATTTTATCCACCTTTTTCTCTGGAGGAAGTGGAATGGTATTAGTTATCACTACTTCTTTAATTTGTGAATTTTCTATCCTCTTTATTGCTGGACCAGATAAAACAGGATGACTACACGTAGCAAATACATCCCTAGCGCCGGCCTCTTTCAATGCGTCAGCTGCCACTACGATTGTACCTGCAGTATCAATTATGTCATCTATTAATATTGCTGTTTTATCTTTTACTTTACCTACAATATTCATAACCTCTGCTATATTTGGCTCTGGTCTACGTTTATCTATTATCGCGATAGGGGCTTCTAATCTTTCAGCTAATTTCCTTGCTCTAGTAACTCCTCCGTGGTCCGGTGATACTACTACAATATCTTTTAAATTTTTCTTTTTAAAGAAATCGGCTAAAATTGGAACTCCTAGTAGATGATCAACTGGTATATCAAAAAATCCTTGTATTTGAGTTGCATGTAAATCCATTGCAATTAAACGATTTGCCCCTGCTGTCTCAATTAAATTTGCAACTAATTTTGCAGTAATTGGATCGCGTGCTCTAGCTTTTCTATCTTGTCTTGCATATCCATAATAAGGCATAACTACATTAATGCTCTTTGCCGATGCCCTCTTCAATGCATCAATCATAATTAATAATTCCATCAAATTATCATTAACTGGAAAACAGGTTGGCTGTATTATAAAAATATCAGCCCCACGAACACTTTCATTTAACTTTACACGTATTTCCCCATCACTGAAATGTGTTACTTTAGCATCTCCCATAGGTATGCCTAAAATTTCAGCAATTTCTTCGGATAATTTTGGATTTGCATTACAAGTAAATACTTTAAAATCTAAATCACAACATGACATTTTATATTCCCCCAAATATTTATCATCGTATTGATTTTTTTTGTTGTTTCTCTCTAATCTTTTTAGCATAACCTTCTTTATTTTTTTGTTTGTCTCTCGCAATAGCTAAAGCTCCACTTGGTACATCATCGGTAATTGTTGAGCCAGCCGCAATATAAGCGTTTTCCCCAATTGATAATGGGGCGATTAGATTAGCATTACATCCAATAAAAGAATTGTTCGCTATTTTTATATTATTTTTGGAAAAACCGTCATAGTTAACTGTAACAGTGCCACACCCAACATTTATATTTTCTCCTAAATCTGCGTCGCCTATATAAGAAAGGTGAGATACTTTTGTTCCATTCCCAATCGAAGAATTTTTTATCTCTACAAAATCTCCTATTTTAACAGATTTTCCAATTTTTGATCCGGGTCTGATATAAGCATAAGGACCTATTTTAGCCTTTTTTTCGATAGTTGATGAAAGAATAACGGAATGAGCTATTGTTACTTCATCATCAATTATTGCATCAGTTATATTAGCTCCGGGTCCAATTCTACAATTTGTGTGAATTATCGTTTTACCCTTAAGAAATGTATTTGGGAAGATAATTGTATCTTGTCCAATTTCAACATCCTTTTCAATATATGTATTACTAGGATCAATAATAGTAACACCATTTTGCATATGATTGTTAACAATACGTTTTCTTAATACGCGTTCTGCTTCTGCAAGTACCATTCGATCATTTATTCCAATTATCTCTTCTGAATCAGAAGTTTGGTAAGCTGCAATTGTTTCTCCTTCTGATTTAAATATATCAATAATGTCGGTTAAATAATACTCTCCTTTAGTATTACTATTATCAATTCTATTTAGTCCAATAAATAGCTTATTGTTATCAAAGCAATAAACACCAGAATTTATTTCATTAATCTTTTTATTTTCTAAAGTAGCTTCTTTCTCTTCTACTATTTTTAAAACTAATCCTTCATTAT
>CAZIGM010000043.1:0-13694 GCA_964538675.1 uncultured Bacillaceae bacterium | reverse complement strand
AGCTTTAATTGTGTCTTGTAGTCTATCTGGCCTTAAAATTGCTTCAATTTTTTTTCATTTTGTGTCACCTTTTCTAACAATTTAATGTTATAAATTCTAACATAATATTTTTATATTAGCAATAAATAATTTTTAGCAATAAAAAAGAACATCGACTTTTATATAAAATAAAAATAATTCTCTAGACTTCTTGAAATACCATATAACTTACCTATGCAGCTGGTTAGAAAAACAAATTCAATACTCTAAAAATTATTTTATTGGAAATAAATATAAGATTATTAGAGAATTAAAAAGAATGTGAAAAACCTCCTTAGCAAAGGAGGTTTTAGATTTTATGGAGATATTAATTTGTATATTTATTAATGAATATCGCTTTTATTCTTATTGTTTGCTCAACTTTTCAAAAAATGTTGATTGGAGCAAACATTTTTGATTTAAAAGGATTTTTTGTACCTGTAATTTATGGGGGTATAAATACTACTGTAAGTATATGTATGTTGGATATAGATTTTTTTAAAAAGATTAATGATGTTTATGGACATAAAAAAGGAGATTATATTTTAAAAGAACTATCCAATCTTATTCTTGATCGAAATAATTAAAACTCATTCTAAATGGGGATATGAAATATTAAAACAAAACAAACATTTGATTGATTTAGCAGAATACGTCCTTTATCATCATGAAAGATGGGATGGCAATGGGTATCCCAAAGGATTATTTGGCGAAGAGATTCCGTTAATATCGAGAATTATAGCGGTTGCAGATACATATGATGCAATGACTAATGATAGACCTTATAGGAAAGCCTTAAATAAAGATGTTGCTGTAGAAGAATTGAAGAAGAATGCAGGTACTCAGTTTGATCCAATAATAGTTGATGTTTTTATTAATAAAGTATGTAATATATCGATTTAAACAAATTGTAATAGGACATAAAAAGAAAGGATAGCTCATACTATTATGAACTATCTTTTTTTAAAAAATATTTTTTTATCTACTAACTTCCTGTTGTTTTAATTGTTTCTGCTTTTGCTTGGACTGGGTAACTTTCTGCTACTGGACCATAGAAGATCACCTTTACATTCATTCCTTCTTTCAGTTCATTTGCTGTGATTTCCTCGTCATTCTCTCCCATATAAATTTTAGTTATATCAGTTATTGAAACATGAGCTTTATCATAGAAATGACCTTCATCAGTCACCTCTTGTTCACCTTCAACTAGAATAGATATTACATTGTTATTATCATCATAAGAAACAGTAGTTATAGTACCATTAACTCCACTCACAAATTCATTATTAACATTATCTGCAGGTACTTGAGGGTTTGTTGAACATCCTGATATAACAATCAATATAAGTGAAAAAAGTAAAATAATAATGCTGAATTTTTTAGTTTTAATAATGATTACCTCCCTTTGGTTTTTTAATTAGATTCTCTCTATTTTTATCCAGAAATGATAAGACCCCCACTCTGTGGGAGTGAATGAATTTAGGATAAGTCTCACATAGCACGACTAAATGCTTTAGCATTATAGCGTGACTTGTGCTCTTGAGTACTAAATTCAGATGGAATTAAAACTCCATCTAAATAAAGTTCTGCTTTATAATTGACGAAAGTTATTTTAAAAATGTTTCAAAAAGAAATATTAATTTACTAAAAAAATATTAAAAGTGTATATAAAATAATGTTATCAAAGGATTAAAGAGAAATTAGTAGAAGTTAAACATTAACATTATTATTAAAAAGGAGAAAACCTAAATATGAAAGGATTATATATAATTCTTGTAATTATTTTATTAATATTATCAATGTTATTTGTAGTTGTATTTTTCTTCTCTAATGATTATGACGAAAACACTGGTGAAGAAGTTGTTATAACATCATCTGAGCAATTGAAACATGCTGAGGATGCTTTGAATTGGTTGAAGTTACAACAAGATTCTAGCTACAAAAATTCTATTACCTTCTCTATAGACTACGATTATGACTATACTGGAGAAGTGAGTGGTAAAGTAGATATTACGAAGTGGCAGGATATAGATTTTGAGTGGCAACAAGACCCGTATTTTACTATTGATGGAGTGATAGATACTAGTAAAAGTTTCTCTGGCAAAATTAGTGGAACATGGGGTGGTACTGAATATCCTGAAGACTATGTAATAAAGGTCTTTGCAAAGACAGATAGTGAGACTTTGCAAGCTATTGTAGAACTAAACCCTAATGGTTCATGGGGTACAGATGTACTAAACTTTCAAGGAGAATTAAAGGCATATTTATTTGATCAAGAGGATAATATTGTGGCCTATCCAAATGAACAACAAACTATATCAAGTGATAATTATCAAGTATGGTTATATAGAAAAACAGACAAATTATCATTATTAGAAAAATTACCTTTGTATTCTGATGGTTCATTTATATCATATCCTCAACCAAGATATAATGATGATGGAGATATAAGAAGATTTGTTTCAACAGCAAAAAGTGGGGATAAGGTAGCAAAATTGGTTAATGTAAAAGAGCAATCGATAATTGATTCAACAGAAGCTCCTGAATATAACTTAATTAGATCTAAGTATATTCCTGAAGATGATCCGTTATCTGGTATGTATGGGTTAGATGAGCGTAGCTGGATATACAGTGATGCAGTGGCAATCATCGCTTTTTCCATAGCGGATGAGCACGATCGTGCTAATAATATTATAAAATCTTTACAATTATTACAAAATCAAGACGGGTCTTTATATTTTTCCTATGATATAAATACTGGAAAATTAAAAGATTATGAAGAAATATATAGTGGCTCTCTTGCTTGGGTTGGCTATTCAGTTGTATTTTATGAAGAGAAATATAAAGAAGGAATTTATATTGAATTTGCCAAGAGAATAGCAGATTATTTATTAACTTTACAAGTAACTGATCAATCAGATTTAAGATATGGAAGTATTAAAGGAGGTTTCAATAGTGATGGAACTCCGAAGACTTGGGTATCTACTGAACATAATATTGATAGTTATTTTTTTCTAAGGGATTTAGGGTATTTAACTGGTATTCAAAAATATACTGATGCAGCTGAATTGGTCAAAAACTCTCTTGTTACATATCATTGGAACACTAGTGAAAACCATTTTCAGAGAATTGATTCAGATGATAGAACGTTAGATTCTAATTCTTGGGGAGGAATATTTGCTCAAGCAATTGGTAGAGAGGATATGGTAGAGGGTGCTGCAACTTTCGTCAAAGAATTTGAGGTAACTAACCAAACCATGAAGCTTAATTCTGACACGAATTATTATAACATGACTTATCAGACGGATGTTCAATTAACAGGCTTCAAACCATATCTGGAAGGTGGTAATTATTCTAATACGATAGATGAGGTATGGGCGGAAGGAACACTAGGTGTAATTAATGAAATGCTTCGAAGAGGAGAAGATATAAATATATACTTGAAGTCGATGTTTGCAATGCAGGACGCTGATTCAAGAGGTGGTTTGGTTTCAAGTAATCACAATGAAGGAGAGTTTCATATATGGCCCTCAGTTGCAGATGCAGCTTGGTTATATATTGATTTAGTAGACTACGATGCCATTTGGACGCCTGATAGATAATTTTAAAAATAGGGATAATTAAGTTTATCCCTATTTTTCTAATAAAGCCGAACTTTATTCAGGTGGAGTTTAATCTCCACCTGAATTCTAGCACTCAAGAGTACACTCGAGAGCACAAGTCATGCTAATGTGCTAAAGCACTTAGTCATGCTATGCAAGTGACGCTAAGACACTAAAGTGCCAAGTCATCCTATGTGAGACTTATCCTAAATTCATTTTTCCCCACTTAAGAAGAGGGGGTCTTATCATATCTGGATAAAGTATTAATATTAGATTTTAATTCTAGAACTTTTTGTTCAATAATTTTTGCAAGTTTAATATATTCACTTTTACCTTTACCAGAAGGGTCTTCAAGTCCCCAATCTTCGCGGTGAGTACATGGTAGAGATGGACAGTTTACATTACAACCCATTGTTATTAGCACATCAATTGGTGGAATATTTGATAATAGCTTAGGATACTGTGTTTTTGTCATATCTACATCATAAAACTCTTTTATCACTGCAACCACATTTTCGTCTATATGCGATTTAATTTCCGTACCTGCCGAAAATGCATCATACTCATCTGATGCAATTTTTTTAGAGATTGCTTCTGCCATTTGTGAACGGCAGGAGTTGTGAACACATACAAAGGCAACCTTAGGTTTTAATCCATTCATTTGTTATTTTTCCTTTGCTCGATTTTTATTAGAAATAATTTCTCATTTTATTATACAGTATTTGTTTATATAATTTTTCAAAAAAATTAATTCCTGATAGTTTTGTTTTAGCAGTCATAAGGCATTAACACCTCTTATTTTTTTCAAGTGCATCAAAAAAAACTTCCAAATTTCGCGGTAGAATATATTCTTTCTCTTCGACTGTTTGTCTATTTTCATAAACCGCTTTCAGTAACGCATTTACGATTAATGGCTTTGGCGGCTCTATGTATTCTACACCTTCATAAACCCATACTCTACAATCAACATTTTCATTACACAAGTCTCCACAAGATTCGCATAAGGATTCTTTAAGATTAACATCAATATCTCTTCCATTTATTCTGATAGTAGGTGAACTAACAAACTTATATTGGATTGCTTGTTCTTTTGAGGTAACATTAATTTTGTTAATTATTACATTGAATCCTGCAGTTTCAAAGACTTTAGAAACATCACTAATTGCCTCTTCCAGAATTCTTTCTGTTCCTTGACAACGTGTACAAACACTCAGATCCAGATATAAAAAATCGATAACAATTTGTTTTCGCTTTTGTTTTGGAGAGCAACAATTATTTTCGCTGGAACAACATCCATTTTGTATTTTTTCCATGTAAATACCCCTTTCATATATTTTGATTACTTGGTTGTCATAAGTTCAGTTAAGAATAACTTCAATTCTTCCATTTTATTTTCATTCAAGGAATACCACATCCATGCTCCATTCCGAATCCCTGTCACCAGTCCGCTTTCAGTCAATATTTTCATATGATAGGAAAGAGTAGGTTGTGTAATGGCGAACTCTTCTAGAATTTCGCAAGCGCACATTTCCTTACGGGAGAGCATTTCAATTATTTTTAATCTAGTTTCATCTGCAAGTGCTTTAAAAATTGGAACGTAGTCAGTGTAAGAATAACTCATGCTAGATACTCCTCTTTATATAGATATGTTTTGAACATATAGATAAAAATAAATAACATAGAATATTTTCTATATTATATAAGTAATATAAAATGGTGTCAATGAGGGGTATGAACTGGAACAAGTTATTTAAAAATATAAAAAGAATACACAAAAATAACATTATTAAGAAATACTAGGTAATATGGAAAGGTAGGGTTGACAAAAAGTGAAGATACAGTTCTTTAGGCTAATATATTTTACGTTAATGAAGAAAATAAAGTAAATACAATTTCTTATGAAAGAGACAATTCAATTCAATTTTATAATAATGTAACAAAAGAAGAACATTATAGGTTTTTTTAAATATTACGATCTAAGATCTCCAAAAAAAAAATCATTTTAGTGGTTCTATTGACACAGCTTAACATTTTTGCATATAATCATAATTAATTCTATAATTAAAGTTATGAAAAGAAATAGTAGCAAGCATTAATGAATTAGTAGAGAGTCGGTGGTTGGTGTGAACCGATATTCATATCTTGTGAACTCGTCTTTGAACTATTAGAAGGGAAATCAAGTACTTTCTAACGTGAATCTGCGTTAATGATTTGAGTGGTATTTTATATATGAATACCATTAGGGTGGTACCACGGGAAAACAACCTCTCGTCCCTAGCAAAACGCTAGGGATGGGTGGTTTTATTTTTTTGATTTCAATAACCAGGGGGTAAATGTAATGGAGAAGGTTTATAATCCAGCAGAAATAGAAGAGAAGTGGCAAAAGATTTGGGAAGAGACAGAAGCATTTAAAACAATAGAAGATGAAGAAAAACCTAAGTTTTATGCCTTAGAACAATTCCCATATCCATCTGGAGATGGTCTGCATATGGGTCACGTAAGAGTGTATACAATTGGTGATGTTATTGCACGCTTTAAAGGAATGAATGGTTATCGTGTTCTTCATCCTATGGGTGCGGACGCTTTTGGATTGCCTGCTGAGAATGCTGCTATTCAAAGAGGTGCTAAACCAAGTGATTGGACTATTAGAAATATGGAACGAATTCGTAGTGAACAAAAAAGATTAGGAACTTCATATGATTGGGATAGATATGTTGGAACGTGCTTACCTGATTATTATAAATTCACGCAGTGGTTGTTCTTACTTTTTTATGAAAGAGGGCTAGCTTACAAGAAAGAAGCTGCTGTTAATTGGTGTCCTGGATGTAATACTGTTTTAGCTAATGAACAAGTAGAAGAGGGGAAATGTTGGCGGTGCAGTAGTGATGTTTCGAAGAAAAAATTAAGCCAGTGGTTCTTAAAAATCACAGATTATGCTGAAAGGTTGCTAAATGATTTAGACGGATTAGAAGGTTGGCCAGAAAAAGTAAAAATGATGCAAAAAAACTGGATTGGAAAAAGTGAAGGTGCAGAGGTAGTATTTTCGGTCCCCGAACTTAATGATGCGAAAATACCAGTTTTCACAACTCGTCCAGACACGTTGTATGGCGTTACTTATATGGTGGTAGCTCCTGAATATCCGCTTGTGCCTGAGCTTATTGCAGGTAAAGAAAATGAACAAAAAATCCAAAAGTTCATTGATGATTTAAAGAAAGAAAGTGAAATAACTAGAACCTCTACTGAAACTGAGAAAATTGGATACTTTACAGGTAGTTATGCTAAACATCCATTAACTGGCGAAGATATTCCAATCTGGGTGGCCAATTATGTTTTGGTTGATTATGGTACTGGAGCTGTAATGGGTGTTGCGGCACATGATGAAAGGGATTTTGCTTTTGCTAAAAAATATGATTTGCCAATAAAGGTTGTTATTCAGCCAAAAGATGAACAATTATCTGTTGAGAAAATGATAGATGCGTACACTGAAGATGGAATTCAGGTTAATTCAGATATATTTGATGGTATGAATAATAGAGAAGCACTTACTAAGATTAGTGAATATCTAGAGAAAGAAGATAAAGGTAAGGCGACTATTTCTTATCGTTTACGTGATTGGTTGATATCTCGTCAAAGATATTGGGGAGCTCCAATTCCAATAATCTATTGCGATGAATGTAGTACTGTGCCAGTTCCTTTGGAAGATTTACCTGTAATTTTGCCTGAAGATGTAGTATTTGATGGTAAGAAGAATCCATTAACTACATCAGAATCTTTTGTCAATACTACTTGTCCTAAGTGTGGTAAACCAGCCAAAAGAGAAACTGATACAATGGATACTTTCATTGATTCCTCGTGGTATTATTTCAGATATATCAGCCCAAATGATGATAATATGCCATTTGATTCTAAGAGGGTTAACAGTTGGATGCCCGTAGATGAATATGTTGGTGGTGTAGAGCATGCAGTATTACATTTACTTTATTCACGTTTCTTTACTAAGGTTTTGTATGATGCAGGCTTGATTTCTTTTGAGGAACCTTTTAAATCTTTATTAACTCAAGGTATGGTTATTAAAGATGGAGCGAAAATGTCTAAATCTAAAGGAAACGTTGTAAGCCCTAATGAAATAATTGAGAAATACGGTGCTGATACTGGTCGATTATTTATTTTATTTGCTGCTCCACCTGATCGAGATTTAGATTGGACAGATGCTGGGGTTGAAGGAAGTTATCGTTTTCTTAATCGTGTATGGAGAATGGTAATTAACAATTTAGATATTTTATCTCAGGAAAATTTATTAGAGGTTAAAACAGAAGAAGAAAAAGAATTGCGTCGCATGATTCATGTGACGACTAAAAGAGCTACAGAGGACATTGCTGAGAGAAGTAATTTTAATACAGCAATAAGTGCGATAATGGAGTTAGTTAATAAAATATATGCATACCCAGAATATGCTAATAAAACTTTATTAAAAGAAGCTATTGAAAAAGTAGTAATATTACTTTCTCCGATGACACCACATATTACAGAAGAATTGTGGCAATTGATGGGACACAAAGAAAGCATATATAATGTGTCATGGCCATCTTATCAAGGAGAATATCTTGTTTTAGCTGAAATAGAGATAGCTATTCAAGTAAATGGGAAGGTAAGAGGAAAAATTATCGTTCCAACTGAATCTTCAAGAGAACAAATTGAAGAGATGGTTGTGGGTCATGAAAAAATAAACGACTGGACGCAAAGAAAACAAATTAAGAAAATTATTGTTGTACCGAAAAAATTAGTAAATATTGTGGTAGGTTAAAGATTAAAAAGAATATTCATCTCGCTATACGATTATCCGCATAACTTTGATGAATATTCTTTTTTCTTATTTAACTGATATTTTTAGTCTAATTTATTTCCCCGAATTTTCAGTTATAGGAGTCATATATGCTTGAACTTGCTTAGATGTAGCCATTCCATCTTTAATAAGATCAATTACTGTAGCTGTATCAGGATAATCATATGGAATTAGTAGAGTATCATAAAATTCTTCTTTAGTTAAATTATAGGCTACTATTACCTCTCTTATTGTATAAATTCCTCTTGGTTCACCTAGTCCTTTTCCTGCAATTTCTTTTAAGTCCTCATAACCTTCACTTGATGATAATGAACTTTTTACTGTACTATCTGGGAAAAGTCCATTAGCTTTTGCAATGTAAAAACCACCAAATAAGATTAGTAATATTAAGAAGCCATAAATATATCTAAATTTACTCATCGGTTTCACTCCCCAATCCCTTTACAAATTCTGCTTTGTTTGAAATGTTATATAAGTCTTCTGGGAAGTATTTTAAAGTTAGTGCGTCTTCGGTTGGGCAAGCATCTATACAATCAAAACAATGAATACAATCAATAGTATCAATTTTCTTTTGTGTAGTAATTTCTATATTCATGGGACAGTTTTTAGTACATAAATTACAATTAGTACATATGGATTCGTTTCTTACTATTCTTAGTGGACTTATTTTTCCTACTAGATTTATTGTTGCTCCCATTAAACAAAGGTATTTGCAAAAAGGTCGGTCGATAAACAAGGATAAAATTGTAACAATAACAAGTATAGAAAAAGCTATAGTGATTTGGAAAGTAAGTATTTTTATTAGTGCAATAATTAGGTCATATTCCCTTATTAATAGGCTTGCTGAAAACCAAGTTCCAATAATAGCAAAAAGTAAGATGAAATATTTAATGTACCTAGCTTGGTGGTCAAAACTACTTATTGCCTCTTTATTATTTCTTAGGAAACTTTTATATTTCCTATTTATTTTCTTTAATAATGGTAATAGTGCAAGCTTTCTACCAAACGCTCTAAGTATATCTTGTAGCGTTCCAAGTGGACAAATCCAGCTACAAAAACCTGTTCGGAAAATTAAGGTTATTATAATTATTAGAACAAATAAAACTAAATTTGTCATACCGACATGTTTTAAAAATTCACCAGTGGTTAAATATGAATATAATGTTTCAAACCCACCAAATGGACAATATTCTTCAACATCTCTATCATAAAATAAAATTTGCCTTAAAAATATATAAGACATGAAAATAAATACTAAACTCTGAGTTATGGTACGATAAGTTCTACTTTTTTGATGCCACTTCTTTTTTGTTTTTGCCAATTTTTACCCCTCTTTCAATAGTGTAAATACTTTTTATTTTTATTTTAAAATCTATACTGTAATCTATCTTTAACTAATAGCAATTCAGACAATATAAGTGTTATTTATTTTCAAATTCTTCTATAATTGGATCCATATAATCTCTAATATCTGTATAAGATATATCACCGGATCTAAGTAGCATTATTACTTTTTCATTTTCAGGGAAATCCATTGGTAATTTTAAAGCTTCATAAAATTCTTCTTTGTTTAAGTTGTAAGCTTCAATTATTTCGCCTAATGTGTATTTACCTCTAGGTTCAGGTAGTCCAGTCGCTACTATCTCTTTAGGATCATTAATAGAATCTACAGTATTCCATAAGCCTGCAATATTTGCAATATATATGCCACCTACCAATATTATCAATATTAAAAAACCATAAATATATCTAAATTTACTCAAATTTATCACTTTCCTACGGCTTTTATTGTTATATTAAAATTTATTACTTGACGTATCTTTATCCTATAGCAAAAAAAAAATTTTAAAGTGCAGATATTATAACTTAATTTAACAAAATATGAAAAATTAACACATAATAAAAATAATATGTTAAAATATAACAAGAATTACTAATGTTGTTTTGTTACATATTCTAGAAACATCTCCTTACTAACTATTTTTCTATGTGGAAATTGATGTTTGCTTGCTAATTGATTCATTTCTTTTGTCAGTTCATTAAGCTTAGTAAGCTCTACATAATTACTAGACTGATATTTTTTAATAGCTTCTATGATTAAAATTTCCCTTTGGTTATCAAGTTGCTTATACTCTTCTATTGCAGTAAGTTTTTCATTTACTTTTCTTGATATCTGATTATGTACACTCATTAATATCACCTCACAATAATTAATTAAATTTTACAGTAGTTGATAAATATTTTCATTATAAAAGTATAATTTTTAAAATAGTTTTTGAAGGGAGAGATTGAATTGTATTTGTCAAATAAAAACAAAATCATTGTAGTAATAGTATCTTTAGTGCTAGTTTCTTTTTTTATCTACAAATATTTTCAAGTTTCAGAGCCTCCAGAAATTAATCTGGGAATAGAGACTTCAATTGGAAATGCAGATATAGGGCTAGAGTTAAAAGAGGTACAATTATCAGTAGATGAGGAGAAAGAAGAAAAAATCATGGTTGATGTTAAGGGAGCTGTTAATAATCCTGGTGTATATCAAATGAATGAAGAAGACCGAGTTATCGATGCAATCAATAAAGCTGGTGGTTTGCTGCAGGAGGCAGATTTATATCAAGTTAATTTGGCTGAGAGTGTATACGATGAAATGGAGATAATAGTTCCTAGACAAGGCGAGGTGCTTATAGATAATTTTAACGACATAAATAATGGTAAGATTAATATTAACCACGCCTCGATAGCTGAATTGATAATTTTGACTGGTATAGGCGAAGAGAAAGCTAAGGCAATAATTAAATATCGTCAAGAAAATGGAGATTTTAATAGCATTGAAGAGATTATGAATGTATCGGGTATAGCAGAAGGAATTTTTGAACAAATTAAAGATAACATAACAGTATAGTAACTATAGAATTTAATATTAGAAAAGGAGAGAGTTATGAGCTTATTAACTAAAGACGAAGAAATTAAAAATCTAATTGAAAAATCAAATCGTATTGCAATTGTTGGATTATCTAATAATCCAGAACGTGATAGTTATGCGGTTGCAAAATATTTGCTTGAAAATGGGAAGGAAATAATACCAGTTAATCCGACGATTGACGAAGTATTAGGAATTAAAGCTGTTGGTTCTTTAAAAGAAATCGAAGGTCCAGTTGATATGGTTGATGTTTTTAGAAGGTCTGATCAAGTAATGCCTATCTCTAAAGAAGCAGTTGAGATTGGTGCAAAGTCTTTATGGTTACAAATGGGCGTTAGCAATGATGAAGCAAGTAAATTTGCATCGGATAATGGAGTAGAAGTAGTTAGTAATCGTTGCTTAATGTTTGAAAATAAACGTTTATTTAGTTAATGAGGACTGTATTAGGAGACCCCCACTTTATGTAAAAGTGGGGGTTAATGTTTCTTACAATATGATTTATCCAGATATGATAAGACTCCCACTTACACACAAAGTGCGCAAGTCTCACTAAGGAAACAAAGTTCCCCAGTCTCGCTATGTTAAGTGGGGGAGAATGAATTTAGGATAAGTCTCACATAGGACGACTTGACACTTTAGTGTCTTAGCGTCACTTGTACTCTTGAATTAGCAACTATGGGTTACTTCTTGTGTGCATAGGACGACTTGGCACTTTAGTGTCTTAGCGTCACTTGCATAGCATGACTAAGTGCTTTAGCACATTAGCATGACTTGTGCTCCTTATTGTTTTTTTAATTACTTATTAATGAAAATAAAATCAGCAATATCTGATATAACTTCATTAGATACATTTTCTCCATTTGCATATTCATTAGGAGTAGGGATGCCTTCTCCTGAAGTAAATAGATGATTTAAAGTTTTGTATGTTTTGAAGCTAAAATTATCTATATTTTCTAAAGAATTTTTCCACTTATTAAATTCTTCCATGGTTACTTGATAGTCTCTTTCACCTTGTAGAAATAAGACAGGTTCAGTAAATTTTTTTATCATAGTAACAGGGTCATATCCTTTTAAGTCATTCCAATAGTCATAACCTGCACCTAATACAATTTCACCATTATGTTCATCTAAATTCTTTAACTTATCGACTTCGTTTGTAATTAAATTTAATTGGGTGTACTCTTCTTCAGAGATTTCTCCATCCAAATTAAATAAATAATTATATTGGGTTATTATTAAATCTTCAATTGGTGAAACGTTACCTGCCATAATCAAATACCCTTTAGTATCAAGAGTTTTCTCCATAATTCGTGGCATTAGATATCCTCCAAAGCTATGTCCTAATATAAATATGTTATTAGAATCTATCCCGTCTATTGTTTTTAAGTAATTTAATGCATAAACAGCGTCATCAATAGTTTCATCATAAACAGTAAATTTGTCGCTACTTGAGGCTAATTCACTGCTATAGGTATATGTCCTTTTATCATAAGTAAGGACAGCAATACCTTTTTCAGCTAAGCCTTTACTTATATCTTTGTATGGAGTTGAAGATGCGATAGTCCCATCTCTATCAACTGGACCTGAACCATGAACAATGATTACTGCAGGGAATGGGCCATCACCTTCTGGGATATTTAACTCTCCTTTAATGATATATGGCTCTTGGCCAAATTCAACTTGAAGCCCTGAGTTTGCACCTGATTCTTCATAATCTTTATTAATAGTATAGTTAAATCCAGTGATATCTTTATCTTCAAATACTACATTGAGATTTAAATATTTCTTTTCAAATTCAGTTATAACAGTAATAATTTGAAATCCTTGAGTTTGAGAATAAGTTGTGGTTTTAGTACTAAGATATTTTCCAAAACCTTGCTCAAGCTGATTATAAATACTAGCATATATTTCAGGTGATACGGCGGCTTTCATTTTTGGAGTATAACTATAATCTTCATATAGTTTAGTAAAATTTTCATTTAAAAAATCTATAATATATGCTTGAGCGATTTTGGTGATTTCATCTACCAGGGGATTACTCATATTATCATCACCATCCTTGTTATTATCAGTATTTGAACATCCGCTAAAAAAAAGGATTAATAATGAAAATAAAATTAACATTGGTTTTTTCATAATTAAACACTCCCAAATTTGTAATTTAGGTTAATAGCTATATTTGCAATAGATATTTAGATAAATATCTAAATATATTATATAATAAATTTATAAAAAAACAACAATAATTCATTAAAATAAAATCGTCTTATTATCTGGGGAAATCTTTAAAAATAAGTTATAATAAATATATAAG
>CAZIGM010000042.1:0-14424 GCA_964538675.1 uncultured Bacillaceae bacterium | reverse complement strand
GCTAACTCAAGAGCACAAGTCACGCTATAATGCTAAAGCATTTAGTCGTGCTATGTGAGACTTATCCTAAATTCATTCTCCTCCACTTAAGGAGTGGGGGTCTTATCATATCTGGATAAATTAATCTTGTATAGCTAAGTGATGGTCTCCATGATACAAATTAGAGTAAGCATAATTACCATGTTCAGAAATATCCAAACCATTTCTCTCTTCCTGTTCAGAAACACGTAGTCCAATAGTCTTTTCAATAGCTTTAAAAATTAGAAAACTTGTGGATATTGTCCATATTCCTACAGTTATAACCCCTATTGCTTGAATTCCTAAAAGATATAGCCCTCCTCCATAAAACAAACCACCATCGATAGAGAAGAATCCGACTGCTAATGTTCCAAAAATACCTCCAAACCCGTGAACGCTTATTGCCCCAACTGGATCATCAATTTTTATCTTATCAAAAAATTCTACTGAAAATACTAAAACTATGCCTGATATAAGTCCAACTATTATTGCACCTAGAGGTGAGAATAATGAAGCACCTGCAGTAATTGATACTAATCCGATTAAGGCACCATTTAAGCTCAAACTCACATCTGGTTTTTTATATCTAATATAAGT
The DNA here is from genome assembly GCA_964538675.1 of uncultured Bacillaceae bacterium. Taxonomy (GTDB): domain Bacteria; phylum Bacillota; class Bacilli; order Tepidibacillales; family Tepidibacillaceae; genus CAZIGM01. The sequence continues at coordinate 13,809 of CAZIGM010000042.1, read as the reverse complement.
AAGAACAATAGTAGAAATAACTCCTGCAGCTCCTCCTAACAAAGTAACTGTGAAAATATCTGCAAGATGCACGTCACTAGCAGTTAAAGCACTCCCAGTATTAAATCCAAACCACCCAAACCAAAGAAATAAAACGCCAATTGCTCCAAAGGGAATATTATGCCCAGGAATTGCCTTAACAGTGTCTCCTACATACTTACCTATTCTAGGTCCTAATAAGTAAGCACCAACAAGCGCAGCCCAACCACCAACAGAATGTACAACTGTCGAGCCTGCAAAATCAATAAAACCTAATCGTGCTAACCAACCACCACCCCAGACCCAATGTCCTACAATTGGATAAATAGCCATTAGCAATACTGCTGAAAAAATAGCAAAAGAGTGAAACTTTATCCTTTCAGCAACAGCACCTGATACAATCGTACCACTCGTTGCTGCGAAAACCGCTTGAAAAGAGAAAAAAGCCAAAATAGGTATGCCTAAATCATTGCTATAATTAGTTAACAAAAAACCAGACGAACCTATTAATCCACCCAAATCTTTACCAAACATTAAGCCAAAACCTACTAAATAAAAAATTATTGGACCTAAAGCAATAACAAAGAAATTTTTCATTGTAATATTTAATGCATTCTTCTCTCTATTAAAACCCACCTCTACCATCGTAAATCCTGCATGCATAAGAAACACTAGAGCAGTAGATATAAGTACTAATAAAGTATCTAAAGATATTGTCAAACTCATATTAAAACCTCCCTTATTTTTATAGTGCATTTTCTCCTGTTTCACCTGTTCTTATCCTATAAACTTCACTTACTGGCGAAATAAATATCTTACCATCTCCTACATGACCTGTTTTTGAGATATTAATAATTTCTTCAACGACTACTTCTTTCATAGAATCAGCGATAACAACTTCAATTTTAATTTTAGGTAATAGCTCGATGGTAAATTGCTGCCCTCTATAATACATTGCTTCAGCACGCTGTTTACCCACTCCCTCAACTTCTGTAACGGTCATACCTTTTACACCTAGTTTACTTAATACTTTTTTTATATCTTCTAATTTTTCTATTCTTATAATCGATTCAATTTTTAACATATTTACCTCCTTCAAAATTTAATTTAAAATAATATTAATTTATGTTATATATTTTATCAAGTGATGTTAGTTTATATTACATGCACATTTTCTCGCGTTTTCTCATAATTAAACCGTTTTCACTAACTATTTTAAACATTTCAAATTAATTTTACTAAATAGATTAATTTTATTTTATAATTCTAAATAACAATTGTTTAATCATGTTAGGTTTCCTTACATATAACAAAAAGAATGTACCTATTGGCACACTCTATTTAAATAATCTTTATTTAAATATTAATATATATTGACACGTGTAGATTACAGTAGTCTACTAATATTCGTTTTATGTATTTTTATAATCTTTTCATCAGTAACAAGATTACCTATGTCCTCGCCACTATCTAATTTTTCTAAATAATTTAGATTTGAATTTAACAAATTCATTGTACCATCTTTACCATGACCGGTTATAATCACTTCTGGTTGTATATCTATATATTTTTTTAATGTATTAATATAGCTTTTTAAATCTTTGTTTTGAATAATAGGTATTAGAGGCTCGACATTATCTCCTACAAATAAGGTCTTTGTCTTTCTATCATAACAAGAAGATGAATCTTCTGTATGTCCTGGAGTATAAAAGAATTCTATATCGTCATCAGGAAAAAGTATTCTATCAGTAAATAATAAGTTTGGATAACAAGGTAACACCTTTCCTTTAGCAAAATGACTTTTCTTCTCTAAATCTTCAAGAAAATGTTTTTCTAAGTATTCTCTACACTTATAATGGGCAATAATAGTGGAATTCTCAAAAGCACAGTTTCCCCACACATGATCCCAATCACGATGAGAATTAAACACGATAATAGGTTGTTCCCTCTTATCTTTTATTATCATATCTTTTACTTTATTCATTGATTCTGGGCCTAAAAAAGTGTCACAAATATACGTATACTTTTCGCCATAAATAATAAAAATATTTGTTTCAAACTCAGGAAAACTTATTATAATATTTCTTTCATTGATATAATTAATTTCCATATCTGTATTCTCCTATCTATATAAAAAAAATGAACTATTAATATAGCTCATTTTATCTAATTATATTAAATTATTCAATTAATAATTGTTTGTGATTTTGCCACTCGGCATAACCACCTTGTAAAACTCTTGCATCAAACCCAACCAATCTTAAAACACCTACAACTTGTGATGCCCATTCCCCTGTATAACATACTATTAATAGTGCTTTATCTTTAGGCAGTTTCGGAATAGCTTTACCTATTTCTGGCATTATAATATTTACTGCACCTATAATATGTTCTTTTTCATAATCTATAGCTCTACGAATATCAATTATATAATAATCATCTATATCATCTTTTATCTCCTCAACTGACAACATATTTAAACCATTAATATAGGTAAAATAATCAATAGAAGCTTGAGTAATTATGTTTTCCTTGGTTACTTGCTCAGTTGCTTGTGCAGGTGCAATCTTTTGTCCACAAACTACCCCAAAAGCCATTATTGATAAACCAATGGCAGACATTTTCAAAATATGTAAACCATCAAACACAAGTATTCTCCTCCATAACAAATAATATTATTTATTATTTGCATAAGAAGGAAAAATAATACTCAATACCATATCTGAACAATAAAAGCTATAACTACACCTAATAGAGAACCAAACATAACTTCTGTAGGTTTATGTCCTAGAAGTTCTTTCAATGGAGATTCAGTAATTTCATTTGAACCACTCGTCTTATATTTTACTTGCTCTACTAATAGTTGAAAATCCTTTATTAATATGTTAAGAATTTGAGCATGTTTTGAAGCTTGATAGCGTATACCAGCCGCATCCCACATTGTTATTACAGCAAATACAAACGATATTGCAAAATACGGTGAATCAACTCCATATTCAATTCCCAAAGCAACAGTTAGTGCTGTGACAAATGCTGAATGAGAGCTAGGCATCCCACCATTGCTAAAGATTATCATTGGTTCAATCTTATGATTTATTAAAATATTCAAGGGAAATTTTAATAATTGTGCAAAGTTAATTGCAACTAAAGCCGAAATTAATGGATAATTATTAAATAATATCATTGTGTTAACTCCTTAATGTTATTATACTATGATTTGATATAGAAGAACTAAACCTCCAACCATCACACAGTAATATGTAAAATATATTAATTTGCCTCTGTTTATAATGCCTATAAACCACTTTATTGCAAATATTGCTGAAATTAACGAAACAATAAAAGCTAAAGAATAGTTAAATAGATTGGTAACTGTTAATTGTTGAACCAAATCATCAATTTTAAGTAACATAGTTCCTATACTTACTGGAATTGCTAAAAAAAACGAGTATTTTATTGCGAGTTCTTTATCTAATTTTCTATATAATGATGCAAATATTGTAGCTCCAGATCTGCTTATACCAGGGATTAAGGCAATAGCTTGAAAAAGGCCTACCCATAACGCATCGCTTAAATTAAGCTTTTTTCTAACCCCTTCTATTTTAGAAATATAATAAAGTCCTAAACCAGTAATAATTAATGCTACAGCTACAGTAGTTAATGACTTTAAACTATTTTCAATATAATCTTCAAATAAAAGTCCCAATATTGTAACTGGTAAAATACCTATAATAAGATATATTCCAAAAAGAAAATCGTTTCGATTACTTTCTGTTTTATTAATAATATAGCGGAAAAAACCAATAATTAAATTGATTAACTCATTTCTAAAAACAAAAATTAAAGCTAAAAATGTTGCAAAATTTAATAAAACCTCAAAGGATAATCCAGGAATTTCAACACCAAATAATTCTTCAAAAATCACTAAGTGTCCACTGCTACTAATTGGCAACCATTCAGTAATCCCCTGAATTAATCCTAAAATTATATATGTTATCCATTCCATCTAGTTTAATCTCCCCCTAAATACAATCAAACATCTGTTTTTTGTTCTATAATCAAACTATTTTTTAAATTCCATAATTCTTTTTATAAATCCACATTATATATATGAGGATTATTTAATCTCTTATTCTCTTTAGATAATGTGTTGAGCTCTTCTTTTACTCTATTTCTTATTCTATCTAAAGTTGGTAACGTGTAAACTAGCTCACCATCTTTAAATATCAATTCAACTAATTAGCAAGATCAATTCATCACCACCTAAAATAGTTTTAGATGGAGTTTTCTTGCTTTGTTTAAATAAAATATTTTATATATTATTGTATCACTAATAAAAAAATATTACATATAAATATATAACAAACCCCGTATTTTTTAACACGGGGTTTCTATTCTTTATTAATACTCTTACATAACCTCTAGTACTTAACTTGATTTCTTCCAGATCTTTTTGCTTCATATAATAGTTCATCTACTCTATTAATTAAATCATCAATAGATTCATTTGTGTTAAATTCAACAACACCAAAGCTTACGGTTACTTTCTCCAAGCCATCTAGCTGAAAGTTAAATTTTTCAATTTTTTTCCTTAGTTTTTCTGCAGCTTCAACAGCATCTAATAATTTAGTATGTGGTAAAACGATTATAAATTCTTCTCCACCCCATCTAAACAGATAATCTATTTGTCTAATATTAACCTTAATTAATTGTGTTATCTCTTTTAAAACAGAATCACCTTTATTGTGACCATATTTATCATTAATTCTTTTAAAGTAATCAATATCATACATGATTAGCGAAATATTATTATCAAATCTCTCTTTTCTTTTCAATTCCATACCGATTATTTCATAAAACTTAGTTCGATTATAAGTTTTAGTCAGGTTATCAGTACCAATAAGAATTTCAACTTTTTTATTAGTCCAGCTTAACAGAAAATATACAGCTAAAACAACTATCCATAAGAAAATTATAATGAGACTGTTTGTAAGTAATTTATTTTCATAATTAATTAAAGCAGGATTTTTTTCATAAAAAACAAGATATGCATTTTTTTCTTCATTTATATTCTCTATTGCTAAATAAACAACAGAATAGTAATCGCCATCTATTTTTGTGTTAACAACAAAATTATTACTTGTCTTTTCTAATATAGCTACGTCTTCTTTTACTGTCTCATTTATTTCATCTAATAAATCAATATTATCACCATCATAATATAAATATTCATAAATTTCACGATCACAGTAATAATCTTCTAATACTTTACATTGAACGTAATTATCTAAATTCTCATCAAGCACCTTTTCATAAATTGTTTCTTTCTTTATAATAAATAGACCTTTTGTTCCGAATAAATTATCTAAAGATTTTATAACTCCCCCGTAAGAAATACTTGTTTCCGCAGCTCCAATTAATCTATTTTCATTAAATAATGGAAATACAAATCTATATCCATTATAAATTATATCTTCCTCAAATCCTTCAACATACTTCTGTTCTTCAATCGCAATACGAAAAGTGTCTCTAACTTCCTTTAAATTTTCCCCATATATGTTCTGTGCATGCATCCTCAGAAAACTTGTGCAATCTACTAAAAGAAACTGAAATTGTCTGAAATCAGTTTCGACTGCATTATTATAAGTAGGATTTAATATATATATCAATCTTTCCCTTAAAACCGCTCTTTCTTCTTCATCAACATTATTTGCCTTATCTATAATATCTAATACTTCTTGATTGTTATTAATAGCCTCTTCAAAACATATTCTTGCTAGAGTTCTATACATATAAATTATCGTATTATAATAATTGATGTTTTTCTGTATAATCTCATTTTTGTTATTTTCAATACTATTATAATAATTTTTCACATGTACATATTCTGATAGTGATAAAGTAATTGAAATAATCAGTACAAGTATAATTAATACTTTTTTTCTCTTCATGTTATCACCTAGGTTAAAATTTTTACTAGCAGTTGGTATTATACAATATAATTCACTTAATTTTGTGTTATTTTTGTGTCAAAAAAGAGAATATTTCATGTGAATATGTATATATGAAAAAACATCCACAAGAAATGGATGTACTTCAATAATATATAAATAAAGAAAGTAAGCCTATAAGCCGAGTTCTGTTCTTCAGTGGTAAAACGCATAATGCTCCCACTATTGAAGTGGTAATCATCTATCTAGGTCACCTATTACTAAGTGACTCAAGCGACCAACCCGAATGCAGAGCGAGCTACTCTATACGCATTCCTATAAGGTCTTGCACCAGATGGGGTTTACCAGCAAATATGTCACCATATTCACTCGTGGTCTCTTACACCACGGTTGCACCATCACCTGCACCAATAAGGTACATAGGCTGTCCATTTCTGTGGCACTATCCTTCAAATCACTCTGACTGGACGTTATCCAGCATCCTGCTCTATGGAGCTCGGACTTTCCTCTCGTGGTATCTTTCGAATAACCACCAGCGATTACCCAGCTTACTTTCTATATTATTAATAATTTAATCACAACATTAATACTATATCAAAATATATATAATTATTCAATAACAACATATTAACTTATAAGTTAAGTACTTCCATATAATCATCTTTAAACTTTACAAATCAATAACTCTAATAATGTAATTACTAAAATAAAAAATATTATTATTAAATATTATGACACAAAAACAATATTTCTATAGGAATTTAAATGGATTGGTATTAACTTCCGAAATCATCACTTCAATTTGTAAATCTTTACTATTGATTTCTTCATCTAAGAACGATTTAACATTCTCAAACACATTTTTTTCAACATAATGACCTACATCAATTATAGCAAAATTATTGTTCATTGCATCATGTGCAGTATGATAATATATATCTCCTGTTACAAGTACATCTACACCAGCAAATGAAGCCTTATTAACATAGCCATCACCATCTCCGCCAACAATTGCAACCTTCTTTATCAATTTATTTAAATTACCAACAACTCTAATTCCCTCTAGATTTAATTGTTTTTTTAAAAATTGCGCAAATTCATTAAGTGATTTAGGTTCAGATATAGTTCCTATGCGTCCAATACCATATTTTTTACCTTTAATTTCTAAAGGATAAACATCATAAGCTACTTCATCATAAGGATGAGCTTTTAACATGGCACTTATTATTTGATTTTTTCTATTTTCTGGTATGACTGTCTCTATCCTTACCTCTTCAACATTTTCGATTTTCCCTTGTTCTCCAATAAATGGTTTAGAATTCTCCAATGGTTTAAATGTACCTACACCATTAATATTAAAAGTACAATGACTATAATTGCCAATCCATCCAGCACCATTATTAGATATAGTCTCAAATACATTTTTCTGATGAGTACTAGGTACAAAAACTACGAGTTTTTGGTAATTTTCTATATAATTAATATCTAAATTATCCACTTTTTCTAAACCTATCTTCTTAACAAGAACATCATTTACCCCACCTAAAGCGATATCTAAATTAGTATGAGCTACATAAACTGAAATATCGTTTTTTATAAGCTTTTCATACATACGGCCTTGCGGTAAATCTGTCCGTAAATTCTTTAAAGGTTTAAAAATAATGGGATGATGTGAAATAATTAGATCAATTTCTTTCTCAATAGCTTCATCAACAACACTTTCTAATACATCTAATGTCAACATAATTTTATTAATGTCTTTATTTAAAGTACCTAATTGTAAGCCGATTTTATCATCTGGAATTGCTAAATATTTCGGTGCTAGTTGTTCAAATATTTGTATAATGTGTTGTCCTGTTGCAGACATTTAATCACCTCATTTACCCACTGATATTGAAAATAAAATTCTTGTTTCTTAATTTTTTTTTCACTCTCAATATTAGATTTTTCTATTTGTTCTAGTACATATCCTATTTTTTTTAACTCTAAAATCCATTTTTCAATTAAAACATCAGATCTTTTTTGAAATAAGATTGGACCAACTTTATAAAGATCCTCCTTACCTTTTGGGAATATATCTTTTAACTGAATTTCATAAACGGGATCATTCTTGCCTCTCCTTTGTTCAGCCACAATTATTTCATATATCTTACCATTCTCTTTTAATATTTCTTCATCTATAATATTCCAACGGTTATCATCGAGCCATTTCCTAACATCTTCTTCTCCAATATTAGGTTGTAGAATTAGTCTTTCAATATTATTCAACTTCTCTTTTCCTTTATCCAAAATATCAGTTATTAATGCTCCACCCATACCAGCAATAACTATTATATCAACTTTTTCTTTATCTTTAATAACTTCTAATCCATTCCCTTTTCTAACAGAAACTCTATCCTCTAAATTTAGATTAGTTATTTGTTTTTTAGTAGCTAACAAAGGTCCTTCATTTACTTCACCTGCAATTGCAAATATAGAAATTCCTTTTTTAATTAGATAGCTAACTAGTAATCCGTGGTCAGATCCAATATCCACAATAACTTTGTCGTATGGCACATAATCCGAAATTTTCAGTAAGCGTCTTGATAATTTAATCTCGTCCATCCTTACTCCTTTTCTTTCATAAGAACATACTAATATGATTTTTCAATTACTTATTATATATATCATTAAAATGTATTGCAAAAAAAAAATTATCCAAAAATTTGCATCGCTTATCAAAAAGTTGTAAAATGAAAACGTAAACATAAAGTATTAAAAAAAAATGACCTACATATATTGCAGGTCTACTCTAAAAAATCTTTTAATCGTTTACTACGACTTGGATGACGTAATTTACGTAAAGCTTTTGCTTCAATTTGACGAATTCTTTCTCTCGTCACCCCAAAAACTTTACCTACTTCTTCAAGTGTTCTAGTTCTACCATCATCTAGTCCAAACCGTAAACGTAAAACATTTTCTTCTCTTTCAGTTAAAGTGTCAAGTACATCTTCTAATTGTTCTTTTAATAATTCATACGCTGCTGCGTCAGAAGGTGCAAGAGCATCTTGGTCCTCGATAAAATCTCCAAGATGTGAATCATCTTCTTCACCAATTGGGGTTTCTAATGAAACGGGCTCTTGAGCAATCTTCATGATTTCTCGTACCTTTTCGGTACTAAGGTCCATTTCAAAAGCAATTTCTTCTGGAGTTGGTTCCCTTCCCAAATCTTGAAGTAGTTGTCTGGAAACCCTTATTAATTTATTAATTGTTTCAACCATATGAACTGGTATGCGTATAGTTCTAGCTTGGTCAGCTATCGCCCTCGTTATTGCTTGCCTTATCCACCAAGTAGCATAGGTACTGAATTTATAGCCTTTTCTATAATCAAACTTTTCTACAGCTTTTATTAGACCCATATTCCCTTCTTGAATCAAGTCTAAAAATAACATTCCTCTACCAACATATCTTTTAGCTATACTAACTACTAAACGCAAATTTGCTTCTGCTAAAGATCTTTTAGCTACCTCATCACCGTTTTCTATACGTTTAGCAAGCTCTATTTCTTCAGCGGCTGATAAAAGCGGTACACGTCCTATTTCCTTTAAATACATCCTAACAGGGTCATTTATTTTTATTCCTGGTATGTCAAATTCCTCAAGATTAATGTTTCCTAATTCTTCCTCGTTATTATTTGAAAACGCTTCGTCTTCTGATTCATTTAATACTTCAATCCCCTGATCATTTAAATAATCAAAAAAATCGTCAATCTGCTCAGGATCCTGATCAAATGTAGATAATTTTTCCATTATCTCTTTATAAGAAATAGTATTTGTTTTTTTACTTTTTTCAATTATTTGCTCTTTTACTTGTTCTAATGTTACTTCAATATCTACTTTTTGGTTCTCGTTATATGCCATTATCCAAAACCTCCTTCCCTAAAATAATTAATTCCTTCCTTTTTTGCGTTGATTTCGTAAATTAATTATTTCTTGCCCTATTTCTAATGATCTAGCAATATCATTGTTGCGCTCTGCCTTAATTTGCTCTTCTCTTTTTCTCTTTATATCAATTTCTATATCATAGCTTTTTACTTGTATTATATAGTCGTTTAATTCATTATGTGAGACGTCATCATTTATGTCCATCATTCCAATTTTTGCAGCTAATTGACTATATTTTTCATCCTCGATAAAAGAGATAAATCGGTTGATTTCTGGTTCATATCCTTTATTAAAATAAGAGTATAAATAAGCTGCTAATACAGCAAAATTATCAACATGGAAACCGCTTCCTACTTCATCTTGAATTTTTTTTGTTATTTCTGCACTTCTCATCATTAAATATATTAAATTTCTTTCTGCATTATAATAAGCAGGGTAAAGTATTTTCTGTTTGCCAAATTCGTTACCATTATTTATAATATTATTCCACTTAGTAGTAAGATTATCCCTAGTTGAATTGTTTTTATTTCTTTTCTCTCTCAATATTTGATTAAAATCAATTTTCAAAGAGTCCAATGATACCTGAAACTCATTAGCAAGTAATTTTAGATAATGGTCACGTTCAACAGCATGCATCAAATCAGATATTATTTCTAATGCCTTATTTAAGTAATCTAATTTCCCTGCTTCATCCTTTAGGTTATATTCTTTACGCATATAGTTTAACTTGAAACCTGTAATAGTTAATGCTTGTTCAATAATATTATTTTTAAAAGACTCAGTTCCAAATTCAGATATGTAATCATCTGGATCATATCCTTGTGGTAATTGAACTATTCTAATTTTACAACCTACTTTAGTTAATACATCTATTGCCCTTAAAGTAGCCTGCTGTCCTGCTGTATCAGAATCATAACTAATAAATATTTCATCAGCATATCTCTTTAAAATCAATGCCTGTTGTTCTGTTAAAGAAGTTCCAAGTGATGCTACGCCGTAATAGATTCCAGCCTTCCATGCTGCAATAGTATCAATATAACCCTCGAAGAGAATAACTCGTCCATTCTTTCTAATCTCTTTCTTCGCTATATTTAAGTTGTATAATATTTTACTCTTATTAAAGACTTTTGTTTCTGGGCTATTTAAATATTTAGGTTGACTATTGTCTAAAACTCGTCCACCAAATGCTACCACTCTTCCTTGTATATCAGCAATAGGAAAAATTATTCTGTCTCTAAAGCGATCAAAGGTGCGTCCATCATTCGATTTTGAAATTAATCCAGCTTGTTCTAGCAATTCCAATGAAAATCCTCTTTTTAGTAAAAAACTGTTCAATGTATCTATTGATTTTGGAGAATACCCAATATTGAAAATTTCGATATCCTCTCTTGTAAATCCTCTTTTTGCTAAATATTGAACTGCTTTTTGCCCCTGCTCTGTCTCAAGAAGTAAGTAATGATATAATTTACTTGTCAAACTATATGCCTCTAACATATCTGTTCTTTGTTGATCTTTAGGTTCTGACGTGAAATATTTATCCATCTGAGGCATATCTAATCCTGATTCCTTGGCTAAATGTGAAACAGCTTCAATAAAATCAAGACCTTCAATATTCATCATAAAGCGAATTACATCCCCGCCAGACCCACAGCCAAAGCAATAATATATCTGTTTATCAGGTGATACTGAAAAAGATGGGGTTTTTTCAGAATGAAATGGACATAATCCAAAAAAGTTACGCCCACTTTTCTTCAATTGTACATACTGCCCAACAACATCAGTAATATCTGAATTACGCCTTATATTGTTTACAACTTCATCAGGAATATATTTCGATGACATAATAACACCTTCAGTTTCATTACATTCTCCATTTTATTTCAATTTTCCTGCTAAGATAATAAAAATATTCTCAGTTTTTCGACAAATTTCTTCCTTATCTACATCTATATTTGCTTAGATAATTTCTACTATAAGGTATTCTACACTCAATTCTTATTTCCTTCTCGTCATAAATTGTCGAAGCTTAGTTCATATTTTAGAAAACATTAAATATTATATCTTAATTATTCAAAATTGTTAAGTAATAAGATTAGACCGATGGAGGTGCCCATCGGTCTTTATATATTATAGTGACTTCAATAAAAATATACTTTGTGGAAGCAATAATAATAATTTTAGTTAGGTTACGTATTATTTGAAAATTATACAACCTAAATCACTAATTTTTTATTGTTGCTTGTGCTGCAGCAAGTCTTGCTAGAGGAACTCTATAAGGTGAGCAACTTACATAATTAAAATCATTTTTATATACAAACTCAATAGATTTCGCTTCTCCTCCATGTTCGCCGCATATTCCTACTTTTAGATCTGGTTTAGTAGTTCTGCCTAGTTTAGTTCCCATCTCAATCAATTTACCTACGCCTTTTTCATCGATTGAGACAAATGGATTTTCTGGAAGAATTTTATGATCAATGTAATAATGAAGAAATTTTCCTTCTGCATCGTCTCTACTAAATCCAAAAGTAGTTTGTGTTAAATCATTTGTACCAAAAGAGAAAAACTCTGCATGTTCTGCAATTTTATCTGCAGTTAAAGCTGCACGAGGAATCTCTATCATTGTACCGATTTTATAATTAAAGTCAGTCTTTTTATCCGTTTTTACTTTCTCAGCAACTTCAATTACTAAATCTTTCATAAGCTTTAACTCATTTACATGACCAACTAATGGAATCATTACTTCTGGTTCCACTATTATATTTTCTTTAGCTAATTCAATAGTAGCATTAAAAATAGCTTCTGCTTGCATTGCATAAATTTCTGGAAATGTTATTCCTAGACGACAACCACGATGTCCAAGCATTGGGTTAAACTCAGACAAGTTTCTAACTTTTCTTAATAGATGTTCTTTTTCCTGAATAACATCTTCACTAGCGCCTTCATATTTCAGTTTAGTTATATCAACTACTAATTCCTCTGCATTAGGCAAAAATTCATGTAAAGGAGGATCTAATAAACGAATAGTAACAGGAAATCCACTCATTTCTTTTAAAATGCCCTTGAAATCTCCTTGTTGCATTGGTAATAATTTAACTAGAGCTTCTTTTCTTTCTTCAATATCCTCAGCTAGAATCATTTCCTGAACTATAGGAATCCTTTTAGGATCCATAAACATATGTTCAGTTCTACAAAGTCCTATACCACAAGCACCAAATTCTTTAGACTTCTTAGCATCAATTGGATTGTCCGCATTAGAACGGACATCTATTTTCTTAACTTCGTCTGCCCATTCCAGTAATTCTTTAAATTCAGCTGATAACTGGGGTTCTATCATCTTAACTTCGCCTAAAACAACTTTGCCTGAGCTACCATCAAAAGAGATAACATCACCTTCTTTTAAAACCAAACCATTTTCTAGATGAGCTTCTTTTTTCTTCATGTCTAGTTTTAATGATTCGCACCCAGTAATACAAGGTTTTCCCATACCTCTAGCTACAACAGCAGCATGACTAGTCATTCCACCTCTGCTTGTTAATATTCCTTGAGCAGCAACCATTCCATGAATATCTTCCGGTGTTGTTTCTGTTCTAACCAAGACAACTTTTTCACCAAGAGAATTCATTTTTTCTGCATCATCTGCAGTAAATGTTATTTTTCCAGTAGCAGCACCTGGAGAAGCAGGTAATCCCTTAGCAATTACTTCTAATTTTACAGATGTATCTATTTGTCTATGTAGTAACTTGTCTAGATGATCTGGGTCAACTCTTAATAGAGCTGTTTCTTTATCTATTATCCCTTCATGAACAAAGGAAACTGCAATTTTAACTGCGGACTGAGCAGTTCTTTTCCCATTTCTTGTTTGTAATAGAAATAGTTTTCCTTTTTCAATTGTAAACTCAATATCTTGCATATCCTTA
>CAZIGM010000041.1:0-14908 GCA_964538675.1 uncultured Bacillaceae bacterium | reverse complement strand
AACGTAGAACTCAGAATTATTAACGTAGAACTCAGAATTATTAATGGTGCGGTCGAAAGATTGTATAACGAGTAAGATTATTAATAATTTATCAAGAGAAGATGCTATAAAGATGTATAAGGAATATATAAATATTATAAAAAAGGGCGTGATAAAACAATGACTAATATAATTAATGTAAAAAATTTAGTTAAAGATTATGGCGATAATTTAGCGGTAGACAGCATTAATTTTAATGTCGAAGAAGGAGAAATATTTGGTTTTTTAGGACCTAATGGAGCTGGGAAGAGTACAACAATAAATATTTTATGTACTATTCTTGGAAGAACAAGTGGTGAAGTATATATTGACGGAAAAGATGTTCATACTGAGCAAGATGATGTAAGAAAAAAAATAGGAATAATATTTCAAGAAAAAACATTAGATGAACAATTAACAGCAAGAGAAAATTTATATATTCACGCATGCTTATATGATGTCCCAAAAGATGTGATAGAGGAAAGAATAGATCAAGCATTAGAAATTGTTGAATTAAAAGATAAAAAGAAAGATTTTGTACATACCTTTAGCGGAGGAATGAAGAGAAGATTAGAGATAGCTAGAGGGTTACTTCATTATCCAAAGATTTTATTTTTAGATGAACCAACAACTGGTTTAGATCCACAAACAAGAGCACACATATGGGAATATTTGCTTAGATTAAAAAAAGAAAAAAACATGACAATCTTTTTAACAACACACTATATGGATGAAGCAGAGATTTGTGACAATATAGCAATAATAGATCATGGTAAAATTGTTGCTTATGGGTCACCGATACAGTTAAAAGAGCAATTGGCAGAGAATATAATAAAGTTTAAAAGTGACGATCTTGATCATACGCTTGCATATTTAAATAAAAAGTATTCATATGAAACATATCAAGAAAATGACTATATAGTTATAAAAATAACAGATTCTCCGACTAAATTTGTAATAGAATTTATTAAGAATTATGAATTAGAATTATTTCATTTAGAGATAAATCGTCCTACATTAAATAGTGTATTTATGAATATAACTGGAAGAAATATCAGAGAGTAGGTTTAGATAAAAATGTTAAGAGATATTAGGATTGTTTGGTATAGAGAATTTTTAAACTATATAAGAGACCGTGCACGAATAATTAGTTCTTTAGTTATGTCATTAGCGATGTTATTTGTTTTTAATTATGCTCTTGGGGATTTTGACACATCTATGTTAGGTGTCGAACAGATACAATATTTGTTACCTGGAATTATAGCTATAACAATTTTTTCGACCTCACTCTCAAATGCTTTAAGTGTAGTTCAAGACAAATCTGAGGGATTTATGAAAGAATTTTTAGTGTCACCAGCTAGTAGAGCTAGTATTGCAATAGGTAAAATATTGGGTGGATCAACATCAGCAGTGATTCAAGCAATGATAATTATCGTTGTGTCTCCATTGTTTGGTATGAAATACAGTATCATTATGCTAATAGGTCTTTTTATTGGCATGGTAGCTGTCTCCATAGCAATATCGTCCTTCGGTTTATTTTTAGCAACTAAAATAAAATCAACAATGGGTTTTCAGATGATAATACAAATGTTAATGATGCCAATGATGTTTTTATCTGGTGCATTTGTTCCCGTTTCTTTATTACCAACTTGGCTTCAATTTTTTGTATACATAAATCCGGTAACGTATGCAGTAAGTGCTTTTAGAAATATTACTTTAAATACTGGAGAGATTCCTGTGGAGATATTAGAAGAGATGGGTCTTATATTTAAGTTTGGAGATTTTGTAGTAACCCCAGTAATTTCAATACTTTTGTTATTCTTTTTTGGAATTGTTTTTCTTTTATTAGCTATTAGAAGCTTTAAAAAGGTTTCAGTTACTGAAAAGGTAAAAGCAAGAGGTGGAAGAATGATGAGGGATCATTAGGGAAAATCTAAGTTTTATATTATAATATATTATTGAAATAATTAATATAAAGAGGTGCATTTATTTGGATAACTTTGTTTTTTTCAACCCTACTAAAATTTTCTTTGGTAAAGATCAAATAAGTAATTTGGCAGAAGAAGTAGCTAAATATGGTACGAATGTCTTAATTGTAACGGGAGGAGGTAGTGTTAAGAAAAATGGGCTGTTTGATATAGCAGTATCCTTATTAAAAGATAAATGTAATATCTATGAATTAAATGGTGTAGAACCCAATCCGCGTTTAAATACGGTTAAAAAAGGTATAGATCTATGTAAAGAGAAAAAAGTTGATATAGTCTTAGCCATTGGTGGAGGAAGTGTTATTGATGCTTCAAAAGCTATTTGTGCTGGTGCAAAGTATGAGGGTGATGTATGGGATTTTTATACTAGGAAAAAAACAATTAAGGAAGCATTGCCTTTAGGGACTATTCTGACATTAGCTGCTACTGGAACAGAGATGAATGGTAATTCAGTAGTTACTAATTGGGATATTAAAGAAAAGCGTGGAACGGGAAGTATATTTTTATACCCCAAATTTTCAATATTAGACCCTACATATACTTATACAGTACCAAAAGAACACACTATAAATGGTATTGTTGATATAATGGCACATGTATTTGAACAATATTTTAGTCATACAAAAAACACCTTATTACAAGATCAGCTTTGTGAATCTGTTCTTCGCACAGTAATTGATAATGCACAAACTGTAATTAATAAACCTGATGATTATGAAGCGAGATCAAATATATTATTAAGTGGAACAATGGCTTTAAATGGAATGATTAAAATGGGGATGGCAGGTGACTGGGCTTCACATGCTATTGAACACGAGTTAAGTGCCATATATGATATACCTCATGGTGGAGGGCTAGCTATTATTTTTCCAAATTGGATGAGATATGTTTTAGATGATGGAATAGATAAATTTAAAAGATATGCTATCAAAGTTTGGGATGTAGAAATAGCGGGTAAAACAGATAAGGAAATTGCTTTAGAAGGAATTGAAAAAACAAGTGAATTTTTCAAAGAAATAGGTGCTCCAATAAGTCTTAAATATTACAATATAGGTGAGGAATATATTGATACAATGGCAAAGAAAGCGGTTGGTGGAAGAGCTATTGGAGGATACAAAAGTTTAGAATATAATGATGTAAAAAAAATATTGACAATGTGTCTATAATAATTTAGCTAGATTGGCATTGATAAAAATAGATAATAAGGAATTGTTTAATAATGAAAAAGGATGGCAGTATGTCTAAAAGTTACAATTATAAAGTATCAAGTCCACAAAATACTCAACAATTTGCGGAGAAATTAGCTAAGTACTTGATATCAGGTAATGTTGTTACTCTTGAAGGTGACTTAGGAGCAGGGAAAACTACCTTTACACAAGGTTTAGCAAAAGGATTAGGTATTAAGCAAGTTGTTAATAGTCCTACATTTACGATTATTAAAGAGTATTACGGAACGTTTACTTTATATCATATGGATGTATACAGATTAGAGAGTGGTTATAACGATATCGATTTTGATGAATTTTTCTATGGAGATGGAATTACAGTGATTGAATGGCCCTCAATTATTCAAGAAATATTACCTGTATGTTTATTAAATATTAGGATTGAGGTAATTGATGAGAATTTACGAGAAATAATTATTGAACCTCATGGTGATATATATAGGCAAATATGCGAGGAGTTTAATTCAAATGAAGATTTTAGCTATTGACACTTCAACATCAGTTATGGGAATCGCATTGATGAGTGAAGAAAAGATTTATGCAGAAACAATGACTAATCTAAAAATAAATCACTCTATTATGTTAATGCCAACCGTTGATCAGATGTTTAATGAAGTTGATTGGGAACCAAACGATATCGACTTAGTAGCTGTTGCAAAAGGTCCAGGTTCATATACAGGTGTTAGAATAGGAGTAACTACAGCCAAAACTTATGCGTGGTTTTTAAAGGTTCCTTTGATAGGTGTATCTACACTTGAAGCTATGGCTTATTCTTTTAAATATTATGAGGGTGTAATTTCACCGATTATTGATGCGCGTAGAGGACAAGTATACACAGGTCTTTATAAAAATATTGATAGCAAATTAATTAATATACAAGAAGATTGTATAATTTCTTTAAGTGATTGGCTTAATATGTTGCAAAAGAATAATGAAAAAGTTCTATTTATTGGTGATGATATAAAGAAGCATTATGAACAATTGCTTCAATTTGATGATTTGGTTAAATTTGGTCCTATCATATTTAATATACCCCGTCCGAGTACAGTTGGATTAATAGCTAAAGAAAAATATGATAATAATTATAAAGAGAACGTCTATAATTTTATTCCTTCATATTTACAATTAGCTGAAGCAGAGAAAAATTTGAGTAATAAATAAAGGAATCGAAGATTATGTTAAAAGGACAATTAAATATAAGAAAGGCTACTGTAGAAGACGCAGGAAAAATTTTCGAGATAGAAACAAAATCATTTTCATCACCATGGTCGAAAGAAACATTCATTGAAGAACTATCCAGTAATCTTCTAGCATACTATAGCGTTATTGAATTGGAAGATGAAATGGTTGGCTATACAGGAATGTGGATTATTATGGATGAAGCTCATATTACTAACGTTGCTATTCATCCTAAAGCAAGAGGGGTGAAATTAGGGGAGTTAGCTATGAGGCATATGATGGGAATAGCTAAACTATTAGGTGCAAAAAGAATGACATTAGAGGTAAGGGCATCTAATCATGTAGCCATTAATCTATATAATAAATTAAATTTTGAGGAACAAGGATGTAGAGCAAATTATTATTCTCATCCTTTTGAAGATGCAATAATTATGTGGGTGGAATTATAATGACAAGTTGGGAACATAAAGTTAAATTTAAATATGAGGATATCAAAGAAAATGGTTTACAGAAATCAGCTTATATCTTAGCTATTGAAACCAGTTGTGATGAAACGTCAGTGGCAATAGTTAAAGATGGGAGTGAAGTTC
Source organism: uncultured Bacillaceae bacterium (assembly GCA_964538675.1). GTDB lineage: Bacteria > Bacillota > Bacilli > Tepidibacillales > Tepidibacillaceae > CAZIGM01. Next base: position 9,910 of record CAZIGM010000041.1, on the reverse strand, counting down.
TATCTAATGTAATATCTTCACAAATAGAAATACATAAACTTTTTGGCGGTGTTGTACCTGAAGTAGCTTCAAGGAAACATGTAGAGGTAATAAATATATTGCTTGAAGAGGCTCTAAATGAAGCGAATCTTAAAAAAAGTGAAATTACTGCTATTGCAGTGACGTATGGACCAGGTTTAATAGGATCTTTACTTGTTGGGATTGCTGCTGCAAAAACCCTTTCTTTTTTGTTAGGTATTCCTTTAATAGGCGTTCATCATATTTCTGGACATATTTACGCTAATCATTTAACAAAACCATTAGAGTTTCCATTAATAGCTTTAGTAGTATCAGGCGGGCATACTGAACTTATTTACATGAAAGACCATTTAGATTTTGAACTTCTTGGTCAAACTAGAGACGATGCAGTAGGAGAAGCCTTTGACAAAGTAGCAAGGGTCTTGAACTTACCTTATCCAGGAGGTCCGCATATAGACAGACTTGCTAAGCAAGGTATTGCGAATATACCATTACCAAGAGCTATAATGGACAATAAATATGATTTCAGTTTTAGCGGACTAAAGTCTGCTGTAATAAATGTTATTCATAATGCTGAACAAAGAAATGAAATAATACATACTGAAGATATGGCTGCAAGTTTTCAAGAGGCTGTTATTGATGTATTAGTTAAGAAGTCGATACAAGCTATAAAAGATAAACAGGTTAGTAACTTGATTGTTGCTGGGGGGGTGGCAGCTAATCAAGGGTTAAGAGAAACATTGGAAAAGGAATGTAAAAAATTAAATGTTAATTTAAGTGTTCCTCTGATTGAATTATGTACAGATAATGCCGCAATGATTGGTAGTGCAGGATACTTTTATTATATAAATCGAATATGGAGCAAGCTAGATTTAAATGGTGTGGCTAGTTTACCATTAGCAGACTAACTTAACTATATTTTAGAAACCTACTTTTTTATAAGTAGGTTTTTTTATGCAACTAAATCAAGATATCAGCAAAGATATGAAAAAATTTTAACAATTTACACATTTTTAAAGGAATATAGAAAAAAATGGAGAAAATATGTTAAATTATAGTTTTTATCCTGTTATGATAAGACCCCCACTTACACAAAGTGCAAAATTCTCGCTAAGGGAACAAAGTTCCTTACATGCTATGTTAAGTGTGAGAGAATGAATTTAGGATAAGTCTCACTAGAATTCAGATGGAGTTAAAGAAAACTTGATTTACGCAAGTTTAAACGTAGCGTAAATTTTAGTTGCCCTTATACCTTTAGGTGAAAAACTCCACCTGAATAAAGTTCGGCTTTATAGGAGAGTGCATTTATGTGCGAAATTGGTACTATTATAAAAACAAGATAATTATTGTTACATTAATAATGTTATTTTCATTAACCTATTTTTCTTATGTTAATTATAATACTTATAATAATTATATCAAACAATCCGAAAAAATTTTGGCAGAAATACTTCTAGAAAGAAGTGAGTTTGTTGAAAAATCATTAAACTCTTCTCCTCAATTGATCTTCTTGAATAATGAGGAATCTAAGCTCAACAATATAAACTATTCTGATGATTTAGATAATATATTATTTAATTATCTTATAAATGGTTTTAGTAATAGTACAATAGGAATTTATAATTTAGAAAGTAAAGAATCAGCATTTCATTTAGGGAGCCAAGAAGTATATAATCAATTGAATCAAAAGTATTTAAATCAATTTAATATTGAAGAGTATAATGAACCTAATTTCTACAATTTTAATGGTAGTATAATGTATGTTCTGCCTTTTGAAACAGAAAATGGAATAAATGGACTTATTTATACTTACAAACAAAAAGATACAATATTAAGGAATATACAACCTTATCTAATAAGTTATATGGTACCAGTTTATATAATTTTAATTGCATTGTTAGTTTATAAAAGATTTTTGAATAATAAAATACATAAACTAGCAAACAATGTGAATAAATTAAAAAGAAATAATGAATTTTTACCAATTAGCGATGATTCATTATATGAAATAACAAAATCAGTAAATGATTTGAAAAAACATTTTTTTAGTGAACAAGAAATGCTATATAAAATATTAGATGGATTACCATCAGGAATTATTTATTATGATGAATATGGCAAAATTGCATATATAAATAAAAGAGTAATTCAAATTACAGGCTTTAGTAAGGAAGAAATTAAATCCTTTACTGATGATAAAATATTGGAAGGTAAAAATAGCATTTTTTGGAAGACATTACAATCCGGTCAATCTTGTTTTGGATTTGAGAGTTTCTGTCCTACTAAAGAAGGAAAAGAAATACCTGTTATGACTTCAACCAAGCCTTTATACGATAATCAAAATTACTTTATGGGAACAATAAGTTCATTTACAAATATGTCTGAACAAGAAAGACTTAAAAAAGTTGAACAACATGCGAAGGTAATGTTGGATCATATATCCGATGGAATAATTAGAGTAGATAATGACGGAATAATTAATGGTTTTAATAATGGTGCGGAAATAATGATGGGATATAAAGAAGAAGAGGTTATGGGTAAGAAATATGACGATATTTTTATCAAAACAAAATCAATCTTTACTAGGTTAACATTAACTTTGAAGACGGGAAAAGAATACAATTTAAAAAAAGAAATTACTACTGGGGGAAAGAAAAAATATTTAATGATAACTACAAAGATAATTCATGATGAGAATAATAATAAAATAGGAGCAATTGGGATATATAGAGATATTACAGAAATAGAGGAATTAACATACCAAGTGCAACGTGCTGATAAATTAGCAGTAGTCGGTGAACTTGCAGCTGGTACGGCACATGAAATTAGAAATCCGTTAACCTCAATACAGGGATTTATTCAACTGTTAGGGGAGAAGATAGTTGATGAGAGTAAATTATTGTATATTAATCTTATTCTTGAGGAAATCACTCATATTAATGAGATAATAACAGAAATGTTATTGCTAGCTAAACCTAGTAACCCAAGTAAATCCTTAATATCTATTGAACAAACAATAGAAGAAACTATATTATTCATGAGTTCTGAATCGTCATTAAATAACGTAACGATAACGACAAATTTTCAGAAAAATTTACCAAACATTGAAGTGGATAAAAGACAAATTAAACAAGTTTTTATTAATGTGTTGACAAATGCTCTCCAAGCTATGAAAAATGGTGGGGAGATAGAGGTATTTACGAGAATAAATAATGATAAACAAGTAATTGAAGTAATATTTGAAGATACAGGGGAAGGTATACCTGAAGAAAAGTTACATAAGATTTTTGAACCATTTTTTACAACAAAAGAAAAGGGGACTGGATTAGGTTTACCTGTATCTTTTCAAATAATGAAAAACCATGGTGGGGATATGGAAATGAAAAGCGTTCTTGGGAAAGGTACAATAGTAATTTTGTCTTTTTCGTTAGCCGTGAATGATAATTTAGAAAATGGTTAAAATAAATAAATAATTTTCGGAAGGATGTTTTTATTATGAACCATAAATTTTATTGGTTCATAGTTCCGTTATTGGCGATTTTATTAGGATCGTCTTTTTCTTATGCCAATAATGATAAAAATACAGAGCAAGTTATTCTTGTTGTCATTAATCAGCTTTCTTTTAATGACAAAGACATATATAAAGATATAACAGGATTTAAAAATCTTGAGAATAATTCAGCTAAAGGTGCAATGAATATAAATTCTGCAGGAAGTAGAACAGATTATAATAGTTATTTAACAATAGGTGGAGGGTGTCGAGGTGTAGGTATAAATGACGAAATGGGTAAATCCTACATGACAAATGAAATTGTAGAAAAAGATCAATTTGAGGCTAAAGATATATATTTTCAACAAACTGGGAATGAGATAACAAGTAATGATAATGATGCAATAATTTTTCTGCCAATTAATAGTTTAATAAAAGGAAATTTACAAAAGTTTAGTTTTGAATTTGGAAATTTAGGAAACATTCTTCATGAAGCAGGCTATAATCATAGAGTTTATGGTAATAATGATTCATTTCAAATTAATCGTATGGCTCCTTTAATTACAATGAATAGTAAAGGTATTAGTTATGGTGACGTCGGGGTTAATACTTTGGAAAAGGATAATACAAGACCTTATGGAATAAAAACTAATTATTCATATTTATTAAAAAGATGGCAAGAAGATATGGATACAGATGTTTCTTTAGCTGTTTTTGATTTAGGTGATTTATACAGATTAGAACAGTTCAGTGAATATATGAGTGCTGGACAAGAAATATATACAAAACAACTAATTTTAAAGGAAATGGGTGACTTTATAAACTACTTTTTTACTAACTTGCAAGATAATCAAACATTAATTGTTGCATCACCAATGGTTAACAAGGAAGCTATTAATAATAAAGAATTATTAGCACCGATTTGGATATATAAAAAAGGACATGAAGGGAATATATTAATTTCAAATACAACAAGAAGAGAAGGTGTTGTAGCAAATATTGATGTAGCTCCAACCATTCTTAACTTTTTAGGAATATATAATAAACCTACAACAATGATAGGAGAAGAAATTCGTATACAAAAATCAAAAATAAATCTTCAAAATGAGCTAAATCATATAGCAAGTATCTATAACCTTAGATCAACTGTTTTATATAATTATATATTATTACTGGTTATTGTTCTAATAATCGCGACTTTTTTTTGGATAAAAAATTATAAGAGGAAATCCTTTTGGATAAAAACTGTTTTAATTAATATGTTGTTACTACCAATCATTATGTTGTTTACCGCATATCTTACACCAAGTAATCCGTACATCTATCTGTTATTAATATTAGCAACAGGACTAATTTTTAGTATATTATTAAATTTTTTTAAGCCAAATAATATATTTCTAATAATTGGGGCAATTACTTTTTTTGCGATTTCTATGGATATAATGTTAGGTAGTCCTTTAATGAAAAGATCTTTTTTAGGATATGACCCAATTATTGGGGCAAGATATTACGGAATTGGTAATGAATATATGGGGGTATATATTGGTTCAACATTATTATTTGTGGGTGCATTACTTCAAATTAAAAAAAACAAACTAACAATTGCCGTTACCTTTGGACTTTTTCTTGGGCTTATTATATTACTTTTTTCACCTTCTTTAGGGACAAATTTTGGAGGTACTATTGCTGCTCTCTTTGCAACTGGAATTTCATATTATAAGTTTTTAAATCTACAATATCAGAAAAAGAAAATTTTTATCTTTTCTACGATAATTTTTTCAACAATAGCAATGTTAATAATAATTAGTTTAATAAATTTAGGAGAAAATCAAACTCATATTGGTAAAGCAATTAGTCAAATATCTAATGGTGATATCTCAATGGTTTCTCAAACGATAGAAAGAAAATTACAAATGAATTACAAATTAATTAGAGTATCTATATGGAGCAAGGTAATGCTTACATCACTAGTTACTCTAGGAATATTATTTATAAGACCAAGACATAGTATAAAAACCTTAATTAAAGAATATCAGAATATTTTTTATGCTTTTTATGGCATTATTACAGGTGCTTTTATTGCACTTCTTTTTAATGACTCTGGTATTGTGGCTGCATCAACAATGATATTGTATTTAGTAATACCTTTATTATATTTAGCATTATTTGAAAAATACAAACGGAGCTAGAAAATTAATTTTCTAACTCCGTTTGTATTTTTTCCCACATATTTATATGATTATTTAATTGTTCTTTAAGTCCAATTAATTCTTCATTTTTTGAAAAAGCAATTTTATGGTCAGAGAATACTTCTGGTTTTGTCAATTGCATTTCGATATCTACAATTTCTTTTTCCAAATCACGAATTTTGTTTTCAATAGATTCTAATTTGCGACTTAATTGCCTTTCGTAATTTCTTATCTCTCGCTCCTTTGCATATCTATTATTTTCATTTTTTTCAGAAGTTTTACTGGTGTTCAAATTTTTATCTTCATCAAATTCAGCTTTTTTTTCTAAATAGTAATCATAATTTCCAAGATAGTTAGTGATACCTGATGATGATAACTCAATAGTTCTTGTTGAAACACGATTTAAGAAATATCTGTCATGAGACACAAATAGAATTGTTCCAGTATATGCGATTAGAGCATTTTCTAATACTTCTCTACTATAAGTATCTAGATGATTAGTAGGTTCATCTAAAAGCAAAAAATTCGCATTTTTTAACATAAGTTTTGCTAGGGTAACTCTAGCTTTTTCGCCACCACTTAAATTTCTGATTTTTTTATAAACTTCTTCGTTAACAAATAAAAAGTTTCCTAATACTGTTCTAATTTCATTCTCCGTTAAGTCGGGATACACATCCCACAACTCATTAATAATACTTTTACTTGGGTTTAGACTTTCTTGTTCTTGATCATAATATCCTATTTTGATATTAGATCCAAATTCAATATCTCCAAAGGAAGGTTCCAGTTTATTATATATAAGTTTTAATAAAGTAGATTTACCAGTACCATTTGCTCCAATAAGGGAAACTCTTTCTTGTTTACTAATATTAAAGGATACTTTATCAAATACAACTTTATTATTAAAACTCATAGCTAAATTACTTACCATAAGAACATTTTTTCCGCTTTGTGATTCCGTATTAAAAGAAAATGATGCATTTTTATATCTGCTTGGTTTTTTTGTTATCTCCATTTTTTCTAAAACTTTTCTTTTGCTTTGAGCTCTACGTGTTGTAGAAGCTCTTGAAATATTTTTTTGAATAAATTCTTCTAATTTCTTTATTTCATTTTGTTGTTTTGTGAATTGTTCGATTTGTTGTTCTATATTGAAGTTTTTTTGTTCTATATATTGGCTATAGTTCCCACTATATTTAAATATCTTTGTATTATCAATTTCATAGATTATATTGACAAGTGAATCGAGAAAGAATCGATCATGAGAAACTATAAGAATAGCACCTACGTATGATTTCAAATAACTCTCTAACCAGGTTAGTGTTTCTATATCTAGATAATTTGTTGGTTCATCTAAAATTAGCAATTCAGGTTCCTCTAGTAATAATTTAGCCATAGCTAATCTTGTTTTTTGTCCACCACTCAAAGTTTTTATATATTGAGAATAATAATCTATGTTGTTAAAACCAAGGCCATGCAATACTCCTCTTATTTTTGCCTCGTATGAATATCCGCCAGAATCTTTAAATGAATCTGTAAGCCTAGAATATTCGTCCATTAATTTTTCATATTTTTTGGGATTATTTAAATAAGCAGGATCAGACATTTTTTTTTCTAAATTTCTAATAATTTTTTCTTGGTTTATAAAATTTGAAAAAACAAGTTTCATTTCATCCCATATAGTATTTTCAGTATTAACCCCACTATTTTGTGCTAAGTAGCCAATTCTAATATCCTTAGCAAATTGCACTTCACCATTATCATAAGGGATATTAGATGTAATTATTTTTACAAGTGTAGACTTACCAGCACCATTTAGTCCAACCAAACCTATACAATCATTTGTATGGATTTGTATATTAATATCAGATAGAATAGTTTCTATACCGAAAGATTTTGTTACATCGATTGTTTGTAAAATAATCAAATAAGACACCCCTAATGTATTTTTAAGAAATAATTTTTATTATAATATTTTTTAGTGTATAGTATTTAATATTAATTAATCAAGAATTTTAAGAGTGGAGTAATCGAATAATGTCTAATAATGAGATTTATAAAAGAAAAAATGAAATAAGAAAAAAATTTATTAAATTGAGAGATGAATTGGATAGGAATAATGCAAAGAAGTTTTCAAACTTAATTTCAAATAAGATAATAAATAGTTTATATTTTCAAAATGCAAAAAATATATTAGTTTATATTCCAAGTAGAAGTGAAGTGGATATACGTAAGGTTATAGAAAAAGCTTGGTATTTGAATAAAAATGTATTAGTCCCAAAGACAGATTCAACTACAAAACAAATGTGTTTCTATAGAATAGGATCTTGGGAAGAATTAGAAATTGGGAATTTCGGGATACTTGAGCCCGTTATACATAAAAAAAAGCCTTTTCCTATTACAGATATTGAGGTAGTATTAATTCCGGGAGTTGTATTTGATTATAACGGATACCGTATTGGTTATGGTGGAGGTTATTATGATAGATTTCTTGTAAAATGTAACACCTCTTTGTACAAAATTGGGGTTGCCTTTAATTTTCAGGTAGTAAAAGATTTGCCGATATTAGACCATGATTATGCCCTAGATAAAATAGTAACAGATGAGCAGACATTATTTATCCAGATATGATAAGACTCCCACTTACACACAAAGTGTGCAAGTCACGCAATAATGCTAAAGCATTAAGTCGTGCTATGTTAAGTGGGAAAAAATGAATTTAGGATAAGTCTCACATAGGACGACTTGACACTTTAGTGTCTTAGCGTCACTTGTACTCTTGAGTACTAGAATTCAGGTGGAGTTAAAACTCCATCTGAATAAAGTTCGGCTTTATTAACAAATTCTAGTAGTGGTAATAATTATATAGAAATATCAAATAATATTCATTTAGCAAGGTTTAGGAGAAGATAATTTATGACACAGGAAAATAAAATACCAAAAGTAACAGCTAAAAGATTACCTCTATATTATAGATATTTTGAGAAATTACATTTGATGGGAAAACAAAGGGTTTCATCGACCCAATTAAGTAAAGAATTACAAATTGATTCAGCCACAATTAGAAGAGATTTTTCTTATCTTGGCGAATTAGGCAAAAAAGGTTATGGTTATAATGTCAGTTATTTACTTAACTTTTTGCGAGATTTTTTAAAACATGATGAAATTACTAATGTAATAATTATTGGAGCAGGTAATTTAGGTACAGCATTACTTCATTATAATTTTTACAGAAGTCGTAATATGAAGATAGTTGCAGCTTTTGATAATGATTTAACTAAAATAAATCATGAAATTGAGGGAATATCTGTTTATAATATTGAAAAATTGGAAGAAGTAGTTAAATTATTTCGAGTAGAAGTTGCAATATTAACTGTTCCAGCTAATGTTGCACAAATGATGACTGATAGGGTTGTAGAAGCTGGAGTTAAAGGGATTTTAAATTTTACACCTTCAATACTAACTGCGCCAGCAAATATACGTGTACATAATATAGATTTGACAGTTGAGTTACAAACTTTAGTATATTATTTAAAAAATAATGTTGATGATTAGAAAGTAGATAATGATTAAAGAAACGAAGAATAATATTTAATTCAGATATGATTAGACCTCCACTTACACACAAAGTGCACAAGTCTCACTAAGGAAATAAAGTTCCCAAGTTTCGCTATGTTAAGTGGGGGAGAATGAATTTAGGATAAGTCTCACATAGGACGACTTGACACTTTAGTGTCTTAGCGTCACTTGTGCTCTTGAATTAGCAACTATGGGTTACTACTTGTGTGCATAGCACGACTAAATGCTTTAGCATTATAGCGTGACTTGTACTCTCGAGTGCTAGAATTCAGATGGAGTTAAAGAAAACTTGATTTACGCAAGTTTAAACGCAGCGCAAATTTTAGTTGCCCTTATACCTTTAGGTGAAAAACTCCACCTGAATAAAGTTCGGCTATATAATGAAAAGAAGGGGATTGCATAAAAATGGGCACTGAAAAAGGAAAAATGTCATTAGTTGGTCATATTAAAGAGTTAAGGCATAGAATATTTGCTATTTTAATATTTTTTATTGTTACTTTCATTATTGGTTTTTTTTTGTAACTCAGCCTGTAATAGATTTTTTTAGAGCAAGCCCAGCAATGGAAAATATTGAATGGAACGTTTTTAATGTTTCTGATGCTATAATGATATACTTAAAATTCGCTTTTATGATTGC
>CAZIGM010000040.1:0-15396 GCA_964538675.1 uncultured Bacillaceae bacterium | reverse complement strand
CTTATCTTTATATATATACTTTCCTTCCATCCGAAGATGAGAAACGAGAGTTACTGAGTCAAAATTAAATAATAAATATTTTCCCTTTCTACCTATTGCACCAAGTGTTTGACCTTCTAATAGCAACTTAAATTGATCAACATCAGATGGTGTCCTAATTATTCTGGTATATAAGACCTCAATACTTTTAATTGTTTTGCCAACAATCAAACTCTCTAATGACCTTCTTACTATTTCTACTTCAGGAAGTTCTGGCACAATACTACAACCCCTTTACTTAGCTTCATACCAAGTTTTCCCCAAATTAATATCAACTTTTAACGGTATCTTGAGTTCTAAGGCACCTTCCATTGTCTCCTTAACTAAACTTTTCATTAAATCTATTTCATCTGGAGGAACTTCAAATATCAACTCATCATGTACTTGCAATTTCAAAATACTATTTAAGTTCTTTTCTTTTATTTTGCTATGTACCCTTACCATTGCAATTTTTATTATATCTGCAGCAGTCCCTTGTATCGGAGTATTAATAGCTGTTCTTTCTGCAAAACTTCTAATATTGTAATTCGAACTATTAATGTCTGGTAAATATCTTCTCCTATTTAATAATGTACTTACATATCCATTTTCCCTTGCCTTCACTACAATATCTTTCGTATAAACTTTTACTGACGAATAAATTGTAAAATACTTCTCAATAAATTCTGCTGCTTCTTTTCTTGATATATTAAGATTTTGTGATAGACCATAATCACTTATACCATATACTATCCCAAAATTCACTGCCTTTGCATGTCTTCTCATAGCCTGTGTAACATCTTCTTCTTTTACAGAAAAAATGTCCATAGCTGTTTTTGTATGAATATCCTTGTCATTGTTAAATGCTTGAATCAAATTTTTATCATTAGCAATATGAGCTAAAACTCTTAGTTCAATTTGTGAGTAATCTGCTGATAGAATTTCCCATTCTTTCTCAGTAGGTATGAAAACTTGTCTTATCTTTCTTCCTTCATGAAGTCTAATAGGTATATTTTGTAGGTTTGGTTCAGTACTGCTTAATCTTCCTGTTGCAGTAATTGCTTGATTAAAGGATGTATGAATCTTATGTGTTACTGGGTCAACCATTTTTAAGAGCCCTTCAATATATGTTGATTGTAATTTACCAAGTTGTCTGTAGTGCAATATCTCTCCTATAATGCTATGGTAAGGTTCAAGTTTTTCTAATACATCTGCATCTGTAGAATATCCAGTCTTTGTTTTTTTAATAACTGGTAATTGAAGCTTATCAAAAAGTACCACTCCTAATTGTTTTGGAGAGTTAATATTAAATTCAGTATCTGCGCTTTTGTATATTTTATTTTTTAGTCCATCTAATATTTGAGTTATATCCACACTCATTTGCTTCAAACGTTTAATATCTATTAAAATACCCTCTTTTTCCATATCAGCTAATACTTTTGACAAAGGTAATTCAATATCATATAACAACTCAGTTAGATTATTTTCTGATAATTTCTTCTCTATGTATGGTAATATAGCATATATTGCATTTGCCTTCATACCTAATAATTTAATTAAGATAGGTGTTTCGGGAACTTTCCACTTTGCACCTTTACCATAAATATTTTCATCTGATTGCAATCCATTATAACCACTGTTTTTAGCTATTTCTGATAACTCAATACCACCATCAGATGGATTTAAAAGATAATTGCTTAATAGTAAATCTGAAACAACACCTTTTAAAAATATACCATTCCAATACAAAGCTATCTCTGCTTTCTTACCATCAAATACTAGTTTTGGAGCTTCTTGATTTTCAATCCACTGTATTAGCCAATCCCATTCTTTAAGCTGCTCAAAAGATACAAATAGTTGTTCTCTTCCATCAGATATTGCAAGTCCTAAAATATCTTTGCAATGTATTTTTTTATTATCTATCTCTATATGTAGTGCTAAATTCTTCCTGCTATTAAATTTTTTCTGCCATTCATCTATATCTACATCTGGATAGATTTGTACATTAAGCTCAAAATCATTTATCCCTTCATCTTGATTAATGTCCTCAATTCCCATACGTTCAATTAATGAATGAAACTCTAGTTTAGTAAATAATTGACATATTTTTTCATTGTTAGGTTCATCTAATTTATAATTATCAAGGTTTAATTCCATAGGCACACTACTATATATAGTTGCTAATTGTTTGCTTAAAATAGCTTTTTCTTTATTATCCGTTAACTTATCTTTTAATTTCTCCCCGACAACCTTATCAATATTATCCATAAGCTCTTCAACGGAATTAAATTGATGGAGAAGCTTTAGTGCTGTTTTTTCCCCTACTCCCAGAACTCCAGGTATATTATCAGAGGCGTCTCCCATCAATCCTTTTAAATCGATAATTTGTTTGGGAAATAGATTATATTTCTCTTTAATTTCCTTAGGACCATAAGCCTCAACTTCACTTATTCCTTTTCGAGTTAAATATACAGATACATTATCTGATACTAACTGAAGTAGATCCTTATCACCTGTATATATAATTGTATCTATACCTCTTTTATCGGCATAGTTTGCTACAGTACCAATAATATCATCTGCTTCATAATCTTCCAATTCAAAATGCTTTATTGATAATGTATCCAGTAATTCCTTAATTAGTGGAAACTGTTCAGATAATTCATAAGGTGTTTTAAGCCTTTTCCCTTTATATTCTTTATAATCCCTGTGTCTAAAGGTTATTTTCCCTTCATCAAAAGCCACCAGAATATAATCTGGTTTAATATCTTTTATAATTTTTAATATCATTTGTGTAAACCCATATACTGAATTTGTATATACTCCTTGCTTATTAACCAATAACGGCAAAGCGTAAAATGCCCTATTTGCAATGCTATTTCCATCTATTAAGACTAATTTGCTCATTTCTCCACCTCATGTTATTCATCATTTAAAAATATAAATTTTATAATTAAATTTATCATATCATAGTTTTAATATGTAAAAAAACAGCTTTCCTAAGAAAGCTGTTTCAGGCTGTTGAAAATGTCCAATTTCTTTACCCTATATTTACTCTAAACCACCAACATCTATAAATGGCATTGCGCCGCCTGTAACATTTGGTAGTATACCATCCCATTTTTTAATTGCAGCCATTTCAGCTTCTATCTTTCTTAACTCAATTAGATCAGGAGATATTACTTCCTTTTGTAATCTTAATGCTTCAGCTTCTGCTTTTGCAGTTTCGATTGTTTGCTTAGCTTCTATTTCAATTCTCTGTAAGTCAAGCTCAGCCTTTAATGCTTGTTGCTCAGCAATTTGTTTTTGTTCAATAGCATTGTTATACTCTTCACTAAATCTAAATTCTGTAATGTTAATCTCATCTAAAGTCATGTTATAATTTGATAATTTTAGTGATAACGACTCTTTAATTCCAGCACTTACTTCTGGGCGCTTAGATATCAATTCTTCAGCTGTATATTGTGCAGTAACTGCCTTCACAGCCTCACCAATTGCAGGATCAACTATTCGTTCATTATAAGATAATCCAACATTTTTATATAAATCTTGTACTTGGTTTGGTATAAGATGATAGTTAACTGCTACAGTAGTGGTAACTATCTGCATATCTTTGGAAGCCGCCGTTTGTTGAGATTCAGCTTTTTGAACACGTACTTCTACAGGAACTACTTCTTGAACAAATGGTAATTTAAGATGTATCCCCTCTTCTAAAGCAACTGGCTGTACAGCACCTAATTGTACAACAATTCCCATATGACCCGCTTCAACTATAACAAATGAGCTGTAAGCAGTAACTACTAGTAATAATAATATTATGAATAATATCAAGTACCCTCTGAACTTCTTATCTAAATTTGGTTTCATGTCTATTACTTTTTCATCCATTCTTTTTCCTCCTTTATAATCAATAAATATGTTTACGTATTAAAAAAGATTTGGTTTCATGAATAACAAGCTTAAGCAATAATAACTAACTTATAACTTCTTGTACTAAATATGAAATCCTTCTTTTTTAGTAAGATAATAGCAAACTAGTATCATACTTATTATTTATATTTATTATAACATAATAATATTTAATAATCTGCTTTTTAACTACTTAACTATACTTCTATTACAAAAGCTATAATTATTAATATATATTGGCTATTAATCATTACTGTCTTTGCAATATATTTATTATTTTGTTATCATATATACAGTTTTTACATTTTTATATGTAAGGGATGGATATCATGAGTTTAAAAAAATGGATGCGAAGGTTAGTTCTTTCAATATTTGTTTCATTAATATGCTTAATTATGGCTTTCTTCCAACCAAATATTCTTATTAGCTATATTAATATTATATTTTTAGTTGGGTTATTTCTATTTATTGTTAGTGCAAGTACATTTGTTATTAGTTCAGGTTTTTTTAATATATTTGTTAAAGGTATAAAGACTCTTTTTAAACCAAGTGATGATGAACCATATAGCGATGATTTACATTGGAGCAATGAAAAAGATGATAAATATTATCAAAAGAAAAATAAGAGAAAAGAACTTTATTTAGAAATATTATTATATTCTCCTTTCGTAGTTTCAATTATTCTTATAGCTCAATCTTATGTATTGTTATTTATTTTATAGCATTTTTCACTCGTATAATTAGCATTCGTCATAATTTGTAATTGTTAATACTTTAGTATATAAATCTTCATAAAAAAACCCTCTGTTCATTTCAAGAACAAAGGGTTTTATTTACTTATATAGATGACAAGATACATAATGATCCGGCTCAATTTCGACCAATTGTGGTCTTACCTCTGAACAAATTGGCATAACCTTAGCACAGCGTGTTCTAAAAGGACATCCACTTGGTGGTTGGGTTGAACTAGGAACATCACCTTCTAAAATAATTCTTTTACGGGCACGTTCCGTTTCAGGATCTGGTATAGGTATAGCAGATAATAAGGCTTCTGTATAAGGATGCAAAGGATTATCATATAATCCTAAACTATGTGTTAACTCTACTAGATGTCCTAAATACATAACTCCTACCCTATCACTAATATGCTTAACCATTGATAAATCATGTGCAATAAACAAATAAGTTAGATTGCTTTCCTTTTGTATATCTTGTAATAGATTCACAACTTGGGCTTGTATTGATACATCAAGTGCAGAAATCGGTTCATCAGCAATAATAAAATCTGGTTCAACCGCTAATGCCCTTGCAATACCTATTCTTTGCCTTTGCCCCCCACTAAATTCATGTGGAAAACGATTAATGTGTTCCTTATTTAATCCAACCTTGCCTAACAACTGATTAATACGATCCAATCTATCCTTGCCTGTAAAAAGATTATGAATATCTATTCCTTCACCTATAATATCCCCAACAGTCATACGAGGATTTAATGAAGCATATGGATCTTGAAAAATCATCTGCATCTCTCTAGAGAATTTTTTAAATTCTTGTTTTTTGAGCTTTGTTATTTCTTTTCCATTGAATATAACTTCTCCACTTGTAGGTTCATATAAACGAATAATTGTTCTACCTGTAGTTGATTTACCACAACCAGATTCGCCTACTAGTCCCATTGTTTCTCCTCTTTTTATGTTAAAGGATACTCCATCTACTGCTTTTACTACTTGATTCCCTAAGCTAAAATGCTTTTGAAGATTTTTCACCTCTAAGATTACATCTGTTTTATTTTTGTCCATTTTTCGCACCTCCATCTAGTTGATTTTCAACCTTAGAAGCTAACGAATGCTTTAACCAGCAATACACCTTATGCTCTGGTGATATTGTAGTTTTATCTGGAAAATGGTCTACACATACTTCCATCGCATATTGACACCTTGGATAAAATGGACATCCTTTAGGTGGATCTAATAAATCAGGCGGTGAACCTTCAATAGAATTAAGACGTTGTCCTTTACTATCTAATCTAGGTACTGATTTTAACAAGCCCCATGTATAAGGGTGTTGTGGATTATAATATATATCATCTAATGTACCTTCTTCAACTATTTTCCCTGCATACATTACTACAACTCTATGTGCAAGGTCGGCTACAACACCTAGGTCATGAGTTATTAAAATAATTGAAGTATCAAGTTTGTTTTGTAAATCTTTCATTAAATCAAGTATTTGTGCTTGAATCGTCACATCAAGTGCAGTTGTTGGTTCGTCAGCGATTAATAGCTTAGGATTACAAGATAAAGCTATCGCAATCATAACTCTTTGTCTCATACCCCCACTAAATTCGTGTGGATATTGTTTAATTCTTAATTCTGGATTTGATATACCAACCAATTTGAGAATTTCAACAGCTCTATTTCTAGCCTCTTCCTTTGACATACCTTGGTGCTTCCTTAATCCTTCCATTATTTGTTTACCGATAGTCATTGTAGGATTTAATGATGTCATTGGATCTTGAAATATCATGCCTATATTTGAACCACGTATCTCTTCCATATCCTTGTCCGATAATTTCAAAACATCTATATCGCCAAATAAAATTTCTCCTTTTTTATACTCTACAGGTGGCATTGGCAAAAGTCTCATTAAAGATTGAGCGGTAACACTTTTTCCACTTCCAGATTCACCAACTATAGCTAATGTTTCACCCTCTTTCAAATCAAGAGAAACACCTCTGATAGCTTTAACTTCGCCTGCATAGGTATTAAAAGAGATATATAAGTCCTTTACATCAAGTAATTTTTTCACTAGAACTACCTCCTATATTTCTAACTACGAAGCTTAGGATCAAGTGCATCACGCAATCCATCACCTAGTAAATTAAATGCTAATGTAGTTGTGCTAATAGCTATTGCAGGAAACCAGAAATTCCAACTAAATACACGAATCATTCGAAATCCATCATTAATTAATACTCCCCATGATGCAAGAGGTGGCTCAAGTCCAATTCCGATGAAGCTTAGATAGGCTTCAAAGAAAATAATATGAGGTATATTCATTGTTAATTGGACTATAATAATTCCTAAAACATTAGGAATTAAATGCTTAAATATAATTCTTCGTGTACTCGCACCAAGTGTTTTAGCAGCTAACACAAATTCTTGATTTTTTAACTGCATTACCTGACCCCTGATTAACCTCGCCATTGTTACCCATCCTGTAATAACGAAGGCTAAAATCATAGGTCCAATTCCCGCACCAAGTATAATCATGAGCAGAATAACTACTATTAAATACGGAATACCAACTAGAATTTCAATTATACGCATAATAATACTATCTACTCTACCGCCTACATAACCAGCTATACCCCCAATAATAATTCCAATCGTTAAATCAATTATGGCTGCTGAAAAGGCAATAAATAATGATATTCTAGCCCCTTCCCAAACACGCACAAATAAATCTCGACCGAAATCATCTGTACCAAACCAATATTGTGAATTAGGGGCAATGTTTTTTGCTTCCATATCTAATTGAACATCTGTATATTGACTAAACATCGGGACCAGTATTGCCATTACTATTATCAAAATAACATATATCATTGAAGTTATTGCAACAGGATTCTTTTTTAAACGCCGCCAAGCATCTTGCATGAATGACATACTTGGACTGGCAATAAATTCAGCATCTTGTCTACTTTTATCAAGTGGTTTAAAGTGGCTCTCATCCAATTGAAATGTCTCTTGATTATTCATGCTTGATCACTCCTTCTTCCCAATAATACGTATTCTAGGATCAATAACACTGTATAAAACATCTGTAATAAAAACCGCGAATATAAATAGTGCACTATAAAATATTGTGATACCCATAATTAGTGAATAATCGTTTGTGTATATAGATTGTACAAAGTGCTGTCCTAATCCTGGTACACTAAATATTTGTTCAACAACTAAAGATCCAGTAATAAGGTTAACTATTAAAGTTCCTAATATTGTTATTACAGGTAACAATGCATTTCTAATAGCATGCCTCCATGTAATGACTATTTTATTAAGACCTTTTGATTTAGCGGTTCGAAGATAATCAGAACCAAGTACATCTAGCATTGAAGTTCTAATCAACCGCGTAACTATTGCCAAAGGAGCTACTGCTAATGTTAACGACGGTAATATAGTATGTTCAAATGTCCCCCACCTGGCGACAGGGAACCAACCTAATTTCAAACCTAAAAAATATTGAAACAATGTTCCCAATACCATAGCCGGTACTGAAACCCCTAAAATAGCAATAAACACTGCTACATAGTCAGGTATTTTCCCTCTATATAATGCTGCTATTATTCCTGCTAATAATCCAAGTGGAACACCAATTAATATTGCTTGTGCACCTAATTGAGCTGAGGCAGGAAAATAATCCTTAATCATTTGGTTTACAGAACGGTTCGTAAATTTGTACGAAATTCCTAAATCACCTTGAAGTAAGTTCCCCATATACTTCGCATATTGTACTGGAAGAGGTTGATCTAATCCATACTTAGCATCAAATACAACTTTTACAGCAGGAGTCATTTTTGAAGGGTCTTGATATGGTCCACCCGGTAATAAATAGCTTAAGAAAAATGTTATTGTTGCTATGATTAATAAAGTTATCACCATTGTTACAGATTTTTTTATTAAATACTTTACCATGTTTATCCACCCCCTAATTTTATCAATATATCGTGTATTATAACGCATTTTCAAAACATTTTATATTTATTTATTTATTTAGAATATTAAGTTTATTTTCATTATTAATGTATTTAATGTTATAAGGTTTCGTATAAAAGATAAAATATAATAATTATTTTTATTAGTAAAGAAAAAAGGACATAGGAGGTATTCCTCCTATGTACCTATTTGAACAATAGCCTTCAATTATAAATTATGAATATTAATGTTGTTATAATTATTGTTGTTTCCCTTCAATATAACCCCATTTGAATTCAAATTGTGAACCAAAAGCTTTCTCAATTACACCTTTAACATAAGGTTGTTGTAAGAATGCAGTATTACGGAAGTATAATGGTGCAATACCAGTTTCATCCATAAGAATCTTCTCAGCATCAATAAAGTTTGCTAAACGCTTTTCTTGATCAATTTCTGTTTTTGTAGCTTCTACTAGACGATCATATTCAGCATTTGACCATTTACCGTCATTATAAGAACCATCAGTTTGGAACAAGAATAACCATGTTAATGGATCATTATAGTCAGGACCCCAACCAGATAATACAATATCAAAGTTTTGACTTCTTGAACGTTGTAATCTCTCAGCAAATGTAACTCCAGGAATAGTAACCTCTACGCCAAAATTCTGGTTCCACATAGATTTTAAGAATTCACTAGATTTACGAGCACTTTCAGAATCTCCACTTAATAATTCAAATGAGAAATCTTCAAGAGTCATGTTTTCTTCAGCAAGACCTTCTATTAATAGAGCCTTTGCAGCTTCAGCATCATAAGTTGGAACTAACTGTCCATATTTCGCTTCACTCTCTGCACGGAACTCTTTACCAGATCCAGCATAACCATCAAAGTTATTTGGAACTAAACCAGTACCAGGCTCAGAACCATTATTTAATACTGTATCTACATATGCCTGTGTATCAGTTCCCATATAGATAGCTTTACGTACTTTTTCATTACTAAATGGTGGTGTTGAAGTATTAAATACTAAGTAGAAATGAACCATTTCACCGAAAGTACCAAAATTAGGATCATCTACATACATTGGTACATTTTCTCTATTTAAACCAGAACGGTCAGTATCTCCAGCTTCATATAAAGAAAGAGCTGTGTTTTGGTCTTTAACAATATCCAAAGTGATTTTATCTAATTTTACAGAATCTTTATCCCAATATTTATCATTCTTATCTAATACTAGATTTGATTCATGACCCCATTCACTAATAACAAATGGTCCATTGTATAAAAGCATATCAGTTTCTGAAGCATAAGTATCCTTGTTTGCATCATAGAAAGCTTTATTTAATGGATAATAAGTTGCAAATCCTGTAGTTTCTAAGAACCAAGGAGTTGGAGTTATAAGATCAACTTTAATAGTTTGTGCATCTATAGCTTTAAATCCTAAAGTATCAACTGCTACAGGTTGAGGATCGGCAACTGCTTCTCCAAAAGCTACTACATCAGGAGTTGGTAAAGTACCATCTTCAGCTGCGTATTCTTCTTTGTATGCATCTAAGTTGTTTTCATACAAATCTTTTAATACTTCGTAATTACTATAGTTATAGTAATCTTGTGTACCAACAATATAGTCTGTTAACATGAAATAATATTGAGATGCGTTATGAGCATTAATAGCTCTTTCCCAAGCAAAAATAAAGTCTTGAGCAGTAACAGGTTCACCATTACTCCATTTAGCATTTTCGTTTAAATGGAATACATAGTTAAGTCCATCTTCTGAAAGTTCCCAAGATTTAGCCATTCCTGGCACGATACCATTTTCACTTACGCGTACTAAACCTTCCATAACAGAATTAAGTACAATGAAAGACTCAGAATCTGTTGATAATTGTGCGTCTAATGATGGTGGCTCAGCACCTAGAGTCCAATGTAATTCTTGTGGTTCTGTTACTTCAGCTGGCTCTTTAGCTGGCTCTTCATTATTACAACCAACTAGGCCAAAACTTGCTACCATCACAATAGCAAGCATAATCGCTAACCATTTGCTAGCTTTCTTCATTAATAAATACCCCCTTAGTATTTTGATTATTTATATTTAGGTTGGATAACCAACCATATAAATAACAACTTTAAAATCTTGCTACAAAAAAGTGTAATAATAATTTACCTATATAAAAAAATTGTTATAATTCGAATTTTCAGAGTATTTAAATTATATATAGCTACTAATCCATTATACTAGATATCCGTAAAATAACAAGTGTTTATATGTGTGTCAAACTATAACAATCTTTTTCTATGTAATAATAGCATAAATTATTAACTATGACTAGAAAAATATTGTTTTCTTATAAGATAAGCTTATTTAATAGCATACTTTTCACTTTCCTGATTATATAAATCATTGCCGAATATATCGTTAATCACTATAGCAGGAAAATTTTTTACATTCAATTTTCTAATTGACTCAGCACCTAAATCATTGTAAGCTATAATTTCAGATTTTTCAATAGTTTTGGCTATCAGTGCCGCTGCACCTCCTACTGCTGCAAGGTAAATTGCTTTGTTTTTTATAATTGATTCTTTAACCTCCTTGTTTCTAGCTCCCTTACCTATCATACCTCTCAAACCATAGTCTAGAAGGATTGGTGAGTATTTATCCATTCTGTAACTAGTTGTAGGTCCAGCTGAACCTATAGGTTTATCTGGTTTAGCAGGACTAGGTCCCATAAAGTAGATTAATTGGTTTTCTAAATTAAAAGGAAGTTCCTCTCCTTTTTCTATTAATTCTACTAATCTTTTATGCGCAGCATCTCTAGCAGTGTAAATTATTCCAGATATATATACTTGATCACCTGCTCTTAATTCATTAACATCTTCTACTAATAATGGAGTTTTTATATATGATGTTCTCATTAAATTCTCTCCTTATAAAATTACTTCTTTATGTCTACTTGCATGACAATTAATATTAACTGCAACAGGTAAGGAAGCAATATGTGTTGGAAATATTTCTATATGAACATCTAATGCTGTTGTATTGCCACCCAAGCCTTGTGGTCCAATACCAGTTTTATTAATCTTTACTAGTAATTCTTCTTCCAATGTAGCTATATCTTCTAATTGATTTCTTTGTCCAACTTCCCTAAATAACGATTTCTTCGCCAAATATGCTGCTTTCTCAAATGTTCCACCTATTCCTATACCAACAATTATTGGCGGACAAGGATTAGGTCCAGCTGTTCTTACACAATCAATAATAAAATCTTTAGCTCCTTCAATTCCATCCGATGGCTTTAACATTTTAATAAAAGACATGTTTTCACTGCCACCACCTTTAGCAGTCATCTTTATTTTCAAATTATCTCCATCTACTATTTCTATATAAATAATAGCAGGTGTATTATCATTAGTATTTACTCTATCAAATGGATGTCTAACTATTGATTTTCTTAAATACCCTTCTTCATAACCCTTTCTTACTCCTTCATTTATTGCATCATTTAGATTTCCTCCAACTATATGAACCTCTTGCCCTAATTCAATATAGAAAACAGCAAATCCAGTATCCTGACATATTGGAACTTCTTCTGAACGTGCAATTTCTTGATTTTCAATTATCTGATTAAGAATGTTTTTTCCTATAGGAGATTGTTCTTTTTCTGCAGATTTTAACAAAGCTTTTTTTACATCAATGCCCAAATCAAAGTTACTCTCTTTCGCCATATTTGAAACAGCTTTGATAATTTTCTCAACATGTATTTCCTTCATTAACTAACCTCCTAGTAATTTATATATATTTCAAAAAATAACTTGCTTTATATATTTGATATTTGAACAAAAATACCTTCATTAACATAAGTATTTTAAACAGTGTTTTTAAACTCCAAATACCCATCAACCTACCTAATCGTTTACTATAACAAATAAAAATCTCGATAATTTCGAGATTTTTCAGGTTGTTGAGAAAGTCAACAACCTGACAGACTAAAGAAAATGTACTAGTACAAGGCACGTTAAAATCGAGGAACGGAGCTTACTCTGACGTAAGTGAGTACCGGGGATTTTAACAGTAACGAAGAAATAGGGTTTTTTCTACAGTCTGAAAAACCTCGATAATTTCGAGGTTTTTATTTGTTAAATTACATATTCTTAATCAATTCTGATCCAAATTCAGAACATTTTAATTCAATCGCATTCTCCATCAACCTTGCAAAATCATAAGTAACTTTTTTACTTAATATAGTCTTCTCCATCGACTTAATAATAATGTCCGCAGCTTCATTCCAACCAAGATATCTTAACATCATCTCGCCAGATAGAATAACTGAAGAAGGATTAACTTTATCTAGTCCAGCATATTTCGGAGCAGTTCCATGAGTAGCTTCAAACATAGCTATGCCAGTCAAATAATTGATATTAGCCCCAGGCGCTATACCAATACCACCAACTTGAGCTGCTAGAGCATCAGATATATAATCTCCATTTAAATTAAGCGTTGAAATTACATCATATTCTTTAGGCCTAGTTAAAATTTGTTGTAAGAATGCATCAGCTATAATATCTTTTATAATAATTTTG
Source organism: uncultured Bacillaceae bacterium (assembly GCA_964538675.1). Lineage (GTDB taxonomy): Bacteria > Bacillota > Bacilli > Tepidibacillales > Tepidibacillaceae > CAZIGM01. Next base: position 2,194 of record CAZIGM010000040.1, on the reverse strand, counting down.
CCTGCAGCTACTGCTTCATTTTGTGCCTTATTAGCAGTATCAATACCCTCTTTTTCAACAAGTCGGTCATATTCAGCCCAAGTGAAAACCTTATCCCCATATTCTATTTCTGCTAGTTCATATCCCCAATTTTTAAAAGCACCTTCAGTATATTTCATTATATTTCCTTTATGTACTAATGTAACACTATCGCTATTATTATTAATAGCATGCTCTATTGCAGAGCGCACCAAGCGATATGTACCTTCTTTTGACACCGGTTTTATTCCAATTGCTGATGTTTCTGGAAAACGAATTTTTGTCACGCCTATTTCTTTTTGTAAAAAATCAATTATTTTTTCAGTTTCTTCAGTTCCTGCTTTCCATTCTATTCCTGCATAAATATCCTCTGAATTCTCTCTAAAAATAATCATATCTATCCACTCTGGGTGTTTTACTGGTGAAGGTACACCTTTAAACCAACGAACAGGACGAACACATGCATATAAATCCAGTTCTTGTCTTAAGGTAACATTTAATGAACGAAAGCCTCCACCTATTGGAGTTGTGAGAGGTCCTTTTATTCCCACTAAATACTCTCTCATTGCGGTAAGGGTATCTTTTGGGAGCCACTCACCCCATTTACCATATGACTTTTCTCCAGTATATACTTCATACCATGCAATCTTCTTCTTTCCAATATATGCTTTGTCTACAGCAGCATCTAAAACTCTTTTGGCGGATGCCCATATATCAGGACCTGTCCCATCTCCCTCGATAAACGGAATAATCGGGTTATCAGGTACTTTTAATTTTCCATTTTCAATTTTTATCTTTTCTCCGTATGCTGGTAAATCATATTTTTCAAATACTGTCATCTATTTACCTCCTAGTTCATTAATTTCTATACTTAAGCCTAAAACGTCTATCTATCCTCTATTGGTATATATTTTTGATTAACTTTCCCAGTATATTCAGAACGTGGTCTAATAATTTTATTATTTTTATACTGTTCCATTATATGTGCTGTCCAACCCGATGTACGACTTATTGCGAAAATAGGAGTGAATAATTCCTTTGGTATCCCTAAATATGTATAGACAGTTGCTGAATAAAAATCTACATTAGGTAATAAACCCTTTTTTGTATATACATATTCTTCAATTTTTTCTGATATATCATACCACTTCCTATCGCCAATTATATCGGCTAGCTGTTTTGAAATTATCTTTAAATGCTTAGTACGAGGATCACCTTGTTTATATACCCTATGTCCCATTCCCATAATTTTTTCATTATTATTTAATTTTTCATCAAGATAGTTTTCTATATTACTAATTTCACTTATTTCTTCTAACATACTCATTACTTCTTCATTTGCACCACCATGCAAAGGACCTTTTAAAGTTCCAATTGCAGCAATAATGCCCGAATACATATCTGCTAGAGTAGCAACAGTTATTCGAGATGAAAAAGTTGATGCATTTAATTCATGATCGGCATGAATAACTAAAGCTTTATTAAATGCTTGAACAGATATCTCATCCGGTAATTTCCCATTAAGCATATATAAAAAATTAGCTGAATAACTAAGATTGGAATCAGGTGCAATTGGCTCTAAGTTGTTTCTAATTCGATAAAGTGCACAAACAATTGAAGAAATTTGGGCCAATAAGCGCTTTGCTTTATTTAAATTAGCTTCCTCAGAAATATTTTGGATATCTTTTTCATACAAAGCTGATGCTGAAATAATAGTTCTAAGAACATCCATAAAATTTCCTTCTTTTGGCAATGTCTTCATTATTTCTAATATCTCGTTTGATAAAACACCATGGTTCAACAATTCCTTACTAAGATGCTTATATTCATTAATGTTAGGAAGTTTTCCAAACCATAATAAATAAACTATCTCTTCAAACTCAGAGCTTTGGGTTAAATCATCAATTTTATAACCTCTATATGTAAGTGTAGTACCAACTATTGAAGTAATTGATGATTGAGCTGCGATAATACCATCTAATCCTTTTGACACACTCATAACCTCTCTCCCCTCTTTATATATTTACTATTGTAGTTTGTGAAGAAACTATTATTATTGGACAGTTAATAATTCAGTAACTATAAAAGTACAATATATAAATTTTAATATATTTAAACATTAATGTGAATAACTATTCACACTTTTTTAAAAATAATTATTTGAGTTAGTACTAAA
>CAZIGM010000039.1:0-15550 GCA_964538675.1 uncultured Bacillaceae bacterium | reverse complement strand
ACCGCAGGGTCTTGGGAGAGTAGGACATTGCCAGGCAGATAATAAAGCAACTCATTCATTATGAGTTGCTTTAGTTTGTTGATAAAGTCAACAAAAATAGGCTGTTGAAAATGTTCTAGTTCAAGGCACTCCTAAATCGAGGAACGGAGCTTACTTAACGTAAGTGAGTACCGGAGATTTCAGCTGTAACGAAGAAATTGGGCATTTTCAACAGCCTAAAAGCAACTCATTCATTATGAGTTGCTTTAGTTTATTATAAAAATATAAACGTTAAACAAATCTTAATATTTTGTTGATAAAAAATTAAAGAAGAAGTGATAAATTAAGTCAAATAGAAAAATGGAGGTATTAGAACATATGAGTAAAATGAAAGTGAATTTTTTCTTAGACTTCTTGTTGGTAATTGTTTATTTAATAATAATGGAACCTTTATTTACTGGAATAACATTACATGAGTGGATAGGGCTTGGAGTCGGATTAATCTTTATAATTCATATTCTACTACATTGGAAATGGGTTGTTGAGACCACCAAAAGATTATTTAAAAAATTCCCAAGGAAAGTAAAGTTAAATTACATATTAGATTTGTTAATGCTTATAGGCTCCGTTTTTATTCTTCTAAGCAGTTTTTCTATAGCTAAGACTATAGATTTTAGTTGGCTTGGGTTTGGGGTATATAGTTTTACTTGGTTTCAAGTACATGTAGCTTCGTCCTTTTTAGTTCTCATAATAATAGGTATACATATTGGATTGCATTGGCAATGGACAACGTGTGCATTTAAAAAAATATTTAAAGTTAATTATCATATGCCATTTGTCGTAAAAGCTCCTATAGTTATTGCAATTATTGGCTTAGGAATTTATTCAATTATTTACATTGATTTATTTACAACATTGGATAAATCATTCTCAATTATAAACCCTGACTATTCACAATACATTAAAGGAAAAGGTCATGGTGGTGGTGGTCGAGGTGGCATGCATTCTTTGACTGCTACTACTGATTCAACATCAATATTAGCTTATCTTGGAATTACCGCCTTTCTAACAGTTATAGTATATTACTTTGATTGTATTATAAATAAAGCTTCAAGAGCAATGCGAAAAAGAGCTTAGATAATTTTAAACTTGCTGATGATAAGATAACATCAGCAAGTTTTTTTGTTAAATATTATATAAATCTTAATATATTATTAAGAAAATATTAAGATTTGAATGCTAAACTAAAGTAATAGTTAGGACGGGTGAAAATATGAATAAGCTAGAAACAAATTTTAATTTAGATATAGTTTTAGCCATATTATATTTAATAATAATGGAACCTAAATTAACTGGTTTGGCATTACACGAATGGGTAGGCTTAGGCTTAGGAATAATATTTATCATACATATAGTATTACATTGGCAATGGATACTTGAAGCCTCAAAGAGGTATTTTAAAAAATTTCCGAAAAAGGCAAAATTAAATTACGCACTAGATATTATTTTGCTTATAGGGTCTTTTGTTATTCTTTTAAGTGGTCTACCTATATCAAGAAAAATAGGATTTAGTTGGTTGTCGATAGGTGGTAACATAAATATGTGGCAACATATACATGTAGCTGCCGCATTTTTAACATTACTAGTTATAGCGATACATATTGGCTTGCATTGGAAGTGGGCGATAAATGCTTTTAAAAAAGTAGGACAGTATGAAATTAAAAGTGTATCTATCCCTTTAAAAGGCGTTTTTATGATTACAGTAGTACTATTTGGGTTATATTCTTTGAATTACACAGAATATTTCAATACTATAAAGAATAATTTAATATTTGATAATCAATATGTCTCACAATCTCAAAACAATACATCTTTAAGTAATAATTTATATCCATCAAGCAATGTAGCGAGTTTATCTGAAGGTGAGAAAAGCAAAGGAGGCCGTGGAGGTGGTGGCGGTCGTGGTTCCGGCTCTGGTTATCCATCGTATACTGTAACCACCGATTCCTCATCGATTGCAGCCTATTTTGGGATATCAATTTTTGTTATTATGTTAGTATATTATATAGAGATATATGTTAATAAAATTTTTAGGAAAAGGAAAAAAATTTTATTAAATTGATTTCTTTAAAAAAGTTACTAATATTAAAAATCTAAATTTTCTTATAAAAACTTGTTAATAATATAAACATTATTAACAAGTTTTTTATGGCATATGTTATTTAGATTGGGCTTTCATAATATTAATAAAAGGGCTACAATAAGAAAATAGGATAATATCATCTTATTTTTTTTATCCAGATATGATAAGAACCCCACTTCTACACAAAGTGCACAAGTTTCGCTAATGGAACAAAGTTCCTTAGTCTCGCTATGATAAGTGGGGGAAAATGAATTTAGGATAAGTCTCACATAGCATGAATAAGTGCTTTAGCACATTATCATGACTTGTACTCTTGAGTGCTAGAATTCAGGTGGAGTTAAAACTCCATCTAAATAAAAATCAGCTTTACATCTTTAATAAAAAAATAAAATTAAATATGGGGGATTTTTTATGTTAGCTATTACAAATGGAAAAATTAATACTATAACACAAGGAATAATAGAATGCGGTATTATTTTAATTGAAGAAGGTAAAATAAAAGCAATAGGAGAAAATGTAGAAATTCCAGCTGATGCAATAATCATAGATGGCTCCGATAAATGGATAACACCAGGATTGATAGACGCACATACACACCTAGGAATCTTTGAAGAAACAGTCGATTGGGCAGGGGAAGACGGTAATGAGATGACTAATCCATCGACTCCTCATTTACGAGCTCTAGATGCTATTAACCCTTTAGAACAAGGTTTTATTGATGCCTATAAAGGTGGTATTACTACTGTTCAAATTATGCCAGGTAGTGCGAATGTTATTGGGGGCGAAATGTCAGTATTAAAAACATATGGTCGTGTAGTTGATGAAATGGCAATTAAAGAGTTGTCAGGTCTAAAAATAGCTTTTGGAGAAAATCCTAAAAGGGTTTATGGAGAAAAAAAGCAAATGCCATCAACTAGAATGGGGACTGCGGCCATATTAAGAGAAAACTTAATAAAGGCTCAAAACTACCTTATTAAATTAGAGAAGGGAGTTCATGATCCTGAAAAATTACCAGACAAAGACTTAAAAATGGAAACACTTATAAAAGTACTAAAGAAAGAGATACCACTAAGAGCTCATGCACATAGAGCGGATGATATAATAACGGCTATCAGAATAGCGGAAGAATTTGATGTTAATATGACCTTAGAACATTGTACTGAAGGACATAAAATTGCAGATATAATATCAGCTAGAAATTATCTTGTAACAGTTGGTCCTACACTATCTAATCGTTCAAAAATTGAACTAGGAGAAAAAGGGTGGCATACTTTAGTAGAATTAGAAAAGGTCGGTGTCCGTTTTTCAATCATTACGGATCATCCAATAATACCGATTGAATTTATTATAGTAGTTGCAGCAATAGCTGTTAGAGAAGGTTTAAGTGAAAAAGCTGCCTGGGAAGCCATTACAATTAATCCAGCAAGGCATATGGGTGTTGAGAATAAGGTTGGTTCACTTGAAGTTGGTAAAGATGCAGACATAGTGGTTTGGTCTGGGAATCCATTTAATTATCTTACCAAGGTTGACATGACTATTATAGACGGTAAAGTAGTTTATGACAGATGTAATAAAATAAATATATAGTTTATCCAGATATGATAATAGTGAAATAACTTAACTATTTTATACAAATCTTGATAAATGTTCGTGTTTTTATTGACACTTTTTATAACAAAAGATAAACTATAATTGATTATTTTATAAAAGAATAATGATTGTCTCGTATATTATCAGGGATATGGCCTGAAAGTATCTACCTAGTAACCGTAAATTACTAGACTATGAGTGAAAGTGAACCTAGGGTTTAAATAGATGATTTGTAAATGTTATGGATTAACTATTTTAAGACCGAGTGGTTCAAGCATACCTTATGGATGCTACACCGAAGGGATAAAAGCCCAGGCGGGTAGGTTTCTCTCCTCTTTTTTGAGACCTACTCATCTTGGGCTTTTTTTAGATATAATACAAAATAAAGTATAGGAGTGGTATTAGATGCCTAAGGTCTTAATTATTATGGGTAGTGATTCAGATTTAGACATTATGCAAGGGGCAATGAATGCACTTAACAAATTAAATATAAGCTACGAAGTAAGAATATCTTCAGCACATAGAGTTCCAGAGAGAACTGCAATATTAGCTAAAGAAGCTGATGAAAAAGGGTTTTCTGTCATTATTGCAGGAGCTGGATTGGCGGCCCATTTGCCAGGAGTATTGGCTGCATATACAAACATACCAATAATTGGCGTACCGATAAAAGGTGGAGCATTAAATGGTGTAGATGCATTGTACTCAATTGTACAAATGCCAAAGGGTATTCCAGTAGCAACTGTAGCTATTAATGGAGCATATAATGCTGGAATATTGGCTGGACAAATAATTGCGTTAATTGATAATAATGTAGCAGAAAGATTAAAAAATATAAGAAGTGAAATGGCAAAAGAAGTAGAAGAAAAGGATAAGAAGTTAAGTGAGATAGGTGTAAATAAATATATTGATTGATAATCAATTTTAAAAGGGTGGAGGGTAATTAATGATTGAACGATATTCTAGACCAGAAATGCAAAAAATATGGACAGAAGAAAATAAATATCAATCTTGGCTTGAAGTAGAGATTTTGGCTGATGAAGCGTGGGCTGAATTGGGTGTTATTCCTAAAGAAGACGTTCTAAAAATCAAAAAGAGTGCCAAGATAAATATGGATAGAATATTAGAAATAGAGCAAGATACAAAACATGATGTGGTAGCTTTTACGAGAGCAGTATCAGAAACACTAGGACCAGAATCAAAATGGGTACATTATGGTTTAACTTCAACTGATGTTGTAGATACTGCACTTTCCTATAGGATTTCACAAGCAAATAAAATAATATTAAACGATCTTGAAAATTTCTTATTAATATTAAAGGAAAAAGCAATTGAACATAAATACACGGTTATGATGGGTAGAACTCATGGAGTTCATGCAGAACCCACAACCTTTGGCTTAAAATTAGCATTGTGGCATGAAGAGATGAAGCGCAATCTTGATAGATTTAAAAGGGCAGCAGAAATTATAGAGTATGGAAAAATATCTGGTGCAGTTGGGACGTTCGCAAATATTCCACCATTTATTGAGGAATATGTATGTAAGGAATTAGGAATTAAACCTGCTCCAATATCTACACAGACAATTCAAAGAGATAGACACGCAGAGTATATTGCTACAATAGCGCTAATTGGTTCATCTTTAGAAAAGTTTGCTGTTGAAATTAGGGGATTACAAAAGACCGAAATACGTGAAGTAGAAGAATTTTTTAGTAAAGGACAAAAGGGCTCATCTGCAATGCCTCATAAAAGAAATCCAATTGGTTCAGAGAATATTACTGGATTATCCCGTGTTTTACGTGGTTATATGCTTTCAGCTTATGAAGACGTTCCATTATGGCACGAAAGGGATATTTCTCATTCTTCTGTAGAACGTATTATTATTCCAGATGCAACAATACTATTGGATTATATGCTAAATCGTTTTGGTACTATAGTGAAAAATCTTACAGTATTTGATGATAATATGCTTAAAAATATGGAAAAAACATTCGGCTTAATTTTTTCACAAAGATTATTATTAGCACTTATAAACAAAGGAATGAAGCGTGAGGAGGCATATGATTTAATACAGAAAAGAGCTATGCAAGCTTGGGACGAACAAAAACCATTTAAAGAATTAGTCTTTTTAGAAGAAAAAATTGTTAATACACTTAGCAAAGAAGAAATAAATGAATGTTTTAATCCGCAATATCATATTAAAAATGTTGATTATATATTTGAGAGATTAGGTTTAATCTAAATAAACAAGCGGGAAGGTGAACTAAATGCAGAAACAGGAATTGCTCTATGAAGGAAAGGCCAAGAAAGTCTATAAAACCGATCATGCTAATCAATTTTGGATTGAATATAAAGATGATGCTACAGCGTTTAATGGTGAAAAACGAGGCACTATTGTTGGTAAAGGGGAACTAAATAATCGTATTAGTGGTGTTTTTTTTCAAATGCTTGCATCTAAAGGTATTAAAAATCACTATATCAAAGAATTGTCTTTAAATGAGCAATTGGTTGAGGGTGTAAAAATACTTCAAATTGAAGTAGTTGTACGTAATATTGCAGCTGGTTCACTGGCAAAACGACTTGGTTTAGAAGAAGGGACATTGCTAAGGCATCCTGTAGTTGAGTTGTATTATAAGGATGATACATTAGGTGATCCTCTTATTAATTCATCACATGTCTCAGTTCTTGAACTAGCAACGACAGAAGAAATTGAACAAATGAAGAATATTGGTTTAAAGGTAAATGAAATATTAATTGATTATTTGAAAATGAAGAAGATAATATTAGTTGATTTTAAATTGGAATTTGGTATTAATAATTCAGATGAGTTAATATTGGCTGATGAAATTTCTCCAGATACTTGTCGTTTCTGGGATGAGGAAACGAAGGAGAAATTAGATAAAGATCGTTTTCGTAGAAATTTAGGTAATGTTGAAGATGCATATAAAGAGATATTAAAAAGAATAGGGGGAGAAAGCATTGTTTAAAGCAAAGGTTTATGTAACTTTAAGAGAAGGAATATTAGATCCCCAAGGCAAGGCAGTAAGAGATTCACTTATATCTCTAGGATATGATGAAACGAAAGAAGTTCGGATAGGGAAATTTATTGAGTTGGAATTAAATGTAGATAAATATAGTGTAGCTGAAGAAAGATTAAAGGAAATGTGTGAAAAATTACTAGCAAATACAGTGATTGAAGATTACAAGTTTGAATTAAGTGAGGTGATGGTATGAGGTTTGCTGTCATTGTATTTCCTGGATCAAATTGTGATTTAGATTGCTACCATGCTATAGAAGATGTGTTAAAAGAAAAAGTAGACTATGTATGGTATCAAGAAATGAATTTATCAGGATATGATTGTATTATTCTTCCTGGAGGCTTTTCATATGGTGACTATCTTCGTTCTGGGGCAATAGCAAGGTTTTCACCAATTATGAAAGAAGTAGAAAAGGTCGCTTTGCAAGGGAAGTATATATTGGGTATATGTAATGGTTTTCAGATATTACTTGAAGCAGGTTTACTGCCAGGTGCTATGAAAAAAAATGAAAATTTGCAATTTATATGCTCAACGGAAACAATCATCGTAAATAATAACAAAACTATATTTACAAATCAATACAAACAAGGAGAAGAAATAAAGATACCAATAGCTCATGGTGAAGGGAATTATTACTGTGATCAAAAAACTTTAGAAGAACTAAAGAACAATAATCAAGTAATATTTAAATATAAAACGAATCCCAATGGATCGGTAAATGATATAGCAGGTATAGTAAATAAAGAGGGAAATATTTTGGGTATGATGCCTCATCCTGAAAGAGCAGTCTCTGATATATTAGGTACTTCTGATGGGAAGAGATTATTTTTATCCATATTAAATAACTGGAGGGAAAAAAATGAAGCATCATGAACCATCCTCCGAGGAGATAAAAGAGCAAAAGATTTATAGAGAATTAGGTCTTTCTGATGAAGAGTACAATCATGTTATAGAATTAATAGGACATTACCCGAACTATGTAGAAACAGGGTTATTTAGTGTTATGTGGTCAGAACATTGTAGTTATAAAACGTCTAAACCTATATTAAAAAGATTTCCAACTAAAGGGGAGCACGTTCTACAAGGACCTGGTGAGGGTGCAGGAATAGTAGATATAGGAGACAATCAAGCAGTTGTGTTTAAGATTGAAAGTCATAATCATCCTTCTGCAATTGAACCTTATCAAGGTGCAGCAACTGGTGTTGGAGGAATAATTCGTGATGTTTTTTCAATGGGTGCCAGACCTATTGCATTGCTTAATTCATTACGTTTTGGTCCTCTAGATGATGACAAAGTAAAATATTTATTTAAAAATGTAGTAGCTGGTATTGCTGATTATGGGAATTGCATGGGGATACCAACAGTTGGTGGCGAAGTAGTTTTTGATGAATCATATAGAGGTAATCCATTAGTAAATGCAATGTGTGTAGGAATTATAGATCATAATAAAATCCAAAAGGGGCTAGCTAAAGGTGTAGGGAATTCAGTAATGTACGTTGGAGCTAGTACAGGTAGAGATGGAATTCATGGTGCAACCTTTGCTTCTGAAGAATTAAATGAGTCCTCTGAGTCAAAAAGACCTTCTGTACAGGTTGGTGATCCTTTTATGGAAAAACTTTTATTAGAAGCAACCTTGGAATTAATAGATTTAAATATAATAGAGGGAATACAAGATATGGGTGCCGCTGGTTTAACTAGTTCAAGTTCGGAAATGGCAAGTAAAGCTGGTACGGGGATTGAGTTAGATTTATCAAAGGTACCTAGACGTGAGTTGAATATGACTCCTTATGAGATAATGTTATCAGAATCTCAAGAAAGAATGTTAGTCGTTGTAAAGAAAGGTAAGGAAGAGGAAGTTAAGAATGTTTTTGATAAATGGGGATTGTACTCTGCTGTTATTGGAAAGGTAACCAGTGATGGGCAGTATCGCTTAATTGAAAATCAACAAGTTGTTACCGACATACCTGTTAATACCCTTGTTGATGAAGTACCAGTATATAAGATGTCAAGTGAAGAACCAACATATTATTCCGAAAATCAATTAATAAAGTCTGACATAGACCAAATTAAAATAAATAATCTAAATCAATTATTAATAGACATGATATCAACAGCTAACATAGCTAGTAAAGAATGGGTTTACCGTCAATATGACCATATGGTTAGGACAAGCACAGCAGTAAAACCTGGATGTGATGCTGCAGTAATTACAATAAGAGGAACTAATAAAGCTCTTGCAATTACCACTGACGGTAATGGTAGATATATATATCTTGATCCATATGTGGGTGGAGCAATAGCTGTAGCAGAAGCGGCTCGCAATATTATTTGTTCAGGTGCGACTCCACTAGCATTAACCGATGGGATTAATTTTGGTAATCCTGAAAAACCAGAAATATATTGGCAATTTGAAAAAGCTGTTGATGGAATGAGTCTTGCATGTGATGCACTAGAAACTCCAGTTATAGGGGGTAATGTAAGCTTTTATAATGAAACGAAGGGTAAAGCAATTTATCCTACACCAATTGTAGGTATGGTGGGATTAATATCTGATATTAATCACATAACGACTCAAGGATTTAAAAATATAGATGATCGCATTTTATTATTGGGAGAAACTTATAATGAGTTGTCGGGTACTGAGTTTCAAAAATTAATATTAGAGAAAACGGAAGGGAAACCACCAAAGATAGATTTAAAAATAGAGAAGAAAACCCAAGAAGTAGTATTAGAGTCTATAAAACTGGGTTATATAAAATCTGCTCATGATTTAAGTGACGGAGGTCTAGCAATTGCATTAGCTGAATCTTGTATATCTGGTAATTTAGGAGCAAGCATAGACCTAACTAGCGAATTAACAGTAGAATCCTATTTATTCAGTGAGTCACAGTCAAGAATTTTATTATCTGTTTCACCTGATAATGTAATAGATGTTATGAGTATTGCCAATAGAACCGGGATAAAATGTCAAGACATTGGAGTAGTGGTTTCTGATTATCTAGAAGTAACTTATTGTGACGATCAAATAATTAATTTGGATATTGATTTAGTAATCAAGTCTTGGAAGGATGCGATTCCATGCGTGATGAAATAGTATTCGATAAAATGAATGAAGAATGTGGTGTGTTTGGGGTATATAATCTAAAAGAGTCGCCTCAACTAATATATTATGGTTTACATGCCTTACAGCATAGAGGACAAGAAAGTGCAGGAATTGTTACATCAGATAATGAGAATTTTACTTATCATCGAGGAATGGGATTAGTAACTGAAGCCTTTGGTAATAAGGAGTTAAATAAATTAGTTGGAACAAAGGGAATTGGACATGTTAGATATTCAACAACTGGATCAAGTTCTTTAGAGAATGCACAACCATTAGTTTTTAAATACCGTGGTGGTGAGATAGCTCTTGCAACAAATGGCAATCTTGTAAATGCATCGCAGATTCGTCATCAATTAGAAGGGCAAGGTTCAATTTTTCAAACAACTAGTGATACGGAGGTTATAGCTCATCTTATAGCAAGGTCAATGTATGAGAGTATCGAGGACGCGGTTAAAGAAGCACTAAGTGTAATTAAAGGTGCGTATGCGTTATTAATTATGACGAATGAAAAAATAATTGCGGCTGTTGATCCAAACGGAATAAGACCGTTGGCTTTAGGACATCTTAATGGAGGTTATCTTGTTTCCTCAGAAACTTGCGCTTTTGACGAAGTCGGTGCTACTTATGTACGTGATATAGATCCAGGGGAATTTTTAGTTTTCGAAAATAATGACTTTAGATCGCAAAGATTTACAATGCAAACAAGGAAGGCTACATGTTGCTTTGAATATATATACTTTGCTAGACCTGATAGTGATATTGGAGGAGTTAATGTTCATCTGGCAAGAAAAAGACTAGGGAAAAAATTAGCTGAAGAAAGTCCAGTAAATGCGGATGTAGTTACTGGAGTACCTGATTCTAGTATATCAGCAGCAATAGGTTATGCTGAAGCATCTGGTATTCCATTCGAATTAGGTTTGATAAAAAATCGTTACGTAGCTAGAACCTTTATTCAACCAAGCCAAGAACTAAGAGAAAAAGGTGTTAGGATGAAGCTTAGCTCTGTTCGCAAAGTGGTTGAGGGGAAAAGGGTTGTTATGATTGATGATTCTATAGTAAGAGGAACTACTAGTGGAAGGATTGTCAAAATGTTAAGGGAAGCTGGTGCTACAGAAGTACATGTTAGGATTAGCTCACCACCTGTTGAAAATCCTTGCTTTTACGGAATTGATATATCATCAAGAGAAGAATTAATAGCGGCAAATAAAAGCATTGAAGAAATAAGGGAACATATCGGCGCAGACTCTTTAAAGTTTTTAAGTGTAGAGGGTATGATAGAAGCTATAGAAAAGAAGAACAAGAATGATTTTTCTAACGGCTATTGTTTGGCTTGTTTTGATTCTGAATATCCTACAGATGTTTTTCCAAATACTTAAATAGAAGGGAGGGCGACATTGATGAGTGAAGCTTATAAAAAAGCGGGTGTTGATATCGATGCCGGTAATGAAGCTGTGAATCGTATGAAACAACACGTTACAAAAACATATCGAAAAGGTGTAAAAGCTGGGTTAGGTGGATATGGAAGTTTGTTTGCTTTAGAGAATAAATACAAAAGTCCAGTTCTAGTCTCAGGTACGGATGGAGTTGGAACAAAACTAAAAATAGCTTTTGAAATGAATATTCATGATACAATTGGCATCGACTTAGTTGCTATGTGTGTAAATGATATTATTGTGCAAGGTGCTGAACCTTTATTCTTTTTAGATTATATAGCTACTGGAAAGCTTTTACCTGAACAGGTTGAAAATATAGTTGAAGGAATATCCGAAGGTTGTATACAAGCTGGATGTTCTTTAGTTGGAGGAGAAACCGCTGAAATGCCTGGAATGTACAGCAATGGAGAATATGATGTCGCGGGATTTGCAGTCGGTGTAGTTGAAGAAGATAGAATAGTAGATGGATCGAATATAGAAGAAGGAGACATTATTCTTGGTTTATCATCTAATGGGCTTCATAGTAATGGATTCTCTTTAGTTCGGCATTTGCTTTTTACTAATAATAACTATCATATTAATGCTTATATACCCGAATTGGAAAATAGATTAGGAGATGAATTACTTAAACCGACAAGAATATACGTAAAAACGATCTTAAAGATTTTAAAACATTTTTCAATTAAAGGAATGGCGCATATTACCGGAGGAGGGCTAGTTGAGAATATACCAAGAATTTTGCCAGACAACCTTCAGGCAAATATTGAACTTAATACTTGGAAAATACCCCCTATATTTAATTTACTTAAAGAATTAGGGGATGTAGATAATTATGATTTATATCGTACTTTTAACATGGGAATTGGTTTTATTCTAATTATTAATAAGGAAGACAAAGATAATATTATTAATATAGCTAAGGGCTTAGGTGAAGAAGTTACAGTTTTAGGTAATATCAGTAAAGGAAGTCAGGGAGTAGTACTTATAGACTAAGATAAACATAGTATCAGAGATTTTTAGGAGTTGAATAATAGAAATGAAGAGAATTGCGGTATTTGCATCAGGCAATGGTACTAATTTTCAAAGTCTTATAGATGCTCAGAAAAACAACCTTTTAGCTGGAAGAATTAATCTTTTAGTATCTGACAAGCCAAAAGCTTATGTGAATACAAGAGCTATAATAGAAGAAATTCCTATTTTTTCATTTGAACCTAAAAAATATACAGATAAAGAGGCATATGAATCAGATATCGTAGAAATATTACAGGAAATGAAAATAGATTATATTGTTTTGGCTGGTTACATGAAACTTATTGGACCTATTTTATTGAGAGCTTATAATAATAGAATAATAAATTTGCATCCTTCATTATTACCGTCCTTTCGAGGTAAAGATGCTATTGAGCAAGCTATAAACTATGGCACTAAATTTACTGGGGTAACAGTACATTTTGTTGATGAGGGAATGGATACAGGACCAATAATTAAGCAAAAGGTTGTTACTATTGAAGAGCATGACACGATAGAAACATTGACAGATAAAATTCATCTAGTAGAACATAAATTATTACTTGAAGCTTTAAATTTAGTTTTATCTGATAAGGTCATAGTAGATGGTAGAAGAGTAATAATAAAAGGAGAGTAGGAAATGGCAAATAAAAGAAGAGCGTTATTAAGTGTTTCTGACAAAAAAGGAATTATAGAGTTTGCTAAAGAACTTCGCAGCTTAGGTTTTGAGCTTATTTCAACGGGTGGAACAAAAAGGGTTTTAGAACAAGCTGGTTTGCAAGTTATTTCAATTTCTGAAATAACGGGATTTCCGGAAATAATGGATGGTAGATTAAAAACATTACATCCCAATATTTTTGGAGGATTATTAGGCATACGAGATAATAATGAGCATATGGAACAATTAAAAAAACATGGTATTTCTTTAATAGATTTAGTAGTAGTTAATCTTTATCCTTTTAAGGAAACTATCTCAAAGCCTGATGTAACGTGGGAAGAAGCGATTGAAAATATTGATATTGGCGGACCTTCAATGTTACGTGCAGCAGCAAAAAATTATCAGGATGTAGCAGTTATTGTTGACCCTGACGATTATTCTGCAGTTTTAGAAGAATTAACAGTAAATAATGAAGTAGGTATCGAAGTAAAGAAAAAATTAGCTGCAAAGGTATTTAGACATACCGCTGCTTATGATTCATACATAGCACAATATGTAACAGAGCAAGTAGAAGAGTCATTTCCGGATAAATTAACCTTAACATATGAAAAAGTACAGAATCTTCGATATGGAGAGAATCCACATCAAAAGGCGAGTTTTTACAAACAAGATTTAATAAAGCAAGGACTTCCACTTGCAAAACAATTACATGGTAAAGAATTATCATATAACAATATTCAAGACACAAATGCTGCATGGCAAATCGTAAAAGAATATAAGGAGCAACCAGTAGTGGTCGCTGTTAAACATATGAACCCTTGTGGGATAGCAGTAGGAAAAACTCTATTTGAAGCATTTAATAAAGCCTATGATGCTGATCCAATATCTATTTTTGGGGGAATAGTCGCAACTAATCAAGAAATAGATGAAGAGACGGCTATACAATTAAAAGAAATATTTCTAGAGGTAATAATTGCACCAAAATTCTTAGATAAGGCAATAGATATTTTATCTGAGAAGAAAAATATTCGTTTATTAGAATTAGCAAGTGAGAATGAATATAACGGGTTAGTAAAAACAACCTCAGTATTAGGGGGATTATTAATACAAAATGAGGATGAGAAGGAATTAATTGATGAAGAGCTTAAAGTAGTTACAATGCGTCAACCAACAAATGATGAACTAGAGCAATTAAAATTTGCTTGGAAAGCGGTAAAACATGTTAAATCTAATGCCATTGTTTTGGCTAAAGATAATCAAACTATTGGAATTGGTGCAGGACAGATGAACAGAGTTGGGGCTGCAAAAATAGCTATTGAACAAGCTGGGATTAAATCTAATGGTGCGGTTTTAGCATCAGATGCGTTTTTCCCAATGAATGACACGGTTTTAGAAGCTGCAAAGGCAGGAATTACTGCAATTATTCAAACAGGTGGATCAATTAGAGATGAAGATTCAATACTCGAAGCAGATAAACATGGAATTGCAATGGTATTTACAGGAATACGCCACTTTAAACATTAACATTAAGAGATGAAAGTGGATGTTTCGCTTGTCACTCTTTGTCATTCTGAGACATAGCCGAAGAATCTTTTTTATTTTTGATAGATTCTTCGTTTTGTTCAGATTGTTGTGTTCAAATGTGGCAAGAAAACGTCCCCACTGAGGAGGAATATATATGAATGTATTAGTTGTGGGACAAGGTGGTAGGGAGCATGCAATAGTTCAATCACTTAAAAAAAGTTCTAAAATTGATAAAGTTTATTGTGCACCTGGAAATGGTGGTATAGAAAAGGATGCTATCTGTTTACCTATAAAAGAGACGGATTTACAAGGTTTGGTTGATGCAGTTAAAATTAATGAGGTTGATTTAACCTTTGTCGGTCCAGAAAATCCACTATTAGGCGGCATAGTTGATTTTTTTACAGAACAAAAACTACTTATTGTTGGACCTAATAAATTGGCTGCCCAAATTGAGGGAAGCAAATCTTTTGCGAAGGAATTAATGAAAAAATATAAAATACCTTCAGGGGATTATCAGGTTTTTAAATCAAAAGATAAAGCAATAGCTTATGTTCAAGAAAAAGGTACTCCTATTGTTATTAAAGCTGACGGGCTTGCAGCTGGAAAAGGTGTTATAGTAACGCATCAATTGGAGGAAGCGTTAAATGCAATTAATGAAATGATGAGTAACAAAATCTTTGGACAAGCTGGGGAGAAAATAGTTATAGAAGAATATTTAGAAGGTGAAGAATTAACTGTTATGGCTTTTGTTGATGGAGAAATAGTTTTACCAATGGAACCAGCACAAGATCATAAACCAGTATTTGACGATGATAAGGGACCTAATACTGGAGGAATGGGTACGTATTCACCAGTGCCCCAGATGAATAAAGAATTAATAGAAGAAGTATATAATACCGTTCTTAAACCTATTGCCAAAGCTCTAGTCTTAGAAGGTTGTTCGTTTAAAGGCATTCTATATGCAGGGTTGATGATAACTAATAATGGAATTAAGGTAATTGAATTCAACGCAAGGTTTGGTGATCCAGAAACACAAGTAATTTTACCTAGATTAAAAACGGATTTAGCAGATATATT
>CAZIGM010000038.1:0-15836 GCA_964538675.1 uncultured Bacillaceae bacterium | reverse complement strand
AATCTTCCAGGGTCAATGGTTCATGACGAAATTAAATATAGTAAAGAATGTGGTTCTTCTCCAGTTGAGCAAGCTGTGCTCCAACATTTAATTGAATTTTTATTGTTGTAGTCTAATATAGTAGTAATTATTTTTTCTTCAAGTATCTTCCATCTTGATGCATTGCGAAAAAACTCGGATATATTTATTGTTATCTTATCTAAAAATTCATTGTATAATTGCTTATCTTTTTCTAATGCATTAAAAAAATCTATAAAATTTGAAAATTTTTTTTTATCACGAAAGGAAGTTAATCTCCTTTTCATTTGATTCTCTTTATATAAAGATAAATCCACACCAATACTATTTTTTATGTTTCTTACAAATCGATAATAATCTTCGTCTATACAATTCACAATCTATCCCCCTCTATACGAAACTTATTTTAAAGAAATAAATTTTTAAATTGTTTTAAAAAAAGCTACTTTTATATAAGTAGCTTAGATCCAACAATTAATATCCTTTTTATATTGAATCAATTCATTTTCATTAAAAAAGAGATTTATTTCTCTTTCAGCGCTTTCTAAAGAATCAGATCCGTGAATAATATTCATTCCAACGGAAATCCCAAAATCTCCTCTTATTGTTCCCTGAATAGCTTCTTGTGGATTTGTTTTTCCCATCATAGTTCTAGCTACTTGTATAACATTATCGCCTTCCCAGACCATCGCAAATACTGGACCAGAAGTTATGAAATCAACTAACTCCCCAAAAAAGGGTCTTTCCTTATGTTCCTTATAGTGCTGCTCGGCTAAACTCCGATCTATAATTATTAACTTAGCACCAACTAATTTATAGCCTTTACTTTCAAACTTTGTTACAATATTCCCTATTAAATTTCTTTGTACTCCGTCTGGTTTAACCATAATAAAAGTTTTTTCCATATTTTCTCCTCCATTTATGTATTTACTCCCATAATCACCATTAAAAATTCTACCAAAGTTATTGTGTTGTTTCAAACATTTTTTAATAAGTTCTTTCTGAAATGAATTCACTTATCTTGTACAAAGTTTCTCTTTCTTTTATTTTGGGCAATATATCCAGAGCATTTTGCGCCTTCTTAATATATCTTTGTGCAATTTCATGTGAATACTCAATTCCACCTGACATTTTTACTAATTGAATAATTTCTTCAATATTATCTTCTGTTTGACCATTACTTATTATCTCTTTGAGCTTATCACTATCATCTGAATAATTGTATGCGTATAAAGCTGGAAGAGTAATATTACCTTGTCGTAAATCACTACCAGCTGGTTTTCCAAGTTGAGCTGTTGTACCTGTAAAATCTAGTATGTCGTCTACTATTTGGTATGCCATACCTGTATAATATCCATATTTATATAGACATCTAACTGTTTTAATGTCAGCGTCACTGACAAGTGCACCTAATTGTGTAGATAATGCTATTAGTATTGCTGTTTTTCTTTTAATTCTTCGTAAATATTGTTTAAATGATTGATCCCAATTATATAAATCTTTTATCTGATCTATTTCACCTTCAACAATCTGGACAAGTGCCTTTGATAATATCTTATGTAGTTGAGCATTATCCAATTCTGTGATTAAAATCAAAAATTTAGCTAACAAATAATCACCTGTGGACATGGCTACTTTATTATCCCACTGAGCTTTAACAGTTAATCTACCTCTTCTTCTATCTGCATCATCAATCACATCATCATGAACAAGGGTTGCCATATGAACTATTTCTAAAGAAACCGCTACCTTTTTCAATTTATCAAATTGATAATGACCAAAATGTCCCGACAAAAAAACAAAAACAGGCCGAATTCTTTTACCCCCTGCTTTAAATAATTGGTAAGAAGCATCATGTAAAACTCTTTGATCGGTCGTAATTGTTTTAGAAATTTCGTTTTCAATTTCTTTTATATCTTTTCTCATACTTAAATATATATCTTCTAACGTCATATTATTTCTCCTAAATTCTTTATCTCCCTCTATTAACCAAAGTACACTCAGAAGTATATTATACTATGTTACTAATAATACATTGTCTGCATTGTCACAGAAATTTATACAATAGTATCGCTTAAATTATATAGTCTTACTTTAGAAAATAGAGGTCTTTGCATACCTAATAATATTGTATCTAAAAAATACTTATCTAGAAGAAAATTGTAACATTAATTTATTAATATCAACAACCTCTATTTGTGGATTTTTGCTTATTACGCCAATTTTTTTTGCCATTTCAAAATATAATTCTAATCCTCTAATTTGCTTTCTATTGAAATCATGTGATAAACCATTAAAATATTGTCTCCAAAAATCATACGTTACTCCAAAACTTTTCATGGCCGTTTTAATTATAATATCCCTATTTTTGTAGCCTAAATCCTTACTAAGAAGATATTCCTTGTATATTTTATAAACTAACATCGGATATTTTTCTAAAATTTCTTTTCGAATTGCATATACTGCAAAGGTCATCCAGTGATTTGTCCTATTCAACCATTCCTCACCTAAATCAAGAACAAAATATTTCTTTGCACGCTCATTCTCCAAACCAGCTAACAAAGCTTCATCACCTATCAATAAAGCAGCATCTGCTACTTCCATCATTTCATCTAAGTTTGGATTCATTGAAATATATTCAGGTTTAACCTCGTAAAATTCTTCTAAGATTATCTTTAATAAATTTATTGAAGTTAAAGATGTATTGGTTAAAGCAATTTTTTTATCATCTAAATATTTAAAATCTGTTTTAGAAAATAAAGAAATTGATCCAATAGATCCAAAACAACTAACCGATAAATTAGGTAATAAAATATATTTCTCTGCTTGCTCAGCATAAGAAAATGATGAAATTGCCCCAATATCTATTTCACCTAAAGCCATTTTTTTATTTAATTGATTTGGTACTTGTTCTATAAATTCTACTTCCCCAACAAATTTATTTTCGTTAAAAAAATGCGTAACTGGCCACATATTTGTATATGAAATTTTGCCTAATCTTATCTTTCCCAATTTAAACATGCCTCCATGTATAATTATCAAGTATTCAATATTAGAGTTAGTATTTACAATAATAAATCTATAAAAGTAAATACAAAAATAACAACACTTAATATTCCATTCATAGTGAAAAAGGCTGTATTAACCTTTGTTAAATCAGTTGGTGAAATAATTGAGTGCTCATAATGAAGAATAAAATTAGCAATAATTACCCCAATAATATACCATACCCCAAGGTTTGTGGCTAAAAAAAACAAATAAATTAAACCTATTATTGTTAATACATGCGTTATTTTAGCTATTTTTAGTGATTTTTTTATCCCAAAACGTGCAGGAATAGAATACAATCCATTTTCTTTATCAAAATCAATATCTTGTGTAGCATAGATAATATCAAACCCAGCCGTCCATAATCCTACAGTTAAAAATAAAATTATCGATGTATAGGTAATCTCATTTGTTACAGCTACCCAAGCTCCTATAGGTGCTAAACCAATTGCTCCACCCAAAATATAATGACACAACCAAGTAAAACGCTTAGTATATGAATACAAAACTAATACAATTAAAGCAATTGGTAATAGTTTTATTGCCAAATCCGATAACTGTAATGTAGCAATAATAAAAATAGTAAATGAAATGATAACAAAAATCGTTACTTCTTTTATATTTAGTTTACCTTCTGGTATAGCTCGATTAGCTGTTCGAGGATTAAGTTTATCTATAGTTCTATCTATCAGCCTATTTAAAGCCATGGAAGCGCTTCTGGCACCTACCATGGCCAATGTAATCCAAAGAAATTGTTCCCAAGTAGGAAAATGATTAAACTTCTCATAACTCCCTAAAATCATTCCTAAGTAGGCAAATGGTAAAGCAAAAATAGTATGTTCAAATTTTATCATTTCTAATATTATTTTAACCTTATTCGATGCCATAATTTTTCCACATCCGCTCTACAAGCACTTATATATTTAAAGATGATTATTCTATTCCTTTTTGTGTCCTATATGTATAGCAACTATTCCACCTGTTAATGAATATACCTCTATATCAACTAAACCCGCATCTCTGAAAATCTTAGCCAGCTCTTTTTGATTAGGAAAGTTAGTTAAAGAAGTTGGTAACCAAGAATACTGTTCATAACTATTTGCGAATATCTTCCCAAGCAAAGGAAGGATTTTGTAAAAATAAAAAAAATACAATTTTCTAAAAGGGCTCCAATTAGGTTTTGATAATTCTAATGAAACAACCTTCCCGCCCGGTTTTATTACTCTCATCATTTCAGATAATGTTTTTTCAATATCAGGAACATTTCTTAAAGCAAAACCAATCGTTGCATAATCAAATGTATTATCCTCATATGGAATGTCCATAGCATTACCATATATAAGCTCAATCTGCTTATCTAGTTTTTCATTGGTTACTTTTCTTCTACCAATATCTAACATATTTTGACTAAAATCTAATCCAATAATCCTACCGTTTTTTGAAATTCTAGCAATATCAATTGTCCAATCAGCAGTTCCACAACAAACATCTAAGGCTGATTCCCCTCTTTTGATTTGCATTTTTTTCATTGCAGTTTTTCTCCATAATTTATGAAAGCGAAAACTGGTCAAATTATTCATAAAATCATATTTAGGCGCTATATTTTCAAAAACAGCGTGGACATAGTCCTCTTTTTGTTTGTCTTTTATATCCACTTTATTCACTTATGTAAACCTCCATAATTATATCTTCTCTAATACATCAGGCGTTTGATATGAAAAATTAGATTGTTTTAGAATACATTTCAATACATCCTTAATAACAGTATCTTCAAGAAAATCAATGTGACTATTAATATTAATATATATATTATTTACTATACCTTCTATTTTTCGTTTTATATTATACTTATGATATAACATTTTTATTTTCATATTAACATCAGCTATACTTTGAGTTTGTCCAATATCAATAATTTCTTGTTTGTTGATATAATAATTTATAAGATAGTATGAATAATTATTAGTCTCAATATTTTCTGCTTTAAGTTCATTTATTAAGTAAAAAAATAATATCATGTTTTCAATTATATATTTCCAAGAAACAATAAGCTCTTCGGATTTTAATTCACTTAGGTATTGAATATAAAGACTAGACTCTCTAGTTCTAATAAGTTCGAAAATCTCATCTTCCGAACTAAAACTTTTTTCATTATTAAGATCATATAATTTCATTTTGGATGTAGTTATATCAGAAATTCCTAAAGCTAATTTACCTACTTCTTTTATCAAACCTTCTTTTGCCATCAATAAATAACATATACTACTAAAATAATCCCCTGCTAATACTAACATCTGTCTTTTCTTAATTTTAAATTCATTTATTTCCTTTTGATTATTTACTAAATCATGCATATCAAGACCAAGTTGTATCAAACCAGAAGTAACACAATACTTTTTCCTTAAATATTTAGGAACTGAGGCATGATAAAGATATAAATTTAAAAGCTGAAGAGGAACAACAGAAGTATCAGGAATATCAATATAACCCTCTATATACATTTCGTTTGAGAGAGCATTAATCTCTGATGTTATTTCCTCCATCTCTACACAAAATGAACTATAAATAGTCTTCATCTATAATCCCCCTGAAAAATTCTCTAAATAATAATAATTGTATCATAAGAAATAAGTATATCATAATTATTTATTGAGTAATATTAATTTACTAAACCTTACTTAAGTAAATTGCCATAGTTCAATCCAAAGTATTTTTCTAAAAAATCTTTATATACCATTGATGACTCTAACTCCATTTTTGGATTGTCGACTATATCTTTTTTTTGTGCCGATACTGCAACAAAAACCTTGTTCATATCATCAATGAAGACTCTTAACAAAACTTCTTTTATGTTAGTACTTTCTACAAAACTTTTTTTCGTAATATTATAAAATTCCTCATAAATACCAGAAGTATCAATATTGCTATCATCATTAACATAGAAATCTACAGATAAAATATTATGTTCCCACTTAACTTTTTTAATCTGCATCTTATTTGATAAAGGTGAAATAAAATCAACAATGTTTTCATTATTTAATTCAATTTGTTCTCTGGGGCTAAATACGGGAAAATCCTGATATAGATTAATAATTTTACTGTTTGGTATTAATGATAATACGAATGCAATTATTATTGCTAATGATAATGCTGTAAGCATACCCTTAGAAGTATATCTTAAACGATACATAAAAAACACCCCCCATACATTTTACAAAGAAACTAAAGCAGCTATTCCAGCTTTATAAAAATAATTTGTAAAATATGTGGGTCATTTTTATCCAAATGGTCGGGATAATGGGATTTGAACCCATGACCTCTAGCCCCCCAGACTAGCACTCTCCCAAGCTGAGCTATATCCCGATAGCCTCATTACTATTATTATAACATTTAATATAGAATTCAAATTTGTATTATTTAGACATCAGTGGCATTGCTTTGTGTGTTGTTGAGAAAAAGAAAGAAGAGTCGCTTTTAAGCAACTCTTTTTCTTTATGTACCTATATTATTTAATACCGTCTTTTAATGCTTTTCCTGGTTTAAATGCAGGTACTTTACTTGCTGGAATAAAAATCTCTTGACCTGTTTGTGGATTACGTCCTTTACGAGCAGCACGCTCACGAACTTCGAAATTACCAAACCCAATAACTTGGACTTTATCTCCACTTTGAAGTGATTCTGAGATAGAAGCAAACACAGCATCTACTGCTTTTGAAGCATCTTTTTTAGTAAGCTCAGATTTTTCAGCAACCTTTGCAACTAATTCTGTTTTATTCAAAAAAATCACCTCCTCTCAAAGAGTGGTATTCTCTTTATATATCTTTGTTTACTGATTATAAAGATTTTATACAATAATAACAAGAATTTTCTCTTAAAAACTCTGGTCAAGCATATAGTAATATACAAAAGTAGTAAATTCAAGTATTTTAATTAAATTTAGGCCTAAAAAACAAAAAAAGTACTAAATATGTACTTTTTTTGTAAATTGTTTATATCTTTTTAGATTTTTTACTATAAAATGATCGCAATTAATCCCCCTGAACCTTCGTTAATAATTCTTTCTAACGTATCTTTTAATTTATACCTTGCATTTTCAGGCATCATTGTTAATTTGGCTGAAATACTTTCACGAACTATACTAGATAATGATCTACCAAAAATATCTGAATCCCATATCTTTAACGGATTATCCTCAAAATCAGACATTAAGTGATTTAATAATTCCTCACTTTGTTTTTCTGAACCGATAATCGGTGCAAATTCAGATTGTACATCTACCTTTATCATGTGAATTGAAGGCGCAGTAGCCTTTAGACGAACTCCAAATCTATATCCTTGTCTAATTAATTCAGGTTCATCTAAAGTCATATCCTCTAACGAAGGTGAGGCTATTCCATATCCAGTCGTTTTTACCATAGTTACTGCTTCTGATATTTTATCATATTCCTTTTTAGCATTTGTAAATTCAACCATCAGCTGCAATAAATGATCCTTGCCTTTAATTTCTACACCTACAATTTCCATTAAAATTTGATCATATAGTTCATCATGGGCAAATAAATCTATTTCTGCAATCCCTTGACCCATATTCATTTCTGCTAATATCGAATCCTCAATAAAATCATATTCTTTAAAGCAATTAACCACTCCTCGAACATCTCTCAATCTACGAATGTCTTTAACAGTCTCTTGAACAGATTCTTCAAAATTTTTCCGTAACCAATGATCATTATTTAAAACCATTACCCAACTTGGTAAATTGACATTAACCTCATGAACAGGAAATTCAAACAATATTTCTCTTAATACACCAATTATGTCTTCTTCTTTCATACTGACAGCATTTAATGCCATAACTGGGATATCATATTTGCTTGATAATTCGGTCTTTAATTCAGCAACCGAATCAGAAAATGGGTTAGTTGTATTTATTACTAATACAAATGGTTTACCCACCTCTTTAAGCTCTTCAATCACTCTTTCTTCAGCAGATACATATGCTTCTCTAGGAATTTCTGTTATTGTACCATCGGTTGTTAAAACAATTCCAATAGTTGAATGATCTTGTATAACTTTTCTAGTACCTATTTCCGCGGCTTCTTGAAATGGTATTGGTTCGTCAAACCATGGTGTATTAACCATTCTTGGACCATTTTCATCCTCATATCCTTTTGCTCCATCGACTGTATATCCTACAGAGTCTACAACTCTTACATTAATATCTAACCCTTCATCAACATGTACTTTCACTGCTTGATTAGGAACAAATTTTGGCTCAGTAGTCATAATAGTTTTACCACCAGCACTTTGAGGAAGTTCATCAACTGCTCTATTTCTTTCATTGTCACTTAAAATATTAGGTATTACAGCTGTTTCCATTAAGTTTTTTATAAATGTAGATTTACCTGTTCGAACAGCTCCAACAATCCCTAAATATATATCTCCACCAGTCCGTTCAGCAATATCCTTGAAGATATCAAACTTTTCCACCAATATCCCTCCTCTATCAAATTAATCAACATAGATCATGGCAAGTATTAATCATCCCCCCCATAAAATCATAAAAACGTATCATATAATTGGACACTATAAATATATGAATCTTTTTAGTCATTATGACGCAAAATAATTTTTTACTTAAAGACCTATCTAAGATATGTATTATGAATTTGTCGTTATATATTACTTATGAGACAAAACATTAAATTATTCTAAAAAACAAAAAAAAGAGAGCATAAATTTGCTCTCAGTAATTATCATTCATGTTATTTTCTTTGTTATTCATTCCATCTCATGAGTTTTTACTCTTCCCATTAAAGCCTCAACAGCAAGCTTTACCTCTTTATCCTCAAAAAGAACTTTATATAATTCATTAGTTATTGGCATCTCGATATTATGCCTTTGTGATAAATAATATGCTGCCTTAGTTGCCTTTACTCCTTCTACAACCATTCCCATTTCATCTAAAACTGTACTTAATTGTTTACCTTTACCTAAACTATAACCTGCCCGCCAATTACGACTATGCTTACTTGTACAAGTAACTATTAAATCTCCCACGCCTGCTAACCCAGAAAAAGTTGTTGGATTTGCTTTAAGTTCTATTCCTAATCTAGATATCTCAGTTAATCCCCTTGTAATTAAAGCAGCTTTTGCATTATCACCATATCCCAACCCATCAGATAACCCTGCACCTAATGCAATAATATTCTTTAATGCACCTGCAAGCTCGATACCTACAATATCTTCATTCGTATATACTCTAAATTCATTATTAATAAAAATATCTTGTACTTCCTCAGCAATAGATATTTTTTCACCTGCAACAACAATAGTAGTAGGTAATTGTTTGCTTACTTCTTCTGCATGACTAGGACCAGATAAAACCAAAATATTTTCAGTAGGAATCATCGGTAGTTCTTCGTGAATCACTTCACTCATTCTAAGATATGTATCTAATTCAATTCCTTTAGTAGCATGAATAATAATATTCTTCTCGGATAAATATGGTCTTATATCTTTAGCTACTTGTCTCATTGCGTGAGATGGAACGACCAATAATATATATTTTTTATCCCTTAATACCTCTTCTAAATTAGTACTTGCTAATATATTTGGAGGAATTTCAATTTCTGGTAAAAAACTCTTATTAGTTTTATTTATATTGATTTCATCTTTCTGATTTTCAAATTGAGTATATAAATCTACACTATAACCATTATTAGCTATAACCATTGACAAAGCAGTCCCCCAACTTCCTGCGCCGATAACGGCAATCCGTACTTGTTTATTCATATGATCTCCCCCTTATTATCTTTCCTCATCATTTTTCTTCCTTATGATTAAATGAACTGGTGTGCCAGTAAAATTAAATGAACTTCTTATTTTATTATCTAAATACCTTTTATAAGAAAAGTGCATTAGTTCTGGTTCATTAACAAAAATAACAAATGTTGGCGGCTTAACACCAACCTGTGTAGCATAATTTATTCTTAATTTTTTACCTTTATCAGATGGAGGTGGATTTATTGCAATAGCATCATAAATGACATCATTTAATACTGATGTTTTTATTCTAGTTGCATGTGCCTCCGATACTTCATTAATCTTAGGTAGTATCTGATTTACTCTTCGCAAAGTCAGTGCTGACACAAAAATAATTGGTGCATACGTCATAAAATGAAATTCATCTCTTATCTTCTCAGTAAAATTCTGCATTGTTTTATCATCTTTTTCAACAATATCCCATTTATTAACTATAAAAACACATGCCCTACCCGCTTCATGTGCATATCCAGCAATCTTTTTATCCTGCTCGATAATACCAGAATACCCATCTATAACTATTAAAGCAACTTCGCAGTCATCAATAGCTTTTAAAGCTCTTAATACACTATATTTTTCAGTGCTTTCGTATACCTTACCTCTTTTTCTCATACCAGCAGTATCAACTAAAAGATATTTCTGCTCTGGAGTTGAAAAAAAAGTATCAACAGCATCCCTTGTTGTTCCAGCAACGTTACTTACTATAACACGTTCTTCGCCAAGAATAGCATTTACCAAAGAAGATTTACCTACATTAGGTCTTCCTATTACAGCTACTCTAATCAAGTCATCATCTTTTTCAGACTTATTCTCATCAGGAAAATGAGCAACAACTTCGTCTAGCAAATCACCTAATCCAGTTCCATGTGCACCCGAAATAGCATAAGGTTGTCCAAAACTAAGTTCATAAAAGTCATATATATTCTCTTGCATTTTAATATTATCAACTTTATTTACAGCTAAGACTACAGGCTTCTGAGCTTTATATAAGAATCTTGCAATTTCTTTATCTATACTTGTCAATCCTGTTTTACCATCAACCATAAAAATAATAACCTCTGCTTCATCTATAGCCAACTCAGCTTGTTGCTTAGTTCTTTTTACGATTTCATCTTCTGAATCAATTTCTATTCCACCAGTATCGATTATATTAAAAGAATAATTAAGCCATTCACTACTGCTATATATCCGATCCCTAGTAATACCAGGTTTATCCTCAACAATAGAAATTCTTTCACCTGCTAAACGATTAAAAATAGTAGATTTTCCAACGTTTGGTCTACCAACAATTGCTACAACTGGTTTTGCCACAAAAATACAACCTTTCTAAAGAGAACTTTACTTAACATGTCTATATTATTATAAACTAAATTCTTCTTCAATCAATACTTACCTTAATGTCTTACAATAATTATCGTTCCGTTCTCCAAATCATGGGCAATTCCATCAAGAATTTTTTCTAATAGAAAAGCTGTTCTTTGCATTTCATCATTATTTCTTGTTACAAAAACTGGTGCACCACTAGCAATAATCTTATCCTTGTTATTTGTAACAATCGCTAAAATATATTTTTCAATAGTTGTATCCATTTTACACCCCTATTCAATCTCGTCAGATTTAGAAGGTAAACGTATTGCATTCTCTAAAACAGGAACTGATTTTGTAATATCAATTGCTTTTTTTATGTTTTTAATCTCTGGCAAAAAAAATACTCCGATTCTTCCATCCTTTAAATTTCTTTTAGTTAATGGGACTAAAGCTGGCTCTCCTGCGTCACGATACACTCCCAAAATGATAGATAAATTATGTAACATCGCTTGTCTCTGACCTAAATTTGCAATTGTAACAACACTATTTTGATCTTTTGGTTTAACAATAATGCCCATTCCATGTTCTTTAATTAAATCTATATTTATATTTAATCCAATATTCATAATATAAATGTCATCAACATATAGATGTGGACCGTCAAAAATTACCTTTCCTTCATATATATCAGCAATTTCTTCAATTTTGCTTCCTGACATAAATTTACTACTAATAAAAAATGAAATTATTCCAGCTAATAAACCAAAATACCAACTCGTTAAAACTATCACAAGTGTTGTAAAGAATGAAGAAAAAATAACTAGATAATTCCTTCCCTCAAAAACCATAGCTATTCCTTCAATATATGTCGTTCCACGTGGTACTAATTCAAGTTGATCTAATTTGGAAAGAGTTTCTCTTTCCATACTTCTTACATCTCTAAATTGCTGAGCTGCTAATACTAAAAAAGTTATTGCGGTATATTCTTCTGTTATTAACGCAGGTACCGCTATTGCTCCTAAGCCTGCAGCAATAAACCCCAAAGAAATATGTATTAATTTTCCATGCTGATGTGTTGGATATTGTCTATAATCTGTTTTTAACATATATAAACGATTTGTAAAACCAAAGGCAACACCTATTAAAATAGCAATCATATTTGTATTCAAAATTTAATCACCTAGTTTTAATTGAAATAGATATTAATTTTTTAAATAAAATCCTTACTCTACTAAGAAAACTGTTTATAATTAATATTTGAAATAATGACAACCAGATTATATCTCTTGTCATAGCATTACCCAAGATTAGTTTAATAATTACATCCTTATGATTTAAATTAAATAATAAGTCTCCTAATACAATCCCACCTAATATCATAATCACTTGATTTTCTATTTTTGTTCCAATTATTATTACTGTTAAGCTAACCAAAATTGAAAATTGAATTATTACATTTTTATATAATAAAACTGGTTCAATATAGCCTATTTCTTTTATTAAAAAATAAATTGCACCTAATAAAAAGGTGGCGCTTAGTATATAAATCTTCTCCTTCTCATTTTTTAAAAGAACTACAAACCCGATTATGGATAATACAAACCCTCCAAGATTAATAACAATAAAAGAAGTTATTGAAACATTCACAAAAAAAAGAACAAAAGTTATTGCTAAGTATAAAAATATTCTTTTTGTCTTACCTAATCTAATAAATATAGTTTTAAACCAATCAGTTAATAAAAGCACTATAAGTAATACAATTATTAGATTAGCAAATACACCATAATTTATTACAATCACCTTCTAATAATTTTAATATAATTTCTATTATTTCTTTTTTTTGTAATAAAAATAACCCAATATAAAAATTGGGTTATCAGACTGTTGAAAAAGTTCTATTTCTTCGTTACTGGTAGCATATGTAGTTTACTACGTGCTCTTGATGTCCGTTACCTTTCTTCTAATGGAGTAAAATGCGGAAGAAAGTTACTCCCATAAGCACACAAGATGTTAACCTAAAGTAAGTTAATACAAGAGTACAAGTCACGCTATTATGCTAAAGCATAAGTCGTGCTATGCCGCACTAACGCGAACTACATATACTTTTGCTCAATGTAAGCTCCGTTCCTCGATTTTAACGTGCCTTGAACTAGTACATTTTCAAAACTTGTGTTTTTTACTTAATTATTAATCTTTATCTTCTCGCAAAATGTGATACTTGAATATTCCTTAACTCACACCATTCTTTTATATCACCATTTAATACTATAGGAGTTTTTTGAAGATCCCTAATATTTTTCGCCCCTAAACAGGTCATAGCTAATCTTAACTCGTTATGAATTTGTTCAATAAACTCTATAACATCATTAACATTACTATCATATAATTTTTTTAATATTAAACCAGCTATTCCCACAGAACAAGCTCCTAAACCGATAGCTTTTACTACATGAAGACTATTTCTGATACCACCTGATGCCACTATTTCAATATCATCTACAGTTTGTACTTCAAGTATACTTGTAACAGTATCTATACCCCAATCATTGAAAATAGAAATAGGAATATTACGTCTTTTATTCTCTATCTCTACAAAATTTGTTCCACCTTTTCCGCCTACATCAATTATTGAAATCCCTATTTTTTTTAATCTAGATGAAACCTCTCTGGAAATTCCAAAACCAACTTCTTTTATTATTATAGGAATAGGTACTTCTTCTTTTATTGCTTGAATCCTATCTAAAACTCCTGAAAAATCCCTATCCCCTTCTTGCATAGTAAGCTCTTGAACTGGATTTAAATGAATTTGTAGAAAATCAGCCTCAATCATATCTATTGCAAATTTTGCTTGATCTACACTTGCCTCGGAACCAATATTAGCAATAACCAACCCTTTAGGATTTATTTCTCTTACAATATTATATGTAGAAATATATTGCTTATTTTTTAATGCTGCCATTTGGGATCCGACTGCCATTGCAAGATTAGTTTCTCTTGCAATCAAAGCTAATTCTTCATTCGTTTTTTTAATTTCCTCTGCTCCACCAGTCATAGCATTAATAATTATTGGTGAAACTAGAGAAATTCCGCCGAGTGTAGTAGTAATTGTAGTTTCATCATAAGATATCTCTGGTAAAGCATTATGAACAAATTGAACATTATTAAATCCTTGGAATTTATTTTCATCAAACTGTTCAATTGAATATTTAATATGTTCTAATTTTCTAAAGGCTCTGTCCATAGATACCCCCTTATGTCTATTTTAACTTACTTAATTTCTCTCCAATAACATCACCCAGTGTAACATTTAAACCTTTTTTTTCAAGAAATTCTTTAGATATTTCGTCTAATTGATCTTCTTCCGCTTCACGAATACTTAAACTAACTCTTTTTGAATCTGATTTAATATCTAATATCTTAACCTGTACTTCTTGACCTACTTTTAAGACTTCACTAGGATTTGTTACATGTTCATTAGATATTTGTGATATATGAACTAACCCCTCTATATATGGAGACAATTCTACAAATGCACCGAAACTTGCTAATCTTTTAACTGTTCCCTTATACAAATTTCCAATTTTGAACATATCAATTGCATTATCCCATGGATTAGGTAAAGTTTCTTTAATACTTAAACCAATTTTTTGTTCCTTAGGATCTATTTTTAAAACCTTGACATTAACTTTATCTCCTTCATTAAAAGCGTCTGCAGGCTTTTCTACACGTTCCCAAGATAACTCAGATACATGTACTAATCCATCTACACCGCCAATGTCCAAAAATATCCCGAAATCAGTTATACGTCGAACCTCGCCCTCAATTGTATCTCCTATTTTAATACGTTTAAGTAATTCTTCTTTTCTTTTATCTTCTTCTTCTATAAGTACATCTTTATGTGATAAAATTACTTTATTTTTTTCTTGATCCATTTCAATAATTTTAACATCTAATGTTTTATTTTTATATACCGTTAAATCTTCAATATAATGTTTGTCTGCTAATGAAGCAGGAATAAAAGCTCTAATTCCTAAATCAACAACTAAACCGCCTTTTACAACATCTGCTACTATAATTTGAAAAACCTCGTTCGAATTAAATTTATCTGTTAATTCTTCCCATGATTTTTTATTATCAACTACTTTTTTGGACAAAATTAGTTGTTCTTCTTCTTCATTAATCGTTAATATTTCTAAATCAATTTTATCTCCAATATTAAGAACATCACTTATTTTCTCAATATGTAGATTCGATACTTCACCAATAGGAAGAACTCCATCGAACCTATATCCAATATCAATTAAAGCTTGTTTTTCTTCAATTTTTGAAACAACTCCACTTACTTTTTCTCCTTTATGCAAAGTAGAAATATTCGCCATTTCTTTATTCATTTCCTCAGTCATTATAACTCCTCCTTGAAATACATAGCTCTATTAAATTCAAATTACATTATACTATAACTCAGTAAAAGTTTGAGTTTTATAACTAAATTTATAAGATTATTTTTATAGATACATTATTTAGCCTTAATAATAAAATATATTATGCTTATGAGAGCAAATATTGCTAATAAAGCCGAAATATTAGTTAAAAATTGTAAAGACATCAATTCAAAATAATATAAAATTAAAAAAATA
>CAZIGM010000037.1:0-15935 GCA_964538675.1 uncultured Bacillaceae bacterium | reverse complement strand
TTTGGAGTACAAGATTTTTATATTAATTAAAGGTATTTTATATAATTATAAAATGAGGTGTCTATAATATGTTTAAGAAAACAGCTAGTATAGTGGCACTTTTTACAATAGGTATATTACTTATTGTTTATACATCTCAAGGGGAAGAATACTTAAGTGATCCAATTATTGATAAATATAAATATAGTGATGAATTACCGGAAATTAAGGAGTTATATATAACTATATTAAAAGCTGAAGAAAATTCTGATGAATATAATTATACATTTAATGAAATGAATGAAAAATTTGAGGAAGATATTAGAGTAGAGGTTATATTTCAGGAAGGTAAAGATGGTTCGCCAAAAGTTGGTCTATATGGGTATGGTTTAACAAATTCAAATGCAACTATGGAGTTAAGAGGTCAGTCTTCAAGAAATGCTTCTATAAAATCGTATAAAATAAAAATAAATAATGATAGTGAATTATGGAATGGAGAAGAAATTATCAATCTAAATAAACATAATTATGACGATATTAGAATTAGAAATAAGTTAAGCTATGATTATTTAGCTTTAATTCCCAATATAACTAGCTTAGAAACTCAATTTACACATCTATATATTAAAGATTTTAGTGAAGGAGATTTTAATCAAAATTATATAGATTATGGATTATATACTCAAGTTGAAAATATCGATAATAACTTTTTAGTAAATCATGGACTTGATAGTAAAGGAACAATTTATAAGGCTGAATATTTTGAGTTTTTTAGATATCCTGATTATATTAAGTTGCCTAGTAATGAAGATTATTCAAAAGTTAAGTTTGAGGAAATTTTAGAAATAAAAACAAATGATAATCCCGAAAAGTTAATAGATATGCTAAATGATGTAAATAATGAATTGATTCATATTAATGATGTTATTGATGAGCATTTTAATAGAGAAAATTATATTACTTGGCTAGCAACTAATATATTAATAGGAAATATTGATACTGGAAGTAGAAACTTTCTTTTATATAGTCCAAGCGATATTAAAACATGGTATTTTCTACCCTGGGATTATGATGGTACTTGGGGATTTGTGGACAAGATGGGGGTAGAATCTGACATTGTTGTGTCTTGCCATGAAGGAATAGCTAATTATTGGGGCGTAGTTTTACACCGCAGATTTTTTGAAAATGAACAAAATGTTTTGGAATTAACTAAAAAAATCGAGGAACTATCTACTAATATTTTTACTACAGAAAATACTAAAATGTTTTTAGATTCATATAAACCAGTTGTTAGTGAATTTTATTATGAGAAGCCTTATATATTGTATCAATCATGGACAGAAGAAGAAATTAATGCAGAATGGAATCGTTTGTTTGGAATAATAGAAAGAAACAAGGAAAAATATTATATAAGCATAGAAAACCCAATGCCTGTTTTTATGGGTAAACCCATAAATGAGGGTGAATATTTTGTTTTTATTTGGAATAATTCCTATGACTTACAAGGTGATAATATCGAATATAGTATTGATATTAGTGATACGTATTTATTCGATAATATTATCTATCATGCAGAAGGAATTAAAGATACACAGCATATTGTTAATAATTTATATCCTGGAATCTATTATTGGCGTTTATTTATAACAGATTCAAGGGGGAATACTCAGAATTCATTTAATCAGTATGCAGTAGGTTATCATATATACTATGGTGTTCAGGAATTTTATGTTGAATAAAAGTTCGGTAGGTGTAATCATGTTAATTGAAAATGAAAAATTCATACATCGTCACGAATATAAGTATTTGCTAAATCTAGATAACTATTATCAATTAAAAGATGAAATAAGTAAAACTATGCAGGTTGATGAAAATGCTGGAGAAGAACAGGATTATCATATTAGAAGCATGTATTTTGATGATATGTATGATACAGCATTAACTGATAAACTATTAGGAAAAGTTGAACGGATGAAGTATCGAGTTCGTATATATAATTTTTCTAGTAAGGTTATTAATTTAGAAATTAAGGAAAAACGTGAGGAATACATTCAAAAAAAATCCAGTTTAATCTCCTTAGAAGAATTTGAAAGAATATTAAATGGGGACGTTATTTTTCTTTTAAATAATAAAGATTTTGTGAGAAGTAGATTTTATTATGAATATAGAAATAACTTGTTGCGACCAAAAGTAATTGTTGACTATAACAGAGAAGCATATACTCTTCCATATAATAAAGTTAGAGTTACTTTTGATAAAAATTTATCCGCTGCTTTGCCGCAAAATGATTTATTTAGTAAAGATATTTTTAGCAAAAACGTTGGTGAGAAGTATTCGATTATTATGGAAATCAAATACAATAATTTTTTACCAAATTATATTAGAAGCATATTAGAAAGGCAGGATTTAACACGTTTAGCTGTCTCAAAATATGTGATATGTAGAGAAGCAACAGAAAATAAATAAATACATAGAAATAAAAAAGAGGAGGGATTTTGATTGGGAGATTTGATAAGCTTTAATGATTTAATAAATGGGAATTTATTTGAAACAAAATTATTAGTATCAGATGATTATGTTAGTCTATTTCTTGGATTAGTTATTACTTTAGTTCTTGCATTGTTTGTATTCTATATTTATAAAAAAACTTTCAGTGGAATAATATATAGTCATAATTTTAATGTATCGTTAGTTTTAATGGCATTAATTACATCAGTAATAATCATGACAATTAGTTCTAACTTGGTATTAT
Source organism: uncultured Bacillaceae bacterium (assembly GCA_964538675.1). Classification (GTDB taxonomy): domain Bacteria; phylum Bacillota; class Bacilli; order Tepidibacillales; family Tepidibacillaceae; genus CAZIGM01. The sequence continues at coordinate 13,204 of CAZIGM010000037.1, read as the reverse complement.
CTCTTGGTATGGTTGGTGCCTTAAGTATTGTAAGATTTAGAACAGCTGTTAAGGATCCTATGGATATTGTCTTTATGTTTTGGGCAATTGCATTAGGTATAACAACAGGTGCAAAATTATATTTAATAGCAACAATCGGATCTATTTTTATAGGTATTATTGCAATGATTCTACTACGTTATAAAAATTCTAATAATATTTTTATGTTGATAGTCCATTACGAGGATGACGCGCAAGATAGTATATTTAGAATTTTAAGTCAATTTGACTATAAAATGAGATCAAAAACAATTAGTAAAAACATAATTGAATTAACAATCGAATTAAAACTTGTTGGAGTAAATACTATTTTTGTTGAGGATATTTCTGAAATTGTAGGTGTACAAAATGTATCTTTAGTTAGCTATAATGGCAATTTTGTAGGCTAAGGTGGTTTAGTAGAATGTCAAAAAAAGTTTTTTTATCTATCGCAGAAACTCTATTGATAAATGCTCTTATCTACATAGTATATTATAAAATACAGCCTAATCAGGATGTTTATTTGCAATTAAATCCACATCCTTTACTTATTTTATGTATAATAATGGCTATTCGTTATGGTAATTATATTGGAGTGCTTAGTGCGACAATATCTTCATTATTTTATATAAAAGTTTTTGTTTCTATATATGGAGATATTACGCTAATTATAACTGATTTTGACTACTACAAATATCTTTTATTATTTCTAATAATTGCAGCTACACTTGGCTTTTTTAAAGATAACAAAGATACTATTATTGAAAATTTATCTAATGATAAGAAGCAACTTTTAAGAGAGTATAAAAAAGTAAGTAGAAATTATCGAGAGAGTAATAAAGCTTTAAGTGAACTGAAAAAACAGATAATAGATTCAGATGAAAGTATTCTGAATTTATATGATATAGCTTCACAATTAGAGACTCTTGATTCTGAGGAAGTATATACAGAGATGGTAGGGATATTATCAAAATATCTTAGTGCGAGTCAAGTTTCTATCTATTCTTATACACCGAAAAGCGAATTTTTAAGACTTAAGGTATATATAGGTGAAAGAGAAAATAGTACTAATTCATTATCCTTAATGGAATCACCTGGATTAAAAAAAGCTGTTGAAGAGAAAGTACCTGTTCGTTGGGCGGAAGTAAAAGAACCAGGGTTTCCTTTAATGGCTGCACCACTTATTAGAGATGATAATGTATTGGCTATAATCAGTATTGAAAATATGAACTTTGATTTGTTGTCAGAATATGCGTATCAGTTATTTAAATTAATTGTAGAATGGTTTAATAAATCTCTGGGAAGAGCAATATATGTAGATGAACTTAAGGAGTCAAAATATATTAGTGGAACTAGATTGATGAAATATAAATATTTTACAGATAGATTAAAAGAAGAAGAAAGAAGAAAAAGAGAATTTGGAATGAACTTTATTGTATTAACTTATAGAGCAAGAAAATTAAGTGCAGAAGATATTGATCGAATGATGAAAGGTTTGCTACGCTTAATGGATGTTGTTTGTTATGATTTAACTACTAATACCCTATTTATATTATTACCAGCAACTTCTAAAGATAAAAAACATATGGTTACTAGAAGAATAGAAAGTCGTTTTAGTGATTATATTGATTCCATAAATGAACAGGATTTGCAGGTGATAATATGATTTTTCTAAGAGTAATATTAATTATAATTATTAGTATTTTTGATATTTTCATATTATTTATTTATGATACTAATATATTAATTATTTTACTAATACATCTGCTACTATATTTGGCAATAAGATATCTTTCTAAAGATTTTACAGATGCATGTGCAGGAATACCTATTTATTTAGTATTGTTTATGCCAGGATTAGGGGGATTAATAGTTAGTGCTTTATTTGTTAATCTTCATTTTTTTAAATGGAATAGTTTGGTTCTAGCTGATTATGAGAGGTATTTAGATTTTGAACATAGCTTAGATAAACAAAAAAAGATAAATTATATTAAAGAGATTGGTACTTTCAGTTTTATTGATCAAATGCGATTACTTAATGTTAAGGAAAAAAAAGATTTGATTGTGGAATATAGCTTAGATTATAAAAACAATAAAATTAATGCAGTTCAAAGAGGATTACAAGATGGAGATAGTGAGGTTAGGCATTATTCTGCTGTTACAATAAATATGTTAGAATCGGAATATTTAAACGGATTGAATGAGTTGAGAGAGGAATACAATATTTATCAAGATACAAACTCTTTAATGAAACTATATAATGGTTATAAGGTTTACTTATCGTCAGGATTAATTTCAAAGGAAGTTTATCAAATAATAAATAAAGAATATATTGAGATTCTATTAAAAGTAATTGATAAAAATATAATTTCATTAGAAGTACTTGATGATTTAGTCAAAGCTTATCTAAGTAGTGAAAATATAATTAATGCTAAAAAAATTAATGATATTTTATTATCGAAATATCCTAATAAATCAGAAGGGTATATTAATAAAATAAAAATTGCTTATGAAAAAAGAGATTATGAAGAGTTAACAAGAACTGTAAATGAAGTTGAATTAAGCGATTTTGAGAATAAAGAAGATATTAAAGACCATCTTTTATTCTGGAGTGTATAAGAGGTGATAAAATGATAGTTTGTCTAATTGCAGAGGGGAGTTATCCATACGTTACAGGTGGCGTTTCTTCATGGATTCATCAATTAATAATAGGCACACCTAATGTTTACTTTAAAGTACTATCAATTATGCCCTCCAAAAAAGAGAAATTAGAGTTTAAATATCTATATCCTGATAATTTAATGGAGATTAAAACAATCTATTTAGATGAATATCTTGATCTAAAATCTAGAAATATTAAAAAAAATATTCGTATAGATAATAAGGATAAGGATAACTTAATTAAGTTTCTTTTCATGGATGAGAGAGTTGATTGGAAAAAAATTGTTAATTTAATTGTAAAAGAAAGAAAATTAGGTAATGCAATTGATTTTTTACAATCTGAATTATTTTATAATATTATACTGGAATACTATCAAGAAAACTATGCTGAAGAGAATTTTAATACTTTTTTTTGGACTTTTAGAACTATGATGCTACCTTTTCTAAATATTCTTCAGACTGAATCCCTAAAAGCTGATATATATCATGCAGTTTCTACTGGATATGCTGGTATACTAGGTGTGTCTTTTCATGAACAAATGAAAAAGCCCTTAATATTAACAGAACATGGTATATATGCTCGGGAAAGGGAAGAGGAGATATTAAAGGCTCCATGGGTTACTGGTATATATAAGAAATTATGGATTGATTTTTTTTATTTTCTTTCACAAGCTGATTACAAGGAAGCAGATTATATAATAGCCTTATTTGAAAGAAATCAGATAATTCAAAGAGACTTGGGTGCTCCAGAAGATAAAACTAAAATAATCCCGAATGGAATTGATTTTAATAAATTTAATTTTATAAGAATAAAACATGAGGGATTCGTAATTGGGGCTGTTTTAAGAATAGTACCTATAAAAGATGTAATGACAATAATTAGAGCCTTTAAGATTGTAAAAAATTATTTTGATACTGTAAAACTTTACTTAATAGGTCCTACTGATGAGGATCCAGATTATTATAATCAATGTTTAAGCTTAGTAGAAATATTAAATCTTAAAAATGACGTAATATTCACTGGTAATGTAGATGTAATTAGTTATTATAAAATAATCGATGTAATGGTTTTGAGTTCTATTTCTGAAGGACAACCTTTGGTAATACTTGAAAGCATGGCTTCTGGCATTCCTGTTGTAGCAACTGATGTAGGAGCTTGTAGAGAACTTTTAGTAGAGAATGAGTTTGAAGGTGCATGTGGATTATTAACAAAATTAGTAGATGCTGATTATACTGCATCTCAAATTATTTATTTATTAGAAAGTAAGGAAATCAGAGAACAGATGGGCGAAAATGGTAAGCGAAGGGTTCAAAGAGCATACAATAGAAGAATGTTTCTTAAAGAGTATGATAATTTATATCAAGAATTAAGGTGACTTAAATGGCTGGAATAGGATTTACGTTAAAAAAATTATTTAGTGATGAAACATTAACTAGTCGTGGAAAAGCTTACTTCTATTCAACTTTTGTTGTAGCTGGACCATGGATTGCAGCTGTTATTACTGTTAATATTCTTATAATTATTATGGAATATTTGACTATTTCAGATGCTGAAAAGGAATTGTTTATGGGAACAATAGTATATAGTTTTGTATTTTCCCAAATAGTTACTGCTCCTTGGCAATTTTTGATCACTAGATATATATCAGATAAATTATTCGTAAAAAAATATGATTTTATTCGACCATCATATAAAGGGGTTACGAAAATTGTTTTTTTTATCGGATTAATTGTATCTACTATTTTTTATTATAGCAAAAATATACCGTTTTCTTATAAACTTATGGCAATCTATTTATTCTTGTTAATAACAATGATATGGGTTATTATGGTTTATCTTAGTGCTGTAAAGAACTATGAGCTAATTTCAAAAGCATTCTTATATGGTGGTATATTATCTGCTATATTAATCATTATATTTATTAACTATCCTATACCTTTTTCATCTTTTGTTAAGGCTTCTAATTTATTATTAGCATACTTATTAGGAATGACTCTCACATTTATCATGCTTTTATACAATTTTTTATCAACATTTTATTTTGGGAATAATTTAGAATTTGATTTTTTACGATATTTAAGTAAATATTCTAGTCTATTTTTTGTAGGACTTTTTTATACTTCTGGTCTTTGGATAGATGATATTTTGATGTGGTCTAGTAATATTGGTGTTAAAATATATGATACATATATATATGCACCGATTTATGATAATGCAGTATTTTTGGCTTACCTTACTATAATTCCTTCTATGGTCTTATTTTTAGTTTCAGTAGAAACAGAATTTTATGATCATTATAAAGAATATTATGGTTTGGCTAATGAAGGTGGAACGTTTAATGAGATAGACATAGCTAAAGATAAGATGAAAAAATCTATTTATAGACAACTGATTCATACATTTGAAATACAAGCATTGATATCAATAACAATAGTACTGTTATCTCCATTAATTTTTGACTATCTAAATATTAGTGTATTAGTTATGAATATCTTTCGTGTTACAGCATTTGGGGCTTTGTTCAATATCTTTGTATTATTAATTATCTTAGTATTACTTTATTATGAAATTAGAAAACGAGCTGTACTAATATCTGTAATATATTTTGTTACTAACTTTATATTTACCTACTATTTTTCTGATAAAGGCTTAGAATATTATGGATGGGGATTTTTTATAGGTGCCTTTGTAACATTTATAATAGCTATAATAATACTTGGTTCATTTACAAAAAAAATAAATTATGCAACATTTGCATTACAACCGTTATTTTACCGGGACGATAAAGGTTTTTTCGTTTGGACTGCTGATATATTGAACGCCTATTATGAGAAAAAATCGTCTTATATATTATTAAGAAAAGATAAGAAAAAATACTCTTATTACAATAATGATAATAACGATTATAAAACAACAAAATCTATGTGATGAATTCGAGGTGATTACATTAAATGAATATATTAGTAAGCGGCGGTGCTGGATATATAGGTTCACACACTTGTGTTGCTTTGCTTGAAGCTGGTCATTCAGTGATAGTAGTGGATAATCTTTGTAACAGTAAAGTTGACACAATAGATAAAGTAAAACAAATAACAAATAAAGATATTATTTTTTATAAGGTAGATGTAACTGATGGATTTGCAGTGGATACCATTTTCTCTCAACATTCAATTGATGGTATTATTCATTTTGCTGGTTTAAAAGCAGTAGGAGAGTCAATAGATAAACCACTAGTTTATTATTATAACAACATTGTCAGCACTTTAACTCTTGCTAAAGCATGTCAGAAATATGCAGTAAATAAATTTGTTTATAGTTCTTCAGCCACAGTGTATGGAGAGAATTTAGTACCTTTTGTAGAGACAATGGAACTTCTTACTACCACGAATCCTTATGGCGAAACTAAAGCTATGAGTGAGCGGATTTTAACGGATATAGCAAATGCAAATTCTGACTTCTCAGTATCTTTTCTTCGATATTTCAATCCAGTGGGTGCTCATGAAAGTAGATTGATTGGTGAAACACCTAATGGAATTCCAAACAACTTAATGCCTTATGTTGCACAGGTGGCAAAGGGAAAACTCGAGAGATTAAATGTTTTTGGGAATGACTATCCAACAGTGGATGGAACAGGAGTAAGAGATTATATTCATGTAATGGACTTAGCTGAGGGGCATGTGAAAGTGCTAGAAAAGTTAGTAGCAGGTATAAATATTTATAACTTGGGGACAGGTCAAGGCACGAGCGTATTACAGTTAATAAAAGCATTTGAAGAGGCTAATGGCATTAAAGTACCTTATGAAATAGTGGCAAGAAGACCTGGTGATATAGCAAAGTGTTATGCCGATGTATCGAAAGCAAAGAAGGAGCTTGAGTGGACAGCGAAGCGAGATATTATAGCAATGTGCAAAGATACTTGGTTGTTTGAGAAGGAATATGAGTGAATAAAGTTGATGAAAATTGCCCTCTACAGGGCTTTTTTTTATTAATAAAGAAATTAAATGTTTAGTTCTATTAAACTCTCTATTACATAAGTATAGATTAAGAGATTTTGGACAAGGAGTGAGTTTAATGGAAGGACCAAGAATAAATATTAAAGCTTCACAATCAAATAATAGGCGAAAAAAATTAAATATTCAAAAAATAAAAAATGAATATATTACTTCAAATAAGGCTGTAATCGATACTAATCAAGATAATAACATCTTAGGCAATACAAATAATAATCGAATGGAAAAAGCAGATGTTATTAGCGGAAATGATTTCGTTCCTGATAATAAATATTATAAAAAAGAAAATAATATTAGAAATGATATCTATATAAATAAAAAAAATCAATATTCTAAACATAAGAAAAAAAATAGAAGAAGAAATAAAATAAAGATTAATACACAGATAATAAAAACAATAGGAACTGGTGTAGGGGCAATCGCAACAGGAATGATATTTGGTTATATTATTCTTAGTTTTTTATTTGGGACAGGTAATGAGGAACCGTTAACTGTTAATCGTTCTAACAATACAGAGTTTATTAATCCCGAGAATAATAATATACTTCCAATAGGACAAGTAATTTCAGAACAGACAATATATTTAATTCAAGCTGGGGTCTTTTCTAATTATTCCGGAGCTGAAGCAATTGTGTCACAACAAAAAAGCTTAGGAAAATCAGCTGTTGTTAAACAGGAGGAATCATATTATGTTTTTTTTGGAATATCTGATTCCAAAGAACAAGCGAATTTACTAAAGGATTTATTAGTTTTAGATGGTAAGGACTTATATGTTAAGGAATATATCTTATCCGAGAGAAGCTTTAATATGGAGGAAAGTACATTTTTGATATTTTCAAATTTTATAAATACTGGGCAAGAAATAGTCGAAGAATTATCTGAAGCGTCTATACAAGCTTTAGTTAATCCACAATACAAAATTGATTATGACCAGATTCAAATAACACATCAGACTCTACTTCTTGATATTCAATCTTTAAAAACTTCTTTGGAAGCAGAAGATTTGTTGGTTGAACAAGAATTAGTTAAGAATATGTCAGACCAGATTAATTATGCTGTAGCTGCACTCAATGCTTACAAAAAAAATCCTAACACTCAATATCTTTGGAACATTCAAGAATTGCTTATAAAATACGAATTATATTATGAGGGATACGTAAAGAAAACGGATATTTAAATAGATATGGAGGTTAATTCTAAGTGCCAGAGTACAGAATAGAAAAAGATTTTTTAGGTACTAAAGAAGTTCCTGTTACTGCTTACTTTGGGATTCAAACATTGCGAGCAGTAGAAAATTTTCCAATAACAGGTTATCCACCTCACGTGGAATCAATAATAGCTATTGGTTATGTTAAAAAGGCTGCGGCAATGGCAAATATGGAGGTTGGAGGATTAAATAGTAATATTGCAAATGCAATAATAAGAGCTACAGAGGAAATAATTGAGGGTAAATTACATGATCAATTTATTGTTGACTCTATTCAAGGAGGAGCAGGAACTTCTTTTAATATGAATGCTAATGAAGTAATTGCTAACAGGGCGATTGAGCTCTTAGGAGGAGAAAAAGGAGATTACAAGCTTGTAAGTCCTAATACACATGTGAATATGTCTCAATCAACAAATGATGTCTTTCCTACGGCAATGCACATAGCTGTATTTAACCTAGCAAAAGGACTTATATCCGTACTTTATAATCTGAAAGAGGAATTAGAGAAAAAAGAAATAGAATTTGATGATGTTATTAAAATGGGAAAGACTCATCTACAAGATGCAGTACCAATAAGATTAGGGCAAGAATTTGGAGCATATGCAAAAGTTATAGGAAGAGACATTACAAGGATAAAGCAATCTATTCAGCATTTAGACGAAATAAATATGGGAGCTACAGCGGTTGGAACAGGGCTTAATGCAAAATCAGAATATATTAGGCGTGTGGTAGAAATATTGTCTGAACTAACAGGGCATTCTTTAAGAGATGCAGACAGTTTAGTAGATGCTACGCAGAATACAGATGCTTATACTGAGGTATCATCATCACTAAAAATACTTGCAATTAACCTATCTAAGATAGCCAACGATTTACGTTTAATGTCTTCTGGTCCAGCAACAGGATTTAATGAGATAAATTTACCACCTCGTCAGCCAGGATCGTCAATGATGCCAGGAAAGGTTAATCCAGTTATTGCCGAAGTAATTAATCAGATATGTTTTCAAGTAATCGGAAATGACCATACGATATCACTTGCTTCTGAAGCTGGACAACTAGAATTAAATGTAATGGAACCAGTTCTAGTATTTAATCTTTTACAATCATTGAGCATCCTTCAAAATGGTATTAAGGCATTTAAGGATTATTTAATTGTTGGTATTACGGCTAATAAAGAGAGATGTAGACAGCTAGTTGAGAATAATATAGGAATTGTTACTGCGATTAATCCCCATGTTGGTTATGAAGTAGCTACTCAGATTGTTCAAGAGGCATTCAATACAGGCAAAACAGTGAGGGGAATTTGCCTAGATAGAGAATTATTAACCGAAGAACAATTGGAGGCAATATTTGATGTTAAAGAGATGACTTCACCTGGCGTTGCAGGTGCTAAATTAATAAAAGGCACTACTATAAAATAGTAGTGCCTTAGGCTATTGAGAATGGGTGTTTAAAGTATTTGTAGTTTACAACGTGCTCACGATGTCCGTTACCTTTCTATTAATGAGTAAAATACGGAAGAAAGGTAACTCCCAAAAGCCGCACTTATGTAAAGCTACAAAACTTTTAGGTATAATAATAGTGATAGAACGGAGCTACATAGATTTAAGTGAGTACCAGAGATTTAAACGTGCCTTGAACTAGAACATTTTCAACAGACTGATTTTGTTGACTTTGTCAACAATCTGAACACTACTATAAAATAGTAGTGCATGTTTTTTGATATTAATTAAAATAGCTACATTTTTGTAATATTATTAGCTTGTCACCTTTAAAAGCTTTTGCTACACTTATAATTAGCTAGTTTTTTTGTTTGTGCGATTTAACCAGATTTGATAAGAATTTGAAAATTGTAGGTGAACTATTTATGAAAAAAATCGTACTTGCTTCAAAATCTCCTAGGAGAAAAGAGTTATTAGAATTACTTGGAATCTCGTTTTTTGTTCATCCTAGCAATGCTGAAGAAAAATATAACAAAGGTGCTCTTCCTTATGAAATAGTAGAGCAATTGGCTTTAGCAAAGGCAAAAGATGTTTCTTCAAATTATGACGATGCAATAATAATTGGTACAGATACAATAGTCGTCTATGAGGGAAGCATTTTAGGAAAACCAAAGAATAAAATTGAAGCGTTTGATATGTTAAAACAGCTTCAAGGACATACACACCAAGTTTTTAGCGGACTCGCTTTAATCGATAGTGCTACAGGTAAATCCATAGTATCTCATAGAGTTACAAAAGTGCATATGTATCCATTAACAGACAGCCAAATTAATTTTTATATTAATACAGAGGAGCCGCTAGACAAGGCGGGTTCTTATGGTATTCAAGGAATAGGCTCGCTTTTTATAGAGAAAATAGAAGGCGATTACTTTAATGTTGTTGGGTTGCCTTTATCTTTGTTAAGGGAATTATTAATGTCAATTGATGTAGATATTATAAAGGATTTAATGTAAAGACATCTGTGTTTTTTCCTCGAGTATGCAAATAATTTAAGAGGAAGGTATATAAATGGAACAGATGAAGCAAATTATGATTAGGGACATTCCACAAAATGAACGTCCGCGTGAACGCATGTTAAAATATGGGTCTGAGAGTTTAAGCAATGTTGAATTATTGGCTATATTACTTAGAACAGGAAGTCAAAATGAGTCAGTTATTCAATTAGCCCATAGTGTTATGTCGAAGATAGAAACACTACAAGGTTTTTATGATATTTCTCTAGAAGAATTAACTAATATTCGAGGTATTGGTCCTGCAAAAGCAATACAAATTAAAGCAGGTATAGAACTCGGTAAAAGAGTATTACAACAAGTTCCTCAGGCAAAATTTTCTATTCAAATGCCTGGTGACGCTGCTAGATATATAGAAGATGATATTAAATACTTAAAACAGGAGCATTTTATTACTTTAATGTTAGATACTAAAAATCAAGTCATCTCAAAGGAAACTATAAGCATAGGGACTTTAAATTCTTCAATTGTACATCCTAGAGAAGTATTTAAGCCTGCGATAAAGAAAAGCGTTTCAGCAATAATCTTAGCACATAATCATCCGAGTGGAGATCCTACTCCTAGCAGAGAAGATATTGAAGTAACAAAAAGATTAGTTAAAGCAGGTGAACTCTTAGGTATTGATGTATTAGATCATATAATAATTGGTGATTCTAAATATATATCATTTAAGGAGGAAGGTTTTATATAATAATATTTTCACCGTGATACTCGAAGGGAGATACTATAATGTTTGGTGGATTTAGTCGAAATATTGGAATTGATCTTGGCACAGCTAATACATTAGTTTATGTTAGTGGTAAGGGAATTTTATTAAGAGAACCGTCAGTAGTGGCGATTAATAGTGATACAAATGAAATAAGGGCAGTAGGCAATACAGCAAAGCAAATGATAGGTAGAACACCTGGCAGTATTATTGCTAAAAGACCTATGAAGGATGGTGTAATTGCAGACTTTGAAACTACTTCAAAAATGATTCGTTATTTTATAGATAAAACGATGAAAAATCGTGGTTTAATTTCAAGAAAACCATTTATTATGGTTTGTGTACCATCAGGAGTTACCGAAGTAGAAAAAAGGGCTGTAATTGATGCTGCAAAGGCAGCGGGGGCAAAAGAAGCTAGTACTATAGAAGAACCTCTTGCTGCTGCCATTGGTGCAAATCTCCCTGTATGGGAAGCAACTGGTAGTATGATTGTTGACATTGGAGGAGGAACAACTGAAGTAGCTGTAATATCTTTAGGGGGAATTGTTTGCAGTCGTTCAGTCCGTGTTGCTGGTGATGAGATGGATGAAGCAATTACTCAATATATAAAAAGAGTTTATAAGCTTATGATTGGTGAGAGAACTGCCGAAACATTAAAGATTGAAATTGGTTCAGCTATTCCTCCAAAAAAAGAAGAGTCTATGGAGATTAAAGGAAGAGATTTGGTAACGGGACTTCCTAAAATAATAAATATAACATCAACTGAAGTATCTGAGGCTTTATCTAGTACTGTTAATAATATACTAAATGCTGTAAAATTAACATTAGAGAAAACACCTCCAGAGTTAGCATCAGATGTAATGGATAGAGGGATTGCATTAGCTGGTGGTGGAGCCTTATTACGCAACCTAGACAAACTAATAAGTAGAGAAACAGGAATACCTGTAATAATAGCAGATAATCCATTAGATTGTGTCGCGATAGGAACAGGTCAGTCACTTCAATATAAAGGATTATTAGATAAGAAAAAAAAACGTTAATACATTAGTAGTTGACTATATAGCAGCATGTATTAACGTATGTGCTGTATTTTTTTTTAAAAAGAGAAGTAGGTGTTTGATTTGTTCCCAAAATCTTTTGTAAATAAAAATTTAATTATTATTCTATTTATTTTTATTCTTCTAGTAATTATTATCGGCTTGACAATTGATCATCAAGATTTGACGTGGCCAGAAAAGATTGTTAAGGATATGATGTCATGGGCACAGGGTATATTTTATGTCCCTGCTAATGCAGTTGCGGGATTTTTTGAAGATACACGTGAGTATAGAGTTATTTTTGAGGAAAATAAGGTTTTGAAATATAATTTAAATCAATATGCTCAGGTCGTTTCAGAAGCAAATCAATTAAAAGAAGAGAATCAAAGATTAAAAGATATGTTAGATTATAAGGAAGAAAATATTGATGAGTTTCAATTAGTTGTTGCTAAAGTAATTTCAAGATCTCCTGATAAGTGGAATAATATGCTAGTAATAAATAAAGGTGCAAGAGATGGAATCGAAAAGGATATGGCTGTTGTAACTACGAGTGGGTTTGTTGGCAAAGTCTATAGTGTTTCTAATTACTCATCAAATGTTCAGTTGATAACTGATAGTAATTATAATAGTTTTGTTTTTGCATTAATTCAAAGTGAACCTAAGACATATGGAACTGTTGAAGGATATGATAAAATTAATAATATTTTAAGGATTGAGCAGGTAGAACTCGAGGCTGTAATTGAACCTGGACAACAAGTAACAACTTCAAGCTTGGGTGGGGTTTTTCCAACAGGCTTAGTAATAGGTGAAGTATATTACGTCGAGGAAGATAATAATAGTGGTTTAACAAAAACAATATTTGTTAGACCGGGTGCGGATTTCTATCATTTAGATGAAGTGTTCGTAATAACTGAAAAAATGGAGCAGATAGAGAATAATGAGGTAACATTGTCAGGGGAGGAAGAATAGGTGCGGAAAAGATTAATATTTGTTGGCCTTTTTCTTCTTTTTCTCTTAGAAGGAGTGATTGTACAAGCTTTTACGAAAGAGAA
>CAZIGM010000036.1:0-16620 GCA_964538675.1 uncultured Bacillaceae bacterium | reverse complement strand
CTCACTAGAATTCAGATGAAGTTAAAACTCCATCTGAATAAAGTTCGGCTTTATAGAAAGGAACAATGTATATGGATTTTATTAAAATGCATGGATTAGGCAATGATTTTGTTATATTTTCTCAATATGATAAATTACCAGATAATGCACCTGAACTAGCATTAAAAATATGTGATCGTCATTTTGGTGTTGGAGCAGATGGTTTAGTTTTTATTCTTCCTTCGGATGTGGCAGATATAAGAATGAGGATAATGAATTCAGATGGTTCTGAAGCTGAACAATGTGGTAATGCAATACGATGTGTTGCAAAACATGCATATGATAACAAATTAACTGATAAACAATCGATAAGCATTGAGACTCAAGCAGGGGTCAAACAAGTGAATATACTTTTAAAAGAGGGTATGAATGAGATATCCGCTGTAACTGTAAATATGGGTGAACCTGTTTTAAAAGGAGAACTAATACCTACTGCAATCAGTAAGGACTTGGTGCTTAATTATCCGATTGAGATAGAAGGTAATGAATTCAGTTTTACTGCAGTTTCTATGGGTAATCCTCATGCCGTTATTTTTGTAAAAGATGCAGCTAATTTTGATGTTGAAAAATGGGGTCCTATTATTGAAACTCATCCCTTATTTCCAAAGAAAACTAATGTAGAATTTGTTACTGTTAAATCGAGTGATGAAGTAATAATGAGAGTATGGGAGCGTGGAGTTGGTCAGACTCTTGCTTGTGGAACAGGAGCATGTGCTACTGCTGTTGCTTCTGTTTTAACAGGACAATCAGCACGAAATGTTTTGGTTTGTTTGAAGGGTGGAGATCTTCGCATTGTTTGGAATGAAAAAGATAATAATGTGTATATGACTGGAGAAGCTAAAAAAGTATTTAAAGGTAAATGGATAGAATAGCACTATAATAGAATTAATCCAGATATGATAAGACTCCCACTTACACACAAAGTGTGCAAGTGGGGGAAAATGAATTTAGGATAAGTCTCACATAAATTCAGGTGAAGTTAAAGAAAACTTGATTCACGCAAGTTTAAACGTAGCGTAAGTCTTAGTTGCCCTTATACCTTTAGGTGAAAAACTCCATCTGAATAAAGTTCGGCTTTATCCAAATCTCATTTAAGAAAGATTGAATAAAGGATAAGTCTCACTAGAATTCATATGAAGTTAAAACTCCATCTGAATAAAGTTCGGCTTTATATTACTGGAGGGGGATATAACATGAGTGAAAGCTATATTCAAGGTTTATTTGCTGATAGAATTGGTGGTAGTAAATTTGGTAAGGACACTGCTATTTATAAGTTTGAGAAAATCAAACGAGCTAAGGCAGAAGCAAAAAAAAGATTTCCTGATATGGAGTTAATAGATATGGGCGTTGGTGAACCTGATCAAATGGCCGATGTAGGGGTAATAAATGCTTTATATGAAGCTGCAAAAAAACCTGAAAATAGAGGTTATGCAGATAATGGAGGAAGAGATTTAAAAGTAGCAGCGTCAGTATATCTTAAAGAGGTTTATGGAGTAGAAAACATTGATCCTGATAAAGAAGTAATTCATGTAATAGGCTCAAAATCTTGTTTATCGATGCTACCTAGTGCATTTATAAATCCTGGTGATATCGTTTTAATGACAGTTCCAGGTTATCCAATCTTAGGTACTCATACAAAATGGCTAGGTGGAGAAGTAATTAATTTACCTTTGGTAGAAGAAAATAATTTTTTACCAGATCTAGATGCAATAAACAAAGACACTCTTAAAAAAGTTAAATTGCTTTATTTAAATTATCCAAATAATCCGACTGGGGCAAGTGCGACAAGAGAATTCTTTGAAAAAGTGATTAAATTTGCGAAGGAAAATGATATTATAGTAGTTCATGATGCCGCATATGCTGCTTTAACCTTTGACGGAGAAAAGCCCTTTAGCTTTTTATCAATACCTGGTGCTAAAGAAATTGGAATTGAAGTCCATTCCTTATCAAAAGCATATAATATGACGGGTTGGAGAATAGGTTTTGTAGCTGGTAACGAGCTGATAGTTAAGTCTTTTGCAAATGTTAAGGATAATAATGATTCTGGTCAATTTCTTGCTATTCAAGAAGCTGCAATATATGCATTAAAGCATCCAGATATAACTAGTAAAACTGCAGAAAAATATTCAAGAAGACATGATTTATTAGTAACTGTATTAAAAGAATTAGGATTTAATGCTAGAAAACCAAAAGGCTCATTCTATCTATATGTTGAAGCTCCAAAAGGGGTAAAGAATGGACCAAGATTTAACACTGCTGAAGAGTTTTCTCAATTTTTGATTAAAGAAAAATTAATTTCTACTGTACCATGGGATGATGCAGGTAACTATGTTCGTTTTTCTGTAACATTTGTTGCAAAAAACGAAGAAGATGAAATAAGAGTTATTAATGAAATTAAGAGAAGAATGTCTTCTTTAGAATTTGAGTTTTAAATTATTAAAGATATATTTTTGAGAAAAAAAAGTTAGTATACTACCGAATTAAGTAATATACTGACTTTTTTATTGCAATAAAAGTATTTCATATTGATGTACTTAGAGGAATTTACATTCCTTTGTTAAATTCTTCCTCACTTATTTTTAGCTGGTTGTTTTAATTTTTATCCCATAAACCTTTTGGTATTTCTTTCTCTTTAAAATATTATTTTTAATGAGATAAATAGAAAATCCTTGTGCCATGGATTAAAATTGATTAGAATAAATACATGGATGTGATAAATAATGATAAAGAGCATGACTGGTTTTGGTAGATCTGAATCAAATATTCAAGGTATTAAATTAGCAGTAGAAATAAGAACCGTAAATCATAGATATCATGAAATTATGTTTAAGATGCCAAAGGATTTTTACATAATTGAAGACCTTATGAGAAAGAAAATTAAGGAATACATACAACGTGGACGAGTAGATGTCTTTATATCTATTGAAAAAGAAGAAAGTTCTAATCAAATATTAAAGGTTGATTGGAATCTGGTTAATCAATATATAGATATTATTAAGGAATTTAATAATCGTACTGATTTTAATGGGAGTATAGAATTACGAGATTTATTGAAATTCCCTGATATTATTAATTTAGGATATGGGCAAATTGATGTGGAATTATTAAAATCTGATTTTCTAAATATGATTGAATTGGCATGTAATGGTTTGACTGAGATGAGAAAAGTTGAAGGTAACAATCTGTATTTGGATTTATCTTCACGTATAGATTATTTGAAGAATTTATTAGATGGAGTTGAGAAAAAGGCTCCATCTGTTGTAATAGATTATCGTGAAAGATTGGTTAATAGAATTAATGAATGGTTAGACGGAACCGTAGAAATAGATGAATCACGATTATTAAATGAAGTAGCTTTTTTTACTGATAAGGCAAGTATTGATGAGGAAATAACGAGAATGAAGAGCCATTTTAATCAGTTATTAATTATCTTACAACAGAGTGAACCAGTTGGGAGAAAATTGGATTTTTTAATCCAAGAAATGAACAGAGAGATTAACACAATTGGATCAAAAGCTAATGATTTAACTTTAAGCCAATTAGTTGTTGAGATGAAAAGTGAACTAGAAAAATTAAGAGAGCAGGTTCAGAATGTAGAGTAAAAATTAATAATAAACATTTAAATAATTACTAGCTATTAGGGGGAAAAATAATGTCAATTAAACTTATTAATATTGGTTTTGGGAATATTGTTTCTGCTAACCGAATAATTTCGATTGTTAGTCCTGAGTCTGCGCCAATAAAAAGAATTATTCAAGAAGCCAGAGAAAGAAGTATGTTAATTGATGCTACTTATGGAAGAAGAACAAGAGCAGTTATCATAACAGACAGTGACCATGTTATTTTGTCTGCTGTTCAACCTGAGACTGTAGCACATCGTTTAACTGCTAAGGATGATATAAGCGAAGAGTAAAACTAGGAGTGTAACAATATGTTTATGCAAAGGGGTTTATTAATAGTTCTTTCAGGTCCTTCTGGAGTTGGAAAAGGGACAGTTTGTTCTTCCTTAAGAGAACAAATAAAGGAAATTACTTATTCTGTTTCGGCAACTTCTAGAAAGCCTCGACCTGGTGAAATAGAAGGAATTAATTATTTTTTTAAAGAACGTGAAGAGTTTGAAGAAATGATTAAGAATGATATGTTATTAGAATGGACAGAATACTGTGATAATTATTATGGTACGCCACTTTCGTTTGTTGATGAGAATTTAAATAATGGGAAAGATATAATTTTAGAGATTGAAGTACAAGGTGCATTAAGAGTCAAAGGAAAATATCCTGAAGGAATTTTTATATTCCTAGTACCCCCGTCGTTGTCTGAGTTAAAGAATCGTATTGTATTTAGAGGTACAGAAAGTGAAACTACTATTTTTGGAAGAATGAATGTTGCAAAAGAAGAGTTACAGATGATGGAACATTATGATTATGTTGTAATTAATGACGAGATTCCTAAGGCTGTAAAAAGAATTTCATCTATTATTGAAGCAGAAAAATTAAAAAAAGAACGTGTTTTACCGTATTATGAAATTTTAATAAAGGAGGAATTATGATGATTTTTCCATCAATCGATAAATTATTAGAAAAAGTAGATAGTAAGTACTCTTTAGTTATTGCAGCCTCTAAAAGAGCTAGAATAATAAAAGAAGGAGATCCATTACTAATTAAATCTCCTAAATCGAATAAATATGTTGGTATGTCATTAGAAGAAATTGATTTAGATCAGTTAATTATTATGAGTAACCAAACTTGAAAATAACAACCTATTGGTTGTTCAGAGTGTTGACAAAGTCAACAAAATGGCAGACTGTAGAAAATGTCCAATTTCTACAGTCTGATTTTTAGGAGTGAATGTAATGAAGAATAAAAAAATTGTTCTAGGTATTTCTGGAGGTATAGCAGCTTATAAGTCTGTTTCTATTACAAGTATGCTTGTTAAAAAGGGAGCTGACATTCAGGTCATTATGACAGAATCAGCTACAAAAATAATACCTCCATTAACTTTACAAATATTATCGAAAAAACATGTATATACTGATACATTTGATGAATATAATCCAAATATTGTAGCTCATATAAATATTGCTAATAATGCTGATTTAGTATTAATTGCCCCAGCGACTGCTAATGTTATTGCAAAGTTAGCTCATGGTATTGCAGATGATATGCTTACAACAACTTTGTTAGCTACTAAGTGTCCAATTTTTGTCGCTCCTGCTATGAATGAAAATATGTATAACCATTCATCAGTTCAGAATAATTTAGATATTTTAAAATCAAGGGGGATTCATATTATTGAACCAGTTGAAGGATTTTTAGCTGAAGGATATTCAGGAAAAGGAAGATTACCTGAACCTGAAGAAATAGTTATGATTGTGGAGAATTATCTAAAGAATAATAGTGATTTTGCTGGAAGAAAATTTTTAATTACAGCAGGGGCAACAAGAGAATCAATCGATCCAGTAAGATTTTTTACCAATCATTCGACTGGAAAAATGGGTTATGCTTTAGCTGAAGCAGCATGTGAACGAGGAGGAGAAGTGATTCTGATTTCTGGGAAAACCAATCTAGTTCCTCCAAATGGTGTGAAAGTAATAAATATAGAGACGGCAGAAGAGATGTATACACAAGTTATGAAGAATTTAGATAATGTAGATATAATTATTAAAACAGCGGCGGTTGCAGATTATCGACCAAAGCAAATATATCCCGATAAGTTTAAAAAAAATGATGATTTATGGTTTATTGAGATGGAGCGAACAAAGGATATTGCTATGGAAGTTGGGAAAAGAAAGACAAAAGAACAATTTTTTATTGGCTTCAGTGCGGAAACAAATAATTTAATAGAGAACGCTAAGAAAAAGCTATTATCAAAAAATATGGATTTGATTGTAGCTAATAACGTATTAGAAGAAGGAGCTGGATTTGCTGTTGACTCAAACAAAGTTACTTTAATAACTAAATCTGGAGATGAAATACCTTATCCTATAATGACTAAGAGAGAATTAGCCCATCGAATATTAACGGAAACAAAATCAAGATTGGGAGGCCAAGAGAAATAGTGTATGCTATTGTGGCTTTAGATATTCCAGATATAAGACATCAAGGCTTTGATTATGAGATTCCAGATTCATTATTACCTACTGTAAAAATAGGCTGTCGTGTACTTGTTCCATTAGGTAGAAGAATAGTGCAAGGGTATGTTATAGATATTAATCCAACCACTAATTTGAAGAATGTTAAGGAAATAAAAGAAAATCTTGACATTATTCCTCCATTTACTAAAGAATTAATCGAACTTGCAAAATGGATGAATGTACATTATTCGACTCATTTATATCGCGCTTTGCAAATTCTGATTCCTTCAGCTCTAAAATCTAAGATTGAACTATTTATTTTAGTTAATAGTAAAATAGATTCTAATAATCTTATTGAAGAAGAACAAAAAATATATAATTGGATTAGAGAATATCAACCCATAAAACAAAATCTGGTTTTTAAAAATTTTATTAAGTATAAAAATACTATACAAAAAATGCTTGATGCAGAAATTTTAGAAATTAATAGGGATTACAAGGATGAAAATAATCGCAAAATTATTAATATAGTAAAATTAAAATTAACTGACAAGAAATTAATTACTGAAATTAATAATTTTAAAAAAAACGCGGTGAAACAAAAAAAAGTTTTAGAATATTTTTTACTGAATAATCTTAAAGAAATTAAGTTATCTGTTTTATTGAAGAACTTGAATATAAGTGCTTCTACTGTACAATCGTTAGTTAACAAAGATTTATTAGAAGTCATTAAAAAAGAGGTAGACAGGGATCCATTTAAAAACAAACATTTTGAAGATAAGAAGGTAACATTAAGTAATGAACAGGAAGATGTGTTAAATAACGTACTAAAATCCCTAAATAATGATTGTTTAAAACCAGTACTTTTACATGGTGTAACTGGAAGTGGAAAAACGGAAATATATCTAAATTTAATAGATTATATGTTAAATAATGATAAGGATTCAATTGTTTTAGTACCAGAGATTTCTTTAACAACACAAATGATAAATCGATTTAAAGGAAGGTTTGGAAAAGATGTTGCTGTATTACATTCTCGTCTTTCTAAGGGAGAAAAACTTGATGAGTGGCTACGCATAAAACGTGGAGATGCAAAAATAGTCATAGGAGCTCGTTCTGCCATTTTTGCTCCTTTTAATAATCTAGGTTTAATAATATTAGATGAGGAACATGAAACATCTTATAAACAGGAGGAGCATCCAAAGTACCATACCCGAGAAATAGCGAAATGGCGAGCAAATTATAATAATGCTTTAGTATTACTTGGTAGTGCCACTCCGTCAATGGAATCATATTATAATGCTATAAATAATAAATATATATTGTTAGAGTTGCCAAATAGAATTAAGGGTAGCAACTTACCGAATATTGAATTAGTAGATATGCGTGACGAATTAAGAAAAGGCAATCGTTTAATGTTTAGTGAAGTATTACGAGATAAAATAATAGATTGTTTAGATAAAAATGAACAAATTATACTTTTTCTTAATCGTAGGGGTTATTCTACATTTGTAATGTGTCGCTCATGTGGTTATGTTATAAAATGTCCTCATTGTGAAATATCTCTTACTTATCATCAAACTAACAATGTTTTAAGATGTCATTATTGTGGATATGCTGTAACTGAGCCAAAGATATGTCCAGAGTGTAGTAGTAAATATATCCGTTTTTTTGGTACAGGGACACAAAAAGTTGAAGAAGAACTTACAAGAATCTTCCCTGGTGCAAGGGTTCTTAGAATGGATGTAGATAGTACAAATAGAAAAGGTGCACATGAAGAAATATTAACAGCATTTAAAAAGCATGAGGCAGATATTTTGTTAGGTACTCAGATGATTGCGAAGGGACTTGATTTTGAATCTGTAACTTTGGTTGGTGTTATAGCAGCAGATACAACACTTAGGTTACCAGATTTTAGAGCATCAGAAAGAACTTTTCAATTATTAACACAGGTAAGTGGTAGGGCTGGTAGGCATCATTTATCCGGAAATGTTGTAATTCAAACATATATGCCAGAACACTACAGCATACAATTTGCAAGCACTCATGACTATAAAGGTTTTTATGAACAGGAATTAAAGCTTAGAGATATGATGGGATATCCACCATTTAAAAAACTGATTTTAATTAATTTTAGTCATGAAAATCTAAATCAAGTTATAAAGGCAAGTCAATATTTTGTTAAGGAATTAAAAAAAATTGTGAATGATGACGTTGAGGTGTTAGAACCAGTTATATCACCCATATCACGCATTAAGGATAGAAATAGGTTTCAATGCATGGTAAAATATGAAGATGAATTTGAAATAATATCACTTATTAATCAAATTATGATTAATGTTACAGATAAATTTAAAGATCGAAATTTACAACTAAATGTTGATTTGGATCCATATATGTTAATGTAAGGAGGGGGAATTTATGGCTATAAAAGTAGTTATAAAAAATGGAGATCCTTTATTGAGAGAAAAATCGAAAACTATCGATGAAATTACTCCTAGAATTCATAAATTATTAGATAATATGGCTGAAACAATGTATGACTCTGATGGTGTAGGATTAGCTGCAATTCAGATATCGGTTCTAAAACGAATCGTTGTAATAGATGTTGGTGAAGGATTAATTGAGCTTATAAATCCTGAAATAATTGAAAAAGATGGAGAGCAAATCGGAGCTGAAGGTTGCTTAAGTGTACCAGATTTATTAGGAAACGTTAAAAGAGCAGAACGTGTTAAAGTAAAGGCTTTAAATAGGGAAGGAAAAGAATTTTCTCTTGAAGCGACAGGTCTTTTAGCTAGAGCAATCCAGCATGAAGTTGATCATCTTGATGGTATATTATTTGTGGATATAGCTGAAGAAACTTATAAAGTTGAGGATATAAACCTATAAATAAAATTAACGCTATAGTTTTTTTATCTATAGCGTTTTGTCCTCATTAAGATAGGAGTGATATTTGTGAGAGTAGTTTTTATGGGTACCCCAGATTTTTCAGTTTCATCTTTACGAAAATTAATAGATTCAAATTATGATGTAGTAGGTGTTGTAACTCAACCTGACAAACCAACAGGAAGAAAGCAAGTATTGACAAAATCTCCTGTTAAAAAGCTTGCAGAGGAATTGAATATAGAAATATACCAGCCATCTAGAATTAAAGATAAGGAAGCAATTAATTATATATTGGCGTGGAATCCAGAAATTATTATTACTGCAGCTTACGGACAAATTATTCCTGTTGAATTGTTGGAGACTCCAAAATATAAAGCTATAAATGTTCACGCTTCTCTATTACCTAAATATAGAGGAGCTGCACCTATTCACAAATCAATAATAGAAGGAGAAAAAGAAACTGGTATTACTATTATGTATATGGTAAAAGAATTAGACGCTGGTGATATAATAACTCAAAAGAAGATTCCAATAGAAAGAGATGATACTGTAGGTACATTGCATAACAAATTAAGTGAAACAGGGTCTAATTTACTAATAGAAACATTAAAATTAATTGAAGCTGGGGAAGCTAAACCTCTAGCTCAAGATAATCGAAAAGCAACTTATTCACCTATTCTGAAAAGAGAAAACGAACTTATTAATTGGAATAGGACAAGCAATGCGATCTATAATCATATAAGAGGATTGAATCCTTGGCCTGTAGCTTATACATATATTAATAATGAAGTGTTTAAAATTTGGTGGGCTGAACCAATTCAATATAATCACCAGCAAGATGCAGGCACAATATTAAAAATAGATAAAGAGGATCTATATATAGCTACTTTAGATGGAGCAATGAGTCTTAAAGAAATTCAACCTTCTGGGAAAAGGAGGATGAATATAGTATCCTACTTACAGGGTACAAAAATAACCTTAGGAGAAAAAATTGGTGAGAAACATTAAAAGCATTAATACGTCAAGAGAATTAGCTTTGGATGTGCTAACTAAAATAGAAGGAGATAAGGCATATAGCAATATTCAATTAAATCAGTCTATACAGAAGACAAATCTATCAAAATTGGATATTAATTTTGCAACTGAATTAATATATGGAACAATTCAAAGGCTTAATACTATCGATTGGGTTATACAGAAGTTTTTAAAGAGTGACATCAAAGGCTTAGATGTATGGGTAAAAAATTTAATTCGTTTAAGTGTATATCAAATAATGTATCTTAATCGTGTACCTTCTCATGCAATTGTAAACGAAGCGGTTAAAATTGCTAAAATACATGGACATAGAGGTATTGTCAGCATGATAAATGGTGTTTTAAGGAACATAGTAAGAAGTAAGGAGGAATTAATAATTCCCAACAATCTAAAAGATTATGAGAGACTATCAATTGAATTTTCACACCCTGAGTGGATTGTTAAGAGATTTATTGATGATTATGGTCTGTCTGAAACAAAGGTGATTTGCAAAGAAAATAATATTGCTCCTTATAATTCTATAAGGGTTAATACATTAAAAATTTCTCGTGAAGATATGCTAGATTTATTAAAAAAAGATTTTGAAGATAAAACAAATATAGCCTTATCGCCTCTTTCTAAACAAGGTATAAGAATTAAGGGTGGAGGCAACCTTGCTAATACAAATTGGTATAAGGAGGGCTATTTTACAATCCAGGATGATAGTTCAATGCTTGTAGCTGATGTTCTTGATCCCAAACCTTATATGACTATTCTGGATGCAACAGCAGCTCCTGGTGGGAAAACAACACAGATAGCTGAAAAAATGCAAAACAAAGGGAGAATTATTGCTTCTGATATTCATAAACATAAGATTAATTTAATAGAAGAACATCAAAAACGTTTAGGAATAGATATCATAGAAACATTGACTATTGATGCAAGAAAATTGTCTGAAAAATACGGAAAAATATTTGATTGTATATTATTAGATGTTCCTTGTTCAGGATTAGGTGTTATTAGAAGAAAACCAGAACTAAAATGGACAATATCTGAAAATAATATAAGTACATTAATTGAACTACAAGAAAGTATTTTAGAAAATGTGTCTTCTTTATTAAAACCTGGTGGAGTTTTAGTTTATAGTACTTGTACAATGACTAAAGAAGAGAATCAGGATATGGTATATAAATTTATTAATAAACACTCAGACTTTCATCTAGATAAATCATTATCATCTTATTTACCTGAAATAATTAATCATATAACAGATACTAGTGAAGGAATTGTACAAATTCTTCCTCATTATTTTCATTCTGATGGATTTTTTATTAGTAGAATGATAAAATTGTAAAAATACTATCAGGGAATATATGGTGATATAATGACAAATAAAAGCGTTTATGATTATACTTTAGAACAATGGAGTAATTGGTTAGCTGATAACAATGAGCCATTATTTAGGGCTAAGCAAATATTTGATTGGTTGTATGTAAAGAGAGTTAAATCATTTGCAGAGATGAGTAATTTATCTAAAGAGTTAAGAAAAAAACTGGGTGAAGATTTTGAAATTCAAACATTATCGGTAGTAGATTCACTTTCGTCAACTGATACTGTAAAATATCTTTTTAAACTAGATGATAAGCAAGTAATTGAAACAGTTATTTTAAAGCATGATTATGGAAAAAGTATTTGTGTTTCTACTCAAGTTGGGTGTAAAATGGGTTGCACGTTCTGTGCTTCGACAATAGGGGGACTAAAAAGAAATTTATCGACTGGAGAAATTGTTTTACAGGTGATTCAATCTCAAAAAATATTAGATAAAAAAAATGAGAGAATAAATAATATTGTAATAATGGGCTCTGGTGAGCCATTTGATAACTATGATAAAACCATTAAATTTATTGATATTATTAATGATCGAAATGGTTTAAATATTGGGCAACGTCATATAACCTTATCAACAAGTGGAATAATTCCTAATATTTATAAATTTGCTGACTTAAATAATCAAATAGTTTTAGCTATTTCGTTACATGCTCCAAATAATGAGTTAAGATCAAGAATTATGCCTATCAATAACAAATATCCTCTTGAGGATTTAATAGATGCTTGTCATTATTATGTTAATACTACCAATAGAAGGATAACGTTTGAATATGCTTTAATAAAGGATATAAATGATTATGAGAAGCATGCAATTGAATTAGGCGAACTACTAAAAAGTATGAAATGCCATGTTAATTTAATTCCAGTTAATAAAGTTATTGAGAATGAATATGTTCGGACTTCAAATAATAAAATTTTTCTATTTAAAAAAATTCTAGAAAAATATAAAATTAATACCACAATAAGAAGAGAACATGGAGAAGAGATAGAGGCTGCATGTGGTCAATTAAGAGCTAAATATATTAAATAATTAATAAATTTTGAGGTGAGGGGTTTGCAAACTGTTGCTCGAACTGATGTAGGAAAAGTAAGAGATATAAATGAAGACTATATATTTCTTAGTGACATTTTTCCAAATGGAACAATTATGGCTATCGTAGCCGATGGAATGGGAGGACATATAGCTGGAGAAATAGCAAGCAAAACAGCTGTTGAAAAAATATGTCAAATAATTGAGACTAATATGTCTAGTAAGTTGACTGAGGATGAATATAAAAGTCTTCTTAAAGAAGCAATTAATGAAGCTAATACATGTGTTTATAATCTTTCATTAAACAATGAAAAATATAATGGGATGGGAACAACTATAGTTGTTGCCCTTATTACTGATGAATGGCTAATTTTGGCACATATAGGCGATAGTAGAGCCTATTTATTTAATAATAATAATTATGTACAATTAACTAAAGATCATTCTCTAGTTAATGAACTATTGTTAAATGGTCAAATTACGGAAGAAGAAGCATTAGTACATCCACAGAAAAATGTACTGATTAGAGCTTTAGGGACTGATCAAAAAGTTGAAATTGATGTAATAAAAATAAATTGGGAAAAAGATCAAACACTTTTGTTATGTTCTGATGGACTAACAAATTATGTATCGGATAAAAAAATTATAGAAATGATTAATGATTCATTTTTGTCAATTGATCAACTAGCGGATGATTTAATAAAAGAAGCTAATGATGTTGGCGGAGAAGATAATATTTCATTAGTAATTATTAGGAATAGATAATAACATTTTAGGTTGAGAAGAGGTGAACTCTTTGGTAGGGACAATATTAGGAAATAGATATAAGATAATAGATAAAATTGGTACTGGCGGTATGGCAGACGTATATTTAGCTATAGATAAAGAACAAAATAAAAAAGTTGCAATAAAAGTATTACACCGTCAATATGTTAATGATAATGAATTTGTAAAAAGATTTCGTAGAGAAGCACAAGCTTCTTCTAGCTTGTCACATAAAAATATAGTAGCGATATTCGATATTAGTGAAGAAGAAGATA
Organism: uncultured Bacillaceae bacterium; assembly: GCA_964538675.1. Taxonomy (GTDB): domain Bacteria; phylum Bacillota; class Bacilli; order Tepidibacillales; family Tepidibacillaceae; genus CAZIGM01. The sequence goes on along the minus strand of CAZIGM010000036.1, from coordinate 3,149 downwards.
TGTATTATATTGTTATGGAATATGTTGAAGGATATACATTGAAAGAATTACTAAAAAGAAAAGGATTTTTAGATGTCGAGGAAGCATTAGATATAGCAATACAAATATGTAATGCTTTAGATCATGCACATGAAAATAAAATTATTCATCGTGATATAAAACCTCATAATATATTAATTGGAAAAGATAATCAAATAAAGGTTGCCGATTTTGGAATTGCAAGATCAGTATCTCAGGCAACAATTACTCATACTGGTTCATTACTTGGTTCTGTGCATTATTTATCTCCAGAGCAAGCTAGAGGTGGTTGGACAGATGAAAAAACAGATTTATACTCCCTTGGTGTAGTATTATATGAAATGCTTACTGGCAAATTACCTTTTTCGGGAGATACTCCTATTTCCGTAGTATTAAAACATCTTGAAGAGAATTTCGTATATCCAAAAGAGATAAATCCTGATATTCCACAAAGCGTTGAGAATATTATTTTAAAAGCATTAATAAAAAATCCAAACAAGAGATATTCTTCGGCTAAAGAAATGTTAAATGATATTGAAACGGCACTAGAACCTGATAGGATTAATGAACCATTGATACAAGTTGAAAATGACGAAACGTTCGATGATGAGCATACAATTATTATTCCTGCACTTAATGATTATGATAGTCAGTATTCTAATCAACATAGAAAAATAAAGAGTAAAAAAATTCTTAAGAAGATACCTTATATATTCGCTCTTATAGTTATAATTTCTATAGGTTTGTTAAGTTATCAATTCATGGAAGCAAAATTCGAGCTTCCTGAGGTAGAGATTCCAGTTCTAGAAGGATTAGAAAAAGATGAAGCTATTTCTTTATTAAATGATTTGAATATGGCATACAAGATTGTGGAACAAACAGATGAAGAAGTAGAAAATGGTTATGTAATAAAACAGGAACCAGATCATGGAACAATAGTTAAAGCGACACAGGAAGTAACACTAACTGTAAGTATTGGAAGAGAACAAGTAGCTATGCCCGATTTAACTGATAAACAAAAAAATACTGCAAAATTTTTACTTGTACAACATGGGTTTAATGAGGACAATATTGATATTATAGAAAGTTATGATGAAGAAACACCTAGTGGTTTAGTTTTTAAACAAGAACCTTTATCTAATGAAAATGTAGTACCGGAAGAAACAAGGGTCATTTTGTTTGTAAGTAAAGGTAAAGAAAAATTTGAAATGCCTGATTTAATTGGGTTATCTTTAACAGAAGCTGAAGCAACCTTATTAAAATATGATTTAATAAAAGGGGAAGTGAGAGAGGATTATACTCTTGAACAAGAGAAAGGAAGAATATATAGGCAGTTTCCTTTTGATGCAGGTAAAGAAGTAACTAGTGGCGATCAGGTAGATTTATTTGTCAGTCTTGGTTATCCAAAAGAAGCAAAGACAATTTACGGTGATGCTTTAGTTGTACAAGATGAAAATAAGAGCTCAGAAGTAACAATAGTAATTCATGATTCTCGAAATAAAAATATTACATGGAAAAAAGAAGTGGTAACTGGTAGTAGATTCTATAATCAAATTGATCTAATTTTATTACCTGGTGAAAAAGGAACTATAACTATATATATTGATGAAGTATTATATCAACAAAAGACCGTTTACTATTATTAATTTTGGAGGGAATTTATGCCTGATGGGCAAATTATTCGAGCGTTAAGTGGTTTTTATTATGTATTATTTGAAAAACAAATATATGAATGTAAAGCAAGGGGGATATTTAAGCAGCGAAAACAATCCCCTTTAGTAGGAGATTATGTCAAATTTGATATAACTGATACTTTATCTGGATATATTACAGAGATTATACCTCGAAAAAATGAGTTGGTTAGACCTCCTATCAGTAATATCGATCAAGTTATTTTAGTTTCTTCTGCTAAAGATCCGGACTTTAGTACCTTATTATTAGATAAATTTTTAATACATGTAGAAAATGTAGAAATTGAACCAATCATATGTATTACAAAGATTGATCTGATAGATGATATGAAAAAGATTAATAATAAGATAAAAATATATGAAAATATTGGTTATAAAGTAGTAAAAACTAGCAAGTATGGTGAAGGTACTGACGAAATAAGAAAAATTTTAAAAGGGAAAATATCAGTTCTTTCTGGACAATCTGGTGTTGGAAAATCATCTCTACTTAATACCTTGATACCAAACTTACAATTAGAAACTGAAGTAATCAGTAAAAAACTTGGAAGAGGAAAACATACGACGAGAGAGGTTCAATTAATAAATTTACCGAGTGGTGGGAAAGTCGCTGATACACCTGGCTTTAGTCAATTAAATTTTCATGGAATAAAGTCGTGTAATTTAAGTAATTTGTTCCCAGAAATCAGCAAATATACTGGGCAATGTCGTTTTAGAGGTTGTTTACATTTTAATGAACCTAATTGTTCAGTAAAAGAAGCCGTGAAAGAAGAATTAATAGAAGTTGGTCGTTATGAGCATTATTTAATTTTTCTAAAAGAGATAATAGACCTAGAAGAAAATAAGTGGAGGTAAATATAGTGATAAAAGTTGCACCATCGATTTTATCGGCGGATTTTTCCAAACTTGGGGAAGAAATTAAATCTATAGAAACAAGCGGGGCAGATTTAATTCATGTAGATGTTATGGATGGACATTTTGTTCCTAATATTACTATAGGACCGTTAGTTATTGATTCAATTAAACCAATAACAAGCATTCCATTAGATGTGCATTTAATGATCGATTCTCCTGAAAGATATATTGAAGAGTTTGTAAAAAGTGGAGCAGATATAATATCAGTTCATGCAGAAGCAGCCAACCATTTGCACCGAACTATTTATTTGATTAAAAGTTTTGGAATTAAAGCTGCTGTTGCTATAAATCCTGCAACTCCTTTAAATGTAATGGAGTATGTAATTGATGATTTGGATATGGTCCTATTGATGACGGTTAATCCTGGATTTGGTGGACAATCCTTTATTCCAAGTGTATTATCAAAAATTAGAGCACTAAGAAATATGATTGATGAAAAAGGATTGAAAGTAGATATTGAAGTTGATGGCGGAATAAATAATAAAACATACAAATCAGTAATTGAAGCTGGGGCAAATATTTTGGTAG
>CAZIGM010000035.1:0-16833 GCA_964538675.1 uncultured Bacillaceae bacterium | reverse complement strand
TCTCTATCCCTGAAGAAATATATTGGGTTATGTTTACGCTTATTCTAGTTGGAGATGTTCTAGTTCAAGGCACTCTTAAATCGAGGAACGGAGCTTACTTAACGTAAGTGAGTACCGGAGATTTAAGCTGTAACGAAGAAATTGGGCATATTAATCTATATTTTGCTTTTTTCTTCTTTATAATATTCCAGAATCAATTCATCTAATTTCTGACTTGTATCTAAGACGGATTCGCTACAATAATTATTGTCCTTACCATGATTATTAAGTTTTTCTCGTAATTCCTCAATTCTACCATATAATTTTTCTTTCTTCTCTTTTACCATTTTTTCACCTATATCCCCTTAACTAATAATAAAGCCGAACTTTATTCAGATAGAGTACGACTTCACCTTAATGGTGGTTTTATCATATCTGGATAAAGCAATATTCTTTTATCTAGTATTAAGTACTATACATTATAAAAATAGAATAAATAGGTAATTATACCAACATAAAGAATTATAAAATGCATAACGAGTTTTGTCAAGTCAAAATATAAACATATTTGACAAAAAAATGCGTTTTGTAAAACATAAAAGGAAATTGTTTGACAATATTCGCCATTTATAATTATAATAAGATAATTATTAGAATTAGTAGTTTTATGGAGGATTGATAATATGGCGTATATACTAGGTAGAAGATTAAAAGAATTAATAAAAGAAAAAGGAATGGAACAACAAGAAGCAGCTATAGAAATGGGTTTAAAAGTACCTACTTTTAATGGCTATATTAGTAGTAAACGTGAACCTTCAATACCTAAATTAATTATATTTGCTAATTATTTTAATGTTTCCATTGATTATTTGATAGGGCATTCTAATGTTAGAGATCCACATTTAAAACATCTAACTGATGATATGATAGAGTTTATTGTTGACGAAAGAAATACAACTTATCTTGAACTAGCAAAAGATATAAAAAATAGAACAAAAAAGGATGAATATAAAAAAGCGTAATTTTATTTAAAAATGATTCGGATTTAGTTCTAACAAAGTATGTTCTTTACTTTTCTTTTACGGATATCCATACCTCTGTTGTTGGCTGTATATATATAAATTTAACTTTAATTTCAAATTTCTTTTCATTGATTTCATAGATTCTCTGATTTAGTAATTGATATATATAGTCAGGGCTTTCTATAATGTCCTCTATTTCTTTCCCAATCAAAAAATGTGTTTCATCGATTAATTTCTCTAGCAATTGTGTTTCAGAGAAAGAATCTAATTCCTCATTAATATGAAATTTGATAGAGCGAATTAACTTGTTTTGCTTTCTTTGCTCTATTTCTTTTTTTAAAGCTTCACTTTCTATTTGATAATTTTTTATCTCTAGAGTTAGTTTTTCGTTTTTCTCCATTAGATTATCTAATTGGATACCATAATTGATTATGCAGAAAAAAAAACCAATATATGCTCCCATTATAAAAAAAATTATATTTCGAATAAATCCTTTATGATTTTTCCAATTAACTTCTTTCATTAATTAATATCCCCTTTTGTTAACCAGTGAATAAATATAGTTCCTGTATAGGCACCAAATAAAGCGGAGATTATATAAATAATTTGTTTAATTATGTTTATAGTATTACCTTCAAAAATCCCACTTTCAAAAGCCCGAAAAGAATCAAAGGTTCCTCCAAGTGCTACTACCAATCCCCATATTTTCAAATTTTCAGAAAGATCAATCATGGTGTTAATGGGGGGCTGTCTAGTAATAAATGCCCCTAATCCGCCAAAAAAGCTACCACCTAATACAACTCCAAAAGCTATAAAATAATATCTTATTAAGAGAATTAAAAAACTTTCCATTTGTCTATCTCCTTATAATTAGGTTATAGAGTAATTGCTCTTATATAAATGTATGGTGGACAAAGCAAAAAATGATAAAAAAGTAAAGAAACTGTAAATTGTATCTAGATGATAAGAAAAGGTATAATAGAGTAAATATCATGATTAATATTTAGAGGGGAATTATAATGTCCAATTTTGTACATCTGCATGTTCACACAGAATATAGCCTGCTTGATGGAGCTGCTAGAATCAGTAACATAGTCAAAAAAGCAAAAGAGTTTGGGATGAATTCTTTAGGTATAACTGATCATGGGAATATGTATGGAGTTATTCCGTTTTATAAAGCATGTATTAAAGAAGGAATTAAACCAATAATTGGTTGCGAGATATATCTTACTCTTGGTCATAGAAAAGAAAAAGTTTCTAGACAAGAACAAAAAACATTTCATTTAGTTTTACTTGCAGAAAATCAACAGGGTTACAAAAATCTAATGAAAATAGTATCTATAGCTCATCTGGAGGGCTTTTATTATAAACCAAGAGTAGACAAAGAAACTCTAGAGAAATATAGTGAAGGGCTAATAGCCTTAAGTGCATGTTTATCGGGAGAAGTAAATTATTATTTGTTAGAAAATAATTATGAAAAGGCAAAACAGGCTGCATTAGATTATCAAAGAATCTTTGGTGAAAATAATTTTTATCTAGAAATACAAAATCATGGTTTGTTGGAAGAAGACAGAATCAAACCATTATTAATAAAGTTAAGCAAGGAAACGAAAATACAATTAGTGGCATCAAATGATGTTCATTATATTGAGAGAGAGGACTCATTAATTCAAGATGTGCTTATATCAATAGGTACAGGAACAACTTTAGAGGATGAAAACAGATTACAATTTTCAACTAATCAATTCTACTTAACTGATGAAAAGAATATGCAAGAGAAGTTTTCTCAAATACCTGAAGCAATTAATAGAACTCAAGATATCGCTAATAGATGTAATGTGATAATAGAACTTGGTGAAACATTACTTCCAAGATATCCTTTATCAGATGAGATAACTGCAATAGAATATTTAAAAGCTTTATCATTTAAGGGAGCAAAAAAAAGGTATTATGATTTTAAACAAATACATATTGATAGATTAAATTATGAATTATCAGTGATAGAAAAAATGGGCTTTGCTGATTATTTTCTTATAGTTTGGGATTTCATGAAATTTGCTCATAGAGAAGGTATTATGACTGGACCGGGAAGAGGTTCTGCTGCTGGTAGTCTAGTTGCTTATTCCTTAGGAATTACTAATGTGGATCCAATAAAATATGGGTTATTGTTTGAGAGATTTTTAAATCCTGAACGCGTAAATATGCCTGATATTGATATAGATTTTAACTATGAGAGACGTGATGAGGTTATAAGGTATGTTTCAGAAAAATATGGTATGGACCATGTAGCGCAAATAATTACATTCGGAACATTTGCCGCAAAGGCAGCAATTCGCGATGTTGGGAGAGTAATGAATTTACCTTATTCTCAAGTTGACATCATCGCGAAGTTGATACCATATCAAGTAGGAATAACTTTAAAACAAGCTTTAAAAGATGTAAAAGAATTAAGAGATATGTATAAGAACAATGAAAAACTAAAACAATTAATTGATATTGCAATAAAGATTGAAGGGATGCCGAGACATCATTCAACACATGCTGCCGGAGTTGTAATTGCTGATAAACCCTTAACAGATTATACACCTTTACAGCAAGGTCAAGAGACTTTATCTCTATCTCAATATTCTATGGGTTTATTAGAAGAAGTAGGATTATTAAAAATGGATTTTTTAGGACTGCGTAATTTAACTATTATTGAAAAGACATTGAATTTAATAAAAGAGACTTCAAACAAACAAATATTTTTAAAAGATATAGATGATAAAGATGAAGCTACGTATCAATTATTAAGTAATGGAGATACGAAGGGAGTATTTCAATTAGAATCTGCAGGAGTTGTAAAGGTACTTAAAGAACTTAACCCTTCTGATTTTGAAGATATTGTTGCTGTTCTAGCTTTGTATCGTCCAGGACCAATGGAGTTTATTCCAGAATATATTAAAGCAAAACATGACATAAAAACAATTAACTATCCGCATGATAACTTGAAATCAATTTTAGCGGATACATATGGAATTATTATATATCAAGAACAAATTATGCAAATAGCTTCAAAGATGGCAGGATTCAGTTTGGGTGAAGCTGACTTACTCAGAAGAGCAGTAGGAAAAAAGAAAAAAGAAATTTTGTTTCATGAAAGAGAACATTTTGTTAACGGAGCTATAAATAATGGATATAATAAACAAGTGGCAAATGAAGTATATGATATGATTGTTCGTTTTGCAAATTACGGATTTAATAGGTCTCATGCAGTTGCATATAGTATATTGGCATTTCAAACAGCGTACTTGAAAGCTCATTTTCCAGTTGAATTTATGACTTCTTTAATATCTGAATCAATGGGTAATCCAAGCAAAGTTGTTGAATATATAGAAGAGTGTAGAAAAAAAGGAATAGAAGTACTTCCGCCAGACGTTAGGGAAAGCCAATCTTCGTTTTCTATAGAAAATGGGAAAATTAGATTTGGTCTTACAGGAATTAAAAACATTGGCACTAATGTAATTGAAGCGATTCTTAGCCAGAGAAAAAAATCAAATAAGTATACCTCTATTTTGGAGTACTGCATGAAATCCGATGCAAAGGTATGTAATCACAAGGTGATGGAATCACTTATTTTAAGTGGTGCTTTTGATTCGTTTGGAATACATCGAGCACAACTTATGGCTAATCTAGATGATTTACTAGAAAGGGTTCAGAAAAAAAAGAAGTTACAAGAGGATTTACAGATTCATCTATTTGCTGATTTAGATAACGAGATTGATGGCGAATTTGACTGGATAGAAGTAAGACCATTTTCTAAACAAGATAGTTTAAAAAAGGAAAAAGAAGTACTAGGATTATATTTATCGGGGCATCCATTATCTATTTATAAAGGAATATTAGATAAGTATGTAAAATATTCTTATGATGAGTTAACACGTCTTAAAGAGGATTCATTAGTCACTGTAGGTGGTTTGATTATTGATTTTAAGCAGATATTGACGAAAAAAGGTCAACAGATGGCATTTGTCAAGTTAGAAATATTATCAGAGGAAATTGAACTAATTATTTTTCCTGATATTTTTAAAAAATATAAAGATATTTTAACTATAGATACTGGGATTTTAGTAAAAGGTAAAATAACTCAAAATGAAAACATTATAAAAATAATTGTAGCAAAATTAACTACTTTAGAATCATTACAAGGAATAGAACAAGAGAATAAACTTAATAGAGTAGTAATTAAAATTTCAAAAGAGGATGAGAATTCTAATAAGCTAAACGAGTTAAAAAAAATATTAAAAAACTATACAGGAACAAGTCCTATAATTCTGTACTATGAAAAAAATAATAAGTCGGTACAACTTCCGGATATTTATAACGTAGAAACAAGCCAAAACTTCAAATGTGCAGTGGAAAAAATATTTGGTGAGGATAGAATAGCAATACAAGAAATATTGCCAAATAATAATTCAGAAAACAACTGATTTTTTGATAAGGTGCAATTTTTGTATAAATGCATGTGTTATATTATAATTAGTTCTGTTATAATTAATTGGTGGTCAGACCAATTTTATTATAAAGAAATAAATAGGATTCGGAGATGAGAATTTGTCCACATTTAAAGAAGAAGCTTTAAAAATGCATCGTGACAATCAAGGGAAATTAGAAGTAAAAGCAAAGGTAAAACTTGTTGATGCCTATGACCTTAGTCTTGCATATTCCCCAGGTGTTGCTGAGCCATGTATTGAAATATATAATGACAAAAATAAGATATATGATTACACTTTAAAAGGCAACACAGTAGCTATCGTTTCTGATGGTACAGCTGTTTTAGGATTAGGAAATATAGGACCAGATGCAGCAGTGCCAGTAATGGAGGGTAAAGCAGTTTTATTTAAAAATTTTGCTGGAGTGGATGCTTTCCCAATATGTTTAAGAACAACTGATATTGATAAAATTGTTGAAACAGTTAAACTATTAGAACCTTGCTTTGGTGGAATAAACTTAGAGGATATTGCTGCCCCGAATTGTTTTATTATTGAGGAAAGATTAAAAAGAGAAACTGATATTCCAATATTCCATGATGATCAACATGGAACAGCGATAGTTACTCTTGCTGGTCTAATAAATGCCTTAAAAATTGTTAATAAACAGATAGATGATATTAAGGTTGTAACAAATGGGGCTGGTGCATCAGGAACAGCAATAATAAAACTATTATTAAGTGTTGGAGTAAAAAATGTTATAATGTGTGATTCAAAAGGAATTATTTATGAAGGGCGACAATTGGGCATGAATTCGTACAAGGACGAGATGGCTCAAGTTACAAATAGAGAAAGAATCTCTGGACAATTAATAGACGCACTAAAAAGTGCTGATGTATTTATCGGAGTGTCTGTAGCTGGGGCATTAACTAAAGAGATGATTAAAGTTATGAATGATAATCCGATAATTTTTGCGTTAGCAAACCCTACGCCAGAAATATTTCCTGAAGAAGCAAAAGAAGCAGGAGCAAGAGTAGTTGCAACGGGACGTTCAGATTTTTCTAATCAAGTAAATAATGTTCTTGCTTTTCCTGGTATTTTTAGAGGAGCTTTAGACGTGCGTGTAACTGAGATAAATGAAGAGATGAAGGTTGCAGCTGCACATGCTATTGCAGGATTGATTTCTGAAGATGAATTAAATGAAGAATATATAATACCAGATCCTTTTGATTCACGTGTGGCATCTAAAGTTGCCGCTGAAGTAGCTAGAACAGCAATGGTAACAGGTGTTGCTAGAATTAGTATTGATCCAAATGATATTGAAGAAAAAACAATAAAAATGGCTGTTATTAAGTAATGAACAATACATTGGATGAGGTGATCCGATGATTGAAGATGAGAAAAATCTTAAAATGTATCAAGAGGTCTTATTGAAAATTAACAAAATTATTTTTGAAGATAAATTATCTGAAGGAGACCGCTTGCCATCGGAAAGAGAATTGGCTTATAGACTTAATGTTGGGAGGTCATCAGTACGCGAAGCATTAAGGATATTAGAGCTTCTTGGACTAATTTCAACAAGACGTGGTGATGGTACTTTTATTGATGATCATACTTCTCATAGATTAGTAGAGATTGTTGCTTCATACATTCTTAAGAATAATAAATCTAAGAAAGATTTATTAGAGTTTCAGAAATTGATTGAATTAGATATTATTAAATTAGCAGCAGAAAGAATGGATGAAAATTATCTAAATCAAATAGATACAATATTGAAATTATCTGAATATAAGATTAAGTTGGGAGAGAACCCCGCAGAAGAAGATTACTTATTTCATAAAACAATTGCATTAGCAAGTGGCAATAATCTTTTATATAAAACTTGGCTAAAACTAGTTGAATATGGTAATACCGTTATTGAAACATTGGAAACAAGTATGGATTTTGAAACATCAATTATAGAACATAGAGGGATTTTAAAGGCATTAAAGGAGAAGAATGTAAAAGAAGCTGAGTACTTAATGAGATTACATATAGATAGGTATAAGATTCGAGACTAAACTTTTTCAAGGTCTTTATGGTGGGGTGTGTGGTTATGCTAAAAAATTTTTTCTATAAGAAAAAGGAATATGCAATTATTCCTTCCGAGAAAATGAAAAAAGATATTCCAGAAGGAATGATTATTAAATGTAATAAGTGCAGTAAAATAATTTTTGTTAAAGAATTAGAAAAAAATTATTATGTATGTCAGCATTGTGATTATCATATTAATGTTTCAGCTAAAGATAGATTAAATATGATTCTAGATGATGGTAATTTTTTTGAATATGATGCTGATTTGTTATCCGAAAATCCTCTCAATTTTGAAGGCTATTCTGAAAAAATAAAAAGCGATATGGAAAAAACCAATCTTAATGAGGCAGTAATTACGGGAGAGGGAACTATCGGAGGTTATCCTGTTGTAATTAGTGTCATGGATGCCCGTTTTCGTATGGGAAGTATGGGTTCTGTAGTTGGAGAAAAGATAACTAGAGCCATTGAAAAGGCAATTATTAAACGATATCCATTAATATTATTTTCAGCTTCTGGAGGAGCAAGAATGCAAGAGGGCTTACTTAGCTTAATGCAAATGGCTAAGACAAGCTCTGCATTAGCTAAGCTTCATGAAGAGGGGATATTATATATATCTGTTTTAACAAATCCGACTACTGGCGGTGTATCGGCAAGTTTTGCTTCATTAGGTGATGTAAATATTGCTGAGCCAAATGCTTTAATAGGTTTTGCAGGAAGAAGGATAATTGAACAGACAATTAGACAGGATTTGCCTAATGATTTTCAAACATCAGAATTTTTACTTAAGCATGGTCAAATTGATATGATAGTTCATAGAAAAGACATGAGAAAAACATTAATCAAACTATTAAGTTTACATTTGGTAAGGGGTGAAAAAAAGAATGTCGACTGATTTATCTTTTGAAAAACCTCTTATAGAATTAAGAAAAAAAATTAATGAATTAAAAAAATTCACAAGCGAGGAGGGTATTGATTTCACAAAAGAAATAGAAGATTTAGAAAAGAAAGCTATAAATCTCGAAAAGGAAATTTACGAAGGATTAACACCTTGGAATAAAACTCAAATAGCGAGACATTCTGAAAGGCCTACAACTTTACAATATATTGAACATATTTTTACTGATTTTATTGAATTACATGGTGATCGAGTATACGGAGAAGATGCAGCTATTCTTGGTGGTATTGCGAAGTTAAATAATATGCCAGTAACAGTAATAGGTCATCAAAAGGGACAAGATACAAAAGAAAATATAAGAAGAAATTTTGGTATGCCTCATCCGGAAGGTTACAGGAAAGCATTAAGATTAATGAAACAAGCAGAGAAGTTTCATCGTCCGATTCTTTGTTTTATTGATACCTCTGGTGCATATCCTGGTATAGGTGCAGAAGAAAGGGGACAAAGTGGAGCCATTGCGAGCAATTTAAAGGAGATGGCATTATTGAAAGTACCACTAGTCTGTATAGTAACTGGCGAAGGTGGAAGTGGAGGCGCACTCGCTTTAGGTGTTGGAAATCATATTTATATGCTAGAAAATTCTATCTATTCTGTAATATCTCCTGAAGCGGCAGCGGCACTTTTATGGAAGGATTCTACTCAAGCCTCAAAAGCAGCAAATACCATGAAGATTACTGCGCAAGATGCGATGGAACTAGGAGTAGTTGACGAAATAATTTTGGAACCGTTAGGTGGAGCACATAAAGATATTGAAGCCCAGTCTGTAGAAATAAAAAGAGCTTTTGAAAGGTCATTAAAAGAATTGCTTTCATTAAGTGCAGACCAGCTTGTTACACATCGATATAAAAAGTTAAGAAAGATCGGAAAATTTACATCAAAATTAGTATAAAGACGAATTTTATTCAGATGGAGTTTTAACTCCACCTGAATTTAACACCCATAGAGTACACTCAAGAGCACAAGTCATGTAAATGTGCTAAAGCACTTAGTCATGCTATGCAAGTGACGCTAAGACACTAAAGTGTCAAGTCGTCCTATGCACACAAGAAGTAACCCATAGTTGCTAATTCAAGAGCACAAGTGACGCTAAGACACTAAAGTGTCAAGTCGTCCTATGGTAAGACTTGTGCACTTTGTGTAGAAGTGTAATGTATCAATAAAATATGTAATTTCATGATATACTATGTGAAAACGATGTTTTTATGAAATGGTATATTATTTTTTTGTTTTGGTTGGACAAAATAAGACCCTCGTGGATATTATTAAAGATTATGTATATAGGGGTGGTATTAATGAAGCGTATTGCTGTTCTAACTAGTGGAGGAGATTCACCAGGTATGAATGCTGCGATTAGGGCAGTGGTTAGAAAAGGGTATTATCATGATTTAGAAATATATGGTATATATCATGGTTACTCAGGATTAATAAATGGCGAAATGAAAAAATTAGATATTGGTTCAGTTGGGGACACTATACATAGAGGTGGAACTATTTTATACTCTTCACGAAGTGATGATTTTAAGACTGAAGAGGGACAAAAAAAAGCTATAAATCAAATGAATAAACATAATATAGATGGTTTGATAGTTATTGGCGGAGATGGTTCATTTCGTGGAGCAAAAAAATTATCTGACCAAGGAATTTTAACTGTAGGTATTCCTGGTACCATTGATAATGATATTCCTGCAACTGATTTTACAATAGGTTTTGATACAGCCATAAACACTGTAATCTCTGCAATTGATAAAATTAGAGATACAGCTACTTCACATGAAAGAACTTATATAATTGAGGTTATGGGTCGTAACGCAGGTGATATAGCACTTTGGTCAGGATTAGCTGATGGGGCAGAGAGTATAATAATACCAGAAATAGAATATTCCTTTGATGAAATTATTACACGGTTAGAGCGTGGGTATAAAAGGAATAAAAGACACAGCATAATAGTAATTGCAGAGGGAGTATCTAGCGGTGTTGAATTCGCTAAAAGAATTGAGGAAAGAACCGGACTTGAAACAAGGGTTACGGTATTAGGATATATTCAAAGAGGAGGGTCACCTACAGCATTTGATCGTGTTTTAGCTAGTAGATTAGGAGCAAAAGCAGTTGAATTAATACTTAATCATAAATCAGGATACATGGTGGGTATTAAGAATAATCAAATAATATCTATTCCAATTGATGAAGCCTTAACACAAAAACATGATGTAGATTTTTCGCTTTACCAATTAGCTAATATATTATCTATATAAACTAATTATATAGGGGTGTGAATTTTATGTACCGAAAAACAAAAATAGTTTGTACTATTGGTCCAGCAAATGAAGAGGTTGAAATTTTAAAACAATTTTTAGAAATTGGGATGAATGTAACGCGTTTAAATTTTTCGCACGGAGATCATGAAGAACATAAGGTTAGAATTAAAAATATAAGACAAGCTATTGATGAAACAGGGAAAATAGCTGCTATATTATTAGATACCAAAGGTCCTGAAATACGAACAGGTATAATTGGTGAATCTGAAATAGAGTTATTAACTGGAGAAGAGATTAAATTATCATCAAAAGAGATATTAGGTGATAAAAATAAAATCTCAATTACATATGAACATTTAGCTGAAGAAATCGATGTTGGGGCAAAAATATTGATTGATGATGGTCTTATTGGTTTAGAGGTAATCAATATAGAGGGTAATGAAATTACTTGTAAAATTTTAAATGGTGGAATATTAAAGAGTAAAAAAGGTATTAACATTCCTGGTATTAAGCTTAATTTACCAGGTATTACAGATAAAGACGCGCAAGACATTTTATTCGGAATAAAACATGATTTTGATTTTATTGCGGCTTCATTTGTTAGGAAAGCAAGTGATGTCTTAGAAATTAGAGAAATATTAGAAAAACATAATTCAGATATCCAAATAATATCTAAAATTGAAAATCAAGAAGGTGTTGAGAACATTGATGAGATAATACAGGTCTCAGATGGTATAATGATTGCAAGAGGAGATTTGGGTGTTGAGATACCAGCAGAAGAGGTACCATTAGTTCAAAAACTGATTATTAATAAATGTAATGAAGCTGGTAAGCCTGTAATTACTGCAACTCAGATGTTAGATTCCATGCAACGCAATCCTCGACCTACACGCGCTGAAGCTAGTGATGTAGCTAATGCAATTATTGATGGTACGGATGCGATTATGTTATCTGGAGAAACAGCAATTGGAAAATATCCAATAGAGTCTATTTCAACTATGGCACGAATTGCTTTACGAACAGAGCAATCATTGAATTATCAAGAAATGTTTAGTAAAAGAAGCTCAATGCAACAAACAACTATAACTGATGCAATTAGTCAAGCTGTAGTCAATACTGCAATTGATTTAAGAGTTAATGCAATATTAACTCCGACTGAAAGTGGACAAACAGCAAGAATTGTTTCTAAATATCGTCCTAAAGCTTTAATTGTTGCATTAACAACACATAAAAAAGTATTAAATAAATTGAGCCTGATATGGGGTGTCTATCCTGTTATGGGTAAAAAAGTTAACACTACTGATGAAATGCTTTCTTCATCAGTAACAGAAGCTATTAAGGCAAAATGCATTAGACATGGTGACTTAGTAGTAATAACAGCAGGAGTTCCAATTGGAAGATCTGGTACAACTAATCTTATGAAAGTTCATTTAGTTGGTGATATAGCAGTTAGAGGACAAGGTATAGGTAACAAAGTAGTGACTGGTAAAGTGGTAAAAGGTAAGACTGCCTCTGAAATAAGGAGTAAAATGGAAGATGAAAGTATTATAGTAACGTATGCAACGGATAAAGATATGATTGATGTATTTGAAAAAGCGTCAGCTGTGATAACAGAAGAAGGTGGATTGACCTCGCATGCAGCAGTAGTAGGAATTAGTTTAGGAGTACCAGTAATAGTAGGAGCTAGTACAGCTTTTCAAAAATTTGATGATGGTATGACTGTAACTGTTGATACTGAGCGGGGATATGTTTATATTGAGCAAAACCGTCTAATCTAATAAAACAAATAGTATATATTATTGGAGGACAAAACAGTGGGAAAATGGTTTGAGACAAAAATACGTGTAAGATATCAAGAAACTGATCAGATGGGGGTGGTTTATCATTCCAATTATTTCATTTGGTTTGAGATTGCTAGAACTGAGCTGATAAGAAGTATAGGTATCACTTATAAGGATATTGAGAACAAAGGTCTATTATTACCCGTGGTTGATGTTTCATGTCAATATAAAATATCTGCTAAATATGATGAAGAGCTATTGGTTCTGGTAAAGATATCTAAATATACAGGACTTCGTATAGAATTCACCTATGAGGTTGTTCGAATGGCTGATAGGCAATTGTTAGCATCAGGATATACAAAACATGTTTTTATAGATTACAACTATAAACCTAAAAGACTGGATAAAACAATACAAGATTTTCATCAGAAAATATTAGAAATAACATAAAAGTATTTCATTAAAATTTAGGAGAATAAAATGTTTAGAATATTATTGTTATTAATGATAGGCATACCTGCTCTAGAAATATGGGGGCTAGTTAAGGCTTCACAAATCATTGGTGGATTTCAAACTGTTTTAGCTGTTATAGCTACAGGACTGATTGGGGCTTATTTAGCAAAAAGAGAAGGGTTAAAAGCGTGGATTCAGCTTCAAGAGAATTTATCCTATGGACAAATCCCAACAAAAGCAATTATCGATGGGATTAGTATTTTTTCTGGTGGATTATTACTATTAACTCCAGGATTTTTTACGGATACAATAGGTTTTATTTTAATAATACCGTATACAAGAACTCCAATTCAGACATTAATAATAAAATGGCTCGGTAAAAAAATCAGAAATGGTGAATTTCAATTTCACTACCGAAAAAATTAAAAATGATAATAGATAAATAGGCTACTTACGTTATAAAGTGTACACCAAATGTTAGACATTTAGATCACTAACGTAAGTAGCCTTTATTTGTTGAGTATACAGTTAATAGTAGAAATAATTATATGTCAAAATTTAAGCTTTTTTATTAAGCTCCTATTGAAGTGTTGTTAATTTCTACGTTCTCATTTTTATCTAATAATCTTGCTTTAACAACTGGTATTAGTAATGTTATTAAAATTACTAATCCCATTAAACCTTGATATAAATAGTCATAGGTTGCAGTTCTTACAGTCTGTGTTACAAAACCAAGAAGTCCAGCGTTAACTGCTCCGATTAAGGCAGCATACCAACCAGCTGGCTTACGCATAGCTAAAAGGTAAATTGCAGCTAATAAGAAGATTACAGATAACCAATTTATGCCTCTAGTTAAGAATAGAATAAAAATTCCGTCTGCATAGAATGGCATCTTTGGATGTCCTTCAAGAATTCTATGACATGCAGTTCCATTAGCCCATGATTCAGCAGCTGTAACGCCAAGCAGTAAAAATACCCAGAATTCAATTATTTTTTGTTTTATATCAGTCTTAATTGCTAATACTACTGAAAAGTAACCCACTAATCCAACTATCATATAAAAGAAGGCTGGCGACCATCCTACTCCCATAAAATTAAAATATGGGACCATCATATAGGCTCCAGCGATAGTAGGAAAAGCTAAGCACAATAATGTTAGTCCTTTAGCCCATTTTTCGCCATTGTAAAAAGGTTTAACAATAATTAAAAGAATAACGCCGGCAAACATTGAGAGTAAAGTCACAAGTGGATAAGTCCAACCTACCATTGCCATTGTTGTTTCAATTAAAGGTGCTTGAGGATTACCATCTGCATAAAATTTATCTGTCCTGATTTTTTGATTTTGTTGAATTCCGTCTAACATATCAGGAACAACAAATGGCAAGACAGCTATCATTAGAATAGCTGCAATAACAACAATTGAGACTACAGTTAACTTAGTTGTTCTAGTAAGATCTTGAGGCATATCAATCCCTCCTAGAAAAATTTATTGGGAATTTTTACTTCCCTATACTTAGAGTATTTTATTTGAAGCGTATCGTATTTAACCTAGGTTAAAATATCACAGAACATTAAGAAATAGTTAAATTATACCTATAAATACTATTTTTACGATAAATAAGTTAGCTATTAAATATATTTTTGAAAATTTCAATTTCGTCATAAAGGATTCAATTAAAAACATATCGGCTTTATACCATTAATGGTATAAAGCCGATATGTTTTCTAAAGGAGATGTTTTACTTTAAGATTTATAAAATTTTAAGAATAAATTTATAAAATTTTATAGTATATTAAACAAAAATTTTCTCATTTGTTTAATTTCCCACTTATACTAAAAGTGTATAAGTGGGAAATTTTTAGGGTTAGATAAATAAATATATTTATCTTTTTAATATTAATTATGTTTTAACATCTTAGTCTTTTTCAAGTATTCTTTGTTTAACAACTGGAATTAAGAATGTTACTATTATTGCCAATCCCATTAATCCCTGATATAAGTAATCATATGTTGCAGTTCTAACTGTTTGTGTAACAAATCCCATGATACCTATGCCAATCGCACTAAATAATGCCAAATACCAGCCAGCAATATTACGCATTGCGATAAAGTATATTGCTAAGAATAATAAAATACATCCTATCCAACCAATTGTCATAGTTGGGAATAAAACAAATATACCTTCTGCATAAAATGGTCTTGCAACGTGTCCATCAATTATACGATAAGCAGCGTGTCCATTTGCAAAAGATTCAGCAGCAGTTACACCTAAAATCAAGAATACCCAGAAATCAATAATTTTTTGCTTAGCTGAAATTTTGTTTACTAATATTACTACGAAGTATGCTGTTAGACCTACCAACATAAACCAAACACCGCTAGGTACTCCTACTTTTGCGAAGTTAAGGTGTGGAACAGTCATATATGCTCCACCTGCTGATGGAATCGCAAGACATACTAATGTAAGAGCTCTTGCCCACTTTTCACCACTATATAAAGGTTTTGCTAAGAAAAATAAAATCATTCCAGCAAACATAGTAAGTGAAGTCCATAGAGGGAAAAAGAATCCTACTGCCCATTGTGTACTACTAATTAATGATGCTTGTGGATTACCTTCAGCATAAAATTGCTCGATTCTTTGGCCTTGTTTTTCCTGAATTAAGTCTAAAGGACCAGGAACAGTGAAAGGTAAAACAGCAATCATAAGTACAGCAGCAATTAAAACAATAGCAACTACAGTTAATCTTGTTGACCTTGAAAGTTCTTGAGACATTTAACTACCTCCTAAAAATTATATTATTACTTGCATATAGAAGCGTATCAAACAAAAAAGCATTATTAATTGCTCCAGGTTAATATTTGTAGAATGTTCAATTTTTATTCAAATTTAAAGGACCGTTTTTACTTATTATTATTTGCTTTCATATGTTAAATGGATATATTTAGCAGAATTATAATAAATTACTTCTAAACATTTACAAAATAAAAAAATAATTTATAATATTAATTAATATATAGTTTCAATATGTTGAATACTAAAGTTGAATTATTACGAATTTAAGCTATGAGGTGTTATAAAATGTTTAAATTAGATGAATTTATCGCAGACAAACTTGTTTTTCGTAGGTTTACAGAGGAACAAAAGAAAACATTAATCGAAAAAGCTATTAAAGTTAACTTAAAAAAAGCAGAAATAATAAACCTGCATGGCAATAAATATCCTTATGCTTTTATTGTTATTAAAGGATTAATTTATGCAAACAAGGATTCAGCCGAGGGAAGAAGTCTAACATTAAAAAGTTTTACAACAGGTGATACCTTTTGGGGACATGCTATCTTTAGAGATAATCCAACTCCCTCAACATTAGTATCATTTAAACCAAGTGAAATATATCAATGGCATCGAGATGATATTCTACCGATTTTGTTAGAAAATAAAGAAGCACTGTGGGATCTATGCATTCAATTAAGTCAAAGAACCATAGAAGTAAATCAAACAATAGAGGAAATGGTTTTTAACCCAGTTGTTAATCGACTTGCTCGTTTATTAGTTGGAGAATTTGAGTCAGTAGAGGAAGGTTCTATTCGTAGAAATATGACTTTGGATGAAATGGCTGCAAAAATAGGTTCAACAAGAGAGGTAGTCTGTAGATTACTATATCGTCTATCAGATGAAAATTTGATACAAGTTGATAGAACAAAATTTATTTTGGTAAATAAGATTGAGTTAGGTAAATTAGCTGATGGAGAATTATCCTCAAAGCAAAATTGGGATTAATGTGTAAATAATTACTTTAATTATACTAAATATAAAGATAATTTTATGTAAATATTATATAACTTAA
>CAZIGM010000034.1:0-18118 GCA_964538675.1 uncultured Bacillaceae bacterium | reverse complement strand
TCTTGAAAAATAAAGAAAAGAGGAGAGTTAATAATGATAAAAAAGATGATAAGTAAACCAGTAATAAACCTTTTATTTCTTTCAATAGTGTAATATCTTTTCTGTTGATTGAGGCCAATATTGGCCTCATTTTTTTCTGTAATTATATAATTAATGTTAATCCACAAGATGGACAGATTTTATCATCATCTGTAATTTCATAATCACATGCTGGACATTTATCATTTTTTTTAGTTGGCGTATTATAATCTAATTCATTCAAATTATTAAATAAGTCTGTAACGTTAACACCATCCACTTGAATTACCCTTAATTCACTAGTTGGATACCAAATAATATTACCATCGCTATCACTTACTGCAGCAACAGGTATTTCTCCTGTTTCCTCATAGGGAAGTAAGTATCCAAAAGATGTGCTAGCATCTTTGTTAACATATGTTCCATATCCTGTACCAATAAGTACATATATTTTCTCTATCTTTTTATGCATAACAACTACAGTCATTTTACCACCCTCCGATAATAACTAAAATTATTTCATTCTGTCTATTCTGTCTAAACTTCTATATAAAATAAAGCTCCTTACTGGATATCCTAGAGGCAAACTCAATACATGAACTAATCTAGTAAAAGGCCACACTCCTAAGATAGTGAAAGCTAATAATGTATGAATTTGAAAAATTATTGGAATATCTTTCATCAATGTTGGATCTGGTCGGAAAGTTAATAAACCTCTTAGCCATGGTGCTAACGATTCTCTATAATTAAAATTTCCTGTAAATAAATTATATCCCAAAGTGTTATAGACACCTATTCCAACAATTAAAAACAATAATACTATAACCAATACGTCAGCAAATTTACTAGTTATTCTTATACGCTTATTTGAGGTTCTTCTTACTAATAACAGTATTATTCCAATTAATGTTAGAATGCCTGCTACACCACCAATTATTATTGCAGATGCATGATATAGTTCCTCAGTAATTCCAATTTTTTCAGTCATCCACATTGGAATTATAAGACCAATAAAATGCCCACCAAATGCAAGTATTATTCCAACATGAAATAATATACTTCCCCACTTGAGCGATTTTTTCTCTAAAAATTCACTCGATTTTGCCGACCAATTAATTTGATCTGTATTGTACCTATATATGTGAACCACAATAAACAAAGTAAACATAATATATGGATATATAACCCACAAAAATTGGTTAAGAAAATTCATATCGAACCTCCTAATTAGACTTTAAATTACTTATTATTAGTATTGATGCATCAATTAATTTTTCATATGGACTATTAATTCCTTTTAAATTAATTTTTAAATCATCTATTGATTCAATATACTGTTCAAATAATTCTTTTACAACATTAACTTCAACAATTGACATAAATTCTAACATTAATGGGTAATAATCTGGTAACTCATCAGTATCTATTAGTAAACCATTTTCACGATAAAAATTTTTAAGTTGAATTAATTTTTCTCCACGTTCTTTATCATCTATTTCTTTTGAATAAGTTAAATATAAATTAATTTCATCATTAAAATCAAAAGTATCAACATAATTTTGTTGTAATTTTTCTAAAGTTTGATTATTAAAATAATCTAAGAAATAGTTGATTTTATTAAGAATATCAAGATTATCAATATCAGATATTCCTTCATCTTTACAAAAATCGACTAATTCATTATCTGGATATTGAAGCAAGACAGAAGTAATTATTAACAATTCATTATCCCTCATAATTCGTAACCTGCTGTTCCTTGCTCTTTATAAAGATTTCTATATTCTTCTTTATGAGATGTTGGAATTACAAATCGATCTTCATATTTAGCAATAGCAAGAAGTTTATACATCTCTTCTATTATTCCTTCTTTTAAGTTTAATTCCTCCAATAATGAACTATCAAAATCTTTCCCAATATCCTTCGCTCTCATATAATAGCGTATTAAAGATAATTTTTTAAGAACATCTCTTATAACTTCTACGTTACCTGCAGTTAATAGATTTGCCAAGTATTCAATAGGTATTCTCATCTTATCAATCTGAAGAAATCCATCCTCAATACTACTACTATTAACCTCAAAAGTATTCATAATTGGACTTAATGGAGGTACATACCAAACCATAGGTAATGTTCTATATTCAGGATGTAAAGGTAAAGCCAATCCTTGTTCAACTACTAATTTATATATTGGAGAATTCTTTGCAGCTTCTATCCAATCTTCACTAATTCCATCTTTTCTTGCTTGTTTAATTACTTGTGAATCATTAGGATTTAAAAACAAACTTAAGTGCTCGCTATAAAGATTTTTTTCATCTTCTGTTGACGCAACTTCTTTTATCTTGTCCGCATCATACAACACAACTCCAATATAACGTATTCTACCTGTACACGTCTCACTACATACAGTTGGTAATCCATTTTCAATACGTGGATAACATAGTGTGCATTTTTCTGCTTTATTTGTTTTCCAATTAAAATACACTTTTTTATATGGACAACCTGTTATACAATAACGCCAACTTCTACACATTTCTTGATCAACTAGTACAACTCCGTCTTCATCACGTTTATATATTGCTCCAGACGGACATGAAGCCACACAAGCTGGATTTAAACAATGTTCACATAATCTTGGTAAATACATCATAAATGTCTGTTCAAATTGAAATTTTATTGACTCTTCAATATTTTTTATATTTTGATCTAGCTTACCAGTTTCGTGAGCACCTGCTAAATCATCTTCCCAGTTAGGACCCCATTTAATATCTATATCATCTCCAGTAATTCTTGATTTAGGACGAGCAACTGGTTGATATGATTTCGATTTGCTATTTATTAACGTTTCATAATTGTATGTCCAAGGTTCATAATATTCATCAATTGTAGGTAAATGTGGATTGTGAAATATATTTATCATTTTACTTGCTTTGTTCCCAGCCTTAAGCCTTAGCTTACCATTTTTAACTTCCCATCCACCTTTATACTTTTCTTGATTTTCCCATTCCTTTGGATAACCAATGCCAGGTTTTGTTTCAACATTATTAAACCACATGTACTCAGAACCTTCTCTATTTGTCCACGTATTTTTACATGTAACACTACAAGTATGACAACCAATGCATTTATCTAGATTGATAACCATTGCAATCTGTGCTTTAATCTTCAAACCAAGTCACCTCCTTATACTTACGAATAATTACTTTTAAGTCACGTTGATTTCCAGTTGGACCATAATAATTAAAGCCATAAGAAAACTGTGCATAACCACCTATTACATGAGTAGGTTTTAAGTGTATTCTTGTCGGGCTATTGTGAGTACCACCCCGTAAATTCGTAAGTTCTGAACCTGGTGTGTTAATTGTTTTATCTTGTGAATGATACATATACGCCGTCCCTCTAGGCATGCGGTGAGTAACTACAGCTCTTGCAACAACTACACCGTTTCTATTAAATACTTCAATCCAATCATTATCACTTATACCAATCTCTTTAGCATCATCATTGTTTAACCAAATATTAGGTCCACCTCTAAACAAGGTAAGCATATTGAGTGTATCTCCATAAGTACTATGGATATTCCATTTACCGTGAGGTGTCAAATATCTAAGTGTAATAGTCTTTCCTTCAGATTCAGGAACATTTTCTTGTTTTGCGAATGCTTGTGTTGGAAGTGTCGGCTTAAATATTGGTAAACCTTCACCAAATTCTAGCATTATTTCATGATCATTATAGAAATGTTGGCGTCCAGTTAATGTTCTAAAAGGCACTAATCTTTCAATGTTTGTTGTAAATGGTGAATAACGGCGATTATTATTAGTACCACTAAATACTGGTGTTGAAATAACAGTCCTTGGTTGTGCTGTTATGCTAGACAGGTTGAATTTCTCTCCTTCTCGCCCTCCAACTAAATCCTTCAAATCCAGTCCAGTGTTTTTCCCAGCAACTTTCCATGCTTTTGAAGCCATTTTACCGTTGGTTGCGCTTGATAAAGTTAATATTGCGTTAATTGCATTTTTTGCGGTATCCAACTTTGGTAATCCCTCAGATATACCGGGCTTTTTAACAATACCAAACATACTCTTCAATTCCTCGAATTGTTCCTTTGCATCCCATGCTACACCATGTGCACCAATAGGATTTTTTTCTAGTAAAGGTCCTATTGAAGTGAATTTTTCATATATTTGCGAATAATTTCTATCAACTACTACAAGCTTTGGCATTGTTTTTCCTGGTATAGGATCAACTTCACCCTTGCTCCAATCTTTTACCTTACCAAACGGTTGTGCTATTTCATCTGATGAGTCATGCAGAAGCGGTACAGTAACTACATCACGTTGAATACCAGGCAGATATTTTTCAGACATTACTGAAAAATCTTTTGCTAAGTCCTTAAATATATCCCAGTCAGTTCTCGCTTCCCAAGGTGGATTTATTGCAGGGTTAAAAGGATGAATAAAAGGATGCATATCTGTTGTACTAATATCATTTTTCTCATACCAAGTTGCAGCAGGTAAAACAATATCCGAATATAACGCAGTTCCAGACATTCTAAAATCCAAATTTACTAATAAATCTAATTTCCCATCTGTTGATTGGTCGTGCCAATTAATATCTTCAGTTTGTAAATCCTTTGATTCTTCTCCTAGAACTCCATCAGTTGTTCCTAAAAGGTGTTTTAAAAAGTATTCGTGTCCCTTTCCTGAGCTAGAAACTAGATTGGCTCTCCATACAAATAGTGTTCTAGGAAAATTTACTGGATTATTCGGGTCTTTTAACGAAAAATTTAAATGCTTTTCTTTTAATTCATTAACTACATAATCTATAATCTCTTCTTTTGAACTTGTCCCTGTTTTATTAACATCACTACTAAAATTAAGTGAATTTCGATCAAATTGTGGATATGAAGGTAACCAACCTAATCGGGCAGCTAAGTAGTTATAATCCGCTGGGTGTTGAAATTTTGGTTTTTCAACTGTTTTGGCTGCTAAATCATTCATCGGTATCTCTTCGTATCTCCATTGCTCTGTTCCAAAATAGAAATATGATGTTGCATTTTGTAGCCTAGGTGGTAACGACCAATCGCGAGCAAATGCTACAGTTTGCCACCCTTCTATTGGTCTTACTTTTTCTTGCCCTACATAATGTGCCCAACCACCACCATTTACTCCTTGAGTTCCAGTCAATAATACAAGATTTAAAATTGTTCTATATATTGCATCTGCATTATACCAATGATTAATACCTGCACCCATAATAATCATTGAACGACCATTTGTCTCAATAGCGTTTTGAGCAAATTCTCTAGCAATTTTGATTACTTCCTTTTCATCAATTCCAGTAAATTGTTTCTGCCATGCTGGTGTATAAGCTTTATTATCATCATAACTATTAGGATAATCACCTTTATCCAATTCACGATTAATGCCATAATTAGCTAGCATAACATCAAATACCGTTGTAACATACCTTTTTTCTCCGTCAATCTCTATTTGTTTAACAGGTACAGACCTGTTCAAAACTTCTCTTTTTTGGTCGTCAAAATATGGTAATTTAATCTCTATAACATCATCTTCAATCCCTAGCAGTGAAATTCTAGGACTATATTTATTCCCATCTTCGTCTTCCATTTTTAAATTCCAGTTGTCTTTTCCTTCCCATCTATGTCCTACACTACCCTTAGGAATAATATACTTGTTTGTTTCTTCATCAATAACTACCGTCTTCCATTCTGCGTTAATATCCGATTTTCTTATATCACTTGCTACGAGAAAACGATCTGTTACATAACTTTCTCCATATTTTTTTAGAGTTAATAGATAAGGTAGATCAGTATATTTTTTAGAATAGTCATAAAAATACTCTGTTTTACTATCTATATAAAATTCTTTTAATATTACGTGCGTCATAGCTTGAGCAATAGCACCATCAGACCCTGGATTAATAGGTAGCCAGGAGTCAGCAAATTTAACTGATTCTGCATAATCAGGACTGACAGATACAATCTTTGTACCCTTATACCTTACCTCAGTCATAAAATGTGCATCAGGAGTACGAGTCAGTGGAACGTTTGAACCCCACATAATTAAATACCCTGCATTGTACCAATCACTACTTTCTGGCACATCAGTTTGTTCTCCCCATACTTGCGGAGATGCAGGAGGTAAATCAGCATACCAATCATAAAAGCTTAACATTGGCGCACCAACTAAAGATAAAAATCGTGAGCCTGCAGCATAACTTACCATTGACATAGCAGGAATAGGAGTAAAGCCTGCAATTCTATCTGGTCCATATTTTTTTATTGTATATATCATCTGCGCAGAAATAATTTCTCTTGCTTCCTCCCACGAAACTCGAACAAAACCGCCTTTTCCCCTTTGTGATTTATAAGATTTAGCATTCTCTTCATTTTCAACAATACTTGCCCAAGCTTCAACAAAATCCTCTTTTTCTTTTAATGCATCCCGCCAATACTTCAATAGAGCTCCTCTAATATATGGATACTTAACCCTTAAGGGACTATAAGTATACCAAGAGAAACTCGCCCCCCTCGGACAACCTCTAGGTTCAAATTCAGGCATATCAGGGCCAGTAGTAGGATAATCAGTAGCTTGATTTTCCCAGGCAATAATTCCATCCTTTACAAACACTTTCCAGCTACAAGAACCCGTGCAATTCACACCATGTGTAGTACGGACTACCTTATCATATTGCCAACGATTACGATAAATTTTTTCCCACTCTCTATCATTTGGACTTAGTTGGCTCCATCCATCTGAATACTTATCTAATGGTCGAAAATATCTAAGTTTTTTTAATAGATTTGACTCTTTTTTCATACTAGTTACTCTCCTTAGTATTAAAATTTTTTAAACTAAGTTATATTTATAAAGCCGAACTTTATTCATATGGAGTTTTAACTCCATATGAATTCTAGTGAGACTTATCCTAAATTCATTTTCTCCCACTTAACATAGCGAGACTAGGGAACTTTGTTCCCTTAGTGAGACTTGCGCACTTTGTGTGTAAGTGGGGTTCTTATCTTATCTGGATAAAGATATAGGTTTACTATATTTTTTCATCAAAATATATGAGATTATTATTGCTAAAATTGCTAAAATTACATAAACTATAAAACCTTTTGCATATCCTTGAACCCCATAAATATCTGTAAAAATCCCCAAAATAGGTGGTACTACAAATCCTCCAAAAGCTCCTAATCCACCGACTAGCCCACTAGCTCCTCCAGGTGCTTCTGGAACGTATTTAGGTACCAATTTAAAAACCGCGGCATTAGCAGCACCCATACCTGTACCAATAATAATTTCTCCAATTAATGCTAACAAAAAACTATCAGCAAAGATTAGTATTCCTGCACCAAGAAGAACAATCATGTAACTTACTATTGCAGTCCTCTCACCACCAAATTTATCACTAATATGTCCACCATATACTCTAATAAAAGAAGCTAACAAGGAAAAACCAAAAGCCATCAACAAACCAGCTTGTCTTAACTCTATACCATGATAATTTACCCAATAAGTGGTAAACCATGTTGTCAATGCAAGAAATCCTCCAAAAGAAGTAAAGTACAACAAAACTAATCCCCACGTTCCTGGAACTTTGGCAGCAGTTACCAACGATTCTTTCACTTTACCTGACGGAAAAAATTCTTGCCCCAGATTAGTTGCAACTTCTTTTGCTTTATCCTTTTGTACTCCTCTTTTTATTAGTTGAAAATAGTATGCATCTTTAGCGAAAACAGCATATATAATCGTTCCAATTAATAAAAAGACAAACCATGCTGCATAAGAAGCTGTTAATCCCCAACTAATTAAAGCAAATGGTAGAATCATTCCAAAAATACCAGGTGCAGTATTTCCTAATCCAGCATAAGTACCTAACGCAACACCCTGTTTTTTTTGTGGAAACCAATAAGATGTTTGAGGAATGCCCACAGAAAATGTAGCTATTCCACTACCACTTAATAAACCAAAGAAAAATATTAGCGGATACATTGATGTAGTTAAGTTATCAGGATAGTATAAAAAGAGTATTGTAGTTAATCCTGCCATACCAATTATAGATAGACTAAGAAGTGTTAATAGTGGTATTTTCCCTCCAACTTTATCTACCCAAGCTCCAAAAGGAATTCTAAGAAGCGATCCAGATAAGTTAGGAGCGGCAACTAAAAGACCCAGTAAAAGTCCAGACATTTCCATGGTCTCATTAAAGCTCTTTGAAGCTGGACCGTATAACGATACCGCTGCAAAACCAATAAAAAAACCAAAAGTCGCAATCGCCAATCCTGATGAAGGACTCCCTTTAAGATTGTATTGCTTCTTTAATCCCTGATTGTCCATATAATCCCATCCATTTCTGTTAAATAATAATATTAATCTAGTAATCCTTTTCTGTTAAATAATAATATTAATCTAATAATCCTTATTATCATTTTAACAAATATTTAATATACTTTTAATAAATATTTGTTAATAAACTATTATTTGTGAACAAAAAAAGACATCAATTAGTGATATCTTTTAAGAAATAATTCTCCAATCATTCTCCATAGCAAATTCTCTAAGTCTGTCATCAGGATTGACAGCAATTGCTTTTCCTACAGATTTTAAAATATGAATGTCAGAATAACTATCTGCAAATGCTAAACTTAATTCTAAATCTACTGATACATTCTGAAAATATTTATTAAATTGTTCAAGTTTTGCAGGTCCACTAATAATGTCTAGTATCTTATCCTGGTCAAATAATCCATTTTTAAAATTCATTTTTGTACCAATAACTGTATCGATTTCAAGATATTCAGCTACTTTAGATAAAAGTAATTCATAAGTTCCAGAAAGTAAAACTAAATGATACCCTTCCTTTTTTGCTTTACGAACTTCCTCAACAACAGAAGAATTTAACAATTCGATTATACCTTCTGCACAATTATTCAAATAGTGAATAACATCATCTTCAGTCATATCACTAAAAATGTAATTAAATCTTTGCAGAGCTCTATTTTTTATCGTCTGGTTTGGTATTTTTGTTGTTATATCTAATTTATAGATTATAAATAATCCAATTAACGAAATATAAGTTTTGTAATATTTATATTTTGAATATTTCTTAGTTTTCCAACAAGAAAGTAAATAACGCAAAGTATCTATAGGAAATAAGGTTCCATCAAAATCAAAAATTGCTATTTTCATCTAACCACTCCTAAAATATTATTATTATTTTTACAAAAAATCTTAATATGTAGACAATGTTACCATTAACAGATTGTCAAAAAAATGTACCAATCAAGGTACATTTAAATAATAATCTTTTTACTAGATTATATCATAACAAATTATTAAGTAAATATTTTCAAATATTATTGACACTGACGTTACGGTATAGTTTATTATTAATTTAGGGGTGATAAGATGAAATATAAAGTTAAAGAGGTTGCTGATCTTGTAGGTATAAGTGTGCGCACACTTCATCACTATGATCAAATTGACTTATTAAAGCCAGATTTTCTTTCAGATGCTGGCTATAGACTATACAGTGACAATAATCTTGAAAAATTACAGCAAATCTTATACTTTAAAGAACTCAATTTTAATCTTCAGGAGATTAAAAATATCTTAGACAACCCTGAATTTGACCGCAAGCATGCTTTGAAATCACAAAAAAGTTTATTATTTAAGAAAAAGAAAAGATTAGAAAAGATTATTGCTTCTATTGATAAATCCTTAGAAGCAATAGAAAGTGGTGTGAAAATGAGTAAAAACGATATGTTTGAGTCCTTCAACATGACTAATATTGAAGAGCATCAAAAAAAATATGCAGAAGAAACAAAACAAAAATATGGTCATACTGATGCATTCAGTGAAAGTCATAAAAGAACATCAAACTATTCTAAAGAAGACTGGGCATCAATCATGGAAAAAGCTGATGATATCTACAAGAGTCTCGCACAATTAATGGATAAAGAGCCTTCAGACCTAGACGTGCAAGAAAAAATACATGCATGGAGAGAGTATATCAATGATAACTACTATACATGTACTCCAGAGATATTTGAAGGTCTCGGTAATCTATATGTTGAAGATGAACGTTTTACAGCAAATATCGATAAATACCATCAAGGTTTAGCGATATTCATGAAAAAAGCCATAGATTACTACTGTAATAATCTCTAAAATCTCTCACTTTGTCAGAGAATATTAAAACGACTTCCTTTTATGGAAGTCGTCAGGCTGTTGAAAATGTCCAATTTCTTCGTTACTGGTAGTATATGTAGTTTACAACGTGCTCACGATGTCCGTTACCTTTCTACCAATCGAGTAAAATACGGAAGAAAGGTACTTCCATAAGCACACAAGATGTTAACCTAAAGTAGTTAATACAAGAGCACAAATCACGCTATTATGCTAAAGCATAAGTCGTGCTATGCCGCACTAACGTAAACTACATACACTTTTTCTCAATGTAAGCTCCGTTACTCGATTTAAGCGTGCCTTGAACTAGAACATTTTCAACAGCCTATGATTTTGTTGACTTTGTCAACACTTCCATAAAAGGAAGTCGCTTCTTCTTAAATAAAGTATATCTTTACAATCCATGTTATTAATAAAAATAAAGGTATAAGCATTAACCAAGCGAATTTAATCTTCTTTTGGTGTATAAAATAAGCTGAAAAACCTTGAAAAATAGGTACTAATATAATAGTGTTTGAAAATACTGGTGTACCACTTAAATAATATACTACTGGAAAAGAAAAAATAGCACCAGCAATGGCAACACTAACTTTTTTAAATTTAATACTATAAATTGAGAGTATAAAAGCTAGTACAATTAATATTGGTATAGTTATCGGCAACAGTAAGCCTCCTCACTTATAAATATTTAGTAATATATACCTCGTTATTAAATTATATACCATATAATAAAAATATCATATCTTTTATTAAACTTTCACTAATCTTGTGCATTTAACAAATTAATTCTATTTTTTCTAAAGTTTTTCACCTTCTACTTTATAAATAATAGCAGATAGAATTTCTATATTTCTTCTCTCTACAACAATTGCTGTGCTTTGAGATACATTTATTGGTAAATCAATTTGTAATTGTTGATGAAGTTTCTCTAATGAAATATCACTATCATTATTAATAATAAGATAAAATTTATTTACATGACCAATCTTTTGCCTTTCACATATATCCATTAATCCTTTGGAAATTTTTCTATATAAAATATTCTCAGTCATCCTATTTCCCCCAATCAACCTGTGTTATTCTCAATCAACTAAATATTTATTTGTCCTATTGTTATAAGTTGGGACAAAATATTTCTATATTTATACTCATAAAAAAAGATAATATTCAGAATAAAATCCTATAAAACTAAACTATTTTTTAACCTTTAATTATTCAATCACATATATTATTTAGTGAATGTAGAAAAAATCCCATCATTTTTAATTAAATAAGTAACAAAAGGATGTTTTTAATGCCTTCTATTATTGGGAATATAAAAATTAATACAGTAGGTAGTGGTGGTGTGGCTAATTTTGGAGACACTTTATATGTATCGCCAAAAAGCACCACAAAAACCTTTGCAGGAGCGGGTTCATTTAGAACTGGAGATTTTCAATTTTCTAAACAGGGTTTAAATAACCAAGCAAATATTGACACTGATGTAGTTGATACTACCACTGCTTCAGCAACATAGAGTATATGGAGTGAAAAAATGAAATTAATAGTTCATCAAAGTATATTTATAAATTCCATAAAAATTGGTGGAATAACACAATCATCAATATTTCAAATAGGAAGTGCTGGGATAATAAAATCCATGACAAATCTACATAATACTGGTGGTTTTACAGGTCCTGTAAGAGAGCCTGATTATAATGAATTTCCTACTATTGTTCTTCCTTCTCCAAATAATATTGAATTTGAAAAAGAGCAAGGAGTTAAACATCATGAATCCAAGAATTTCAATAGTTAAAAATATAAAAATTCAGAATGTTGTTGATTGCTCTACAGCAAATTTTGGTGATTCTATAGATGTAACTCCTAATGCAAGAATATTTGCTGTGCAACGTGAGGTTCCAATATTCTTTGAAAATGAGGGAGATAACATTGACACTTACCCAACTTTTTCAAGACAAATACCTAAGCCGTCAATAAATGAACGCATCAATGTAAGAACAATAAATAAGTCACCGTTTATTAAAGTTGATGGTTTATATATATTAAGTCTTACTGCCTCTGCAATTCTTCATATTGGCTCCACACAAGTAATTAACAATGAAGCACGACTTAAGATTTTTCGTAATCTATTACATGAATAACTAAAACTGAAAAATCACAAAACTTTAGATAAGGGGGAAATGATATGAATCAACAAAGTGAATTCTGTATATATATTCAACAATTTCAAAAAATTATCGATAAACAAAATAAAAAGATAAAAAAATTAGAAGAAGATATTTTAATTTTAAAAAAAGAAATTGAACCCCTTAAGAAAACTAGACCTTTAAACATAGAAAAAATTGATTATAAATTTGATCAATTAAAGGTAGAAAAGTTGGAAGGAACATTAAATATAGGTATAACACCAGGAAACTCAGAAGATTCTGAGGCTATTGAAGAATTTGAAGTTAATGGTCAAAATATTGATATGTATAAAAATATTACGGAACAAATTGATGAATATCTTAATGGAGATGTTTTTAAAAAAATTAATCAACTTGAAGAAAAATATGAAAAATCATTAGCTGATGAAAGAAAAGGACAACTAATAAATGATGTGCAAAAACAAATTCAAAACCAAATTAACTTATATGTAAATCAAAAGAAAAACAAATTAAACCTTGATAATATTGAGCCTTTTGAAGAAGATGTAGTCAAAAGAATGATGAATGATATAAATAAAGCTCTTGAAACTTTTATTAAATATTTGCCTAAGGAGGTAATATAAATTATGGATTATACTGTTATAAATCACGATATAAGTGTAGGTAATATTAAAGCAACAGTAGTTGCTGGAGCTTCCGTTTTCATTATTGGTGATTCGCAAATCATATCTCCATCATCAATATTTGACACTCCACCAGAAGCTATTTCTATTGGACCATTTGTTCCACCAGCAACAGAGACATAAAAAAATATTATTATATTCCCATTTTTGTTTTTAAACTTTTTTGATATAGTATTATATAGATTAAGTAAATGGGTAAATGTAGGAGTTTGTCATGAATACAGAAAATTTATTAATAAATCTAAAAGAAATTCTAATAAAACATAAACAAAAGCCTTATCTGCCATACTGGGGAGATATATTTACAGTTCTTAATACTGTGAAAAAAAAAGGTGAAAAAAACAAACAAGATATTATTTTTTATCAAATACAACCAGCTGGAATATTAAAATATGATTACCTTAAAAAAATATTTATTGCCGAAATACCTGAGGTAACTATTAAACTAACTATAGACCAATTAACTGATTCCTTATTACAAAATAGATTCCTTCCAAAAGATTAAAAAATAATTTAAAATAATTATATTGTTTTGTTAATTTTCTGATATAATATCAATATAATCTTTGTTTCATTTTACGACGTATGGTAAAATGAGGTCGTATGAGAGTTGTTTTGCTTTTCCCCTATCTAATAATTAGATAGGGTCTTTTTAATATTATTATTAATTTAGTAAGTAGGAGTGAACAAATTGCACGAACATTTTATATTAATACTAATTCTGTTAGCTATAGCTATTTCAACTACTGCAATAGCAAAAAAAATTAATGTCCCATATCCTATAGCATTAGTTATCGTAGGGACATTAATTGGATTAGCGCCTTTTGTAGGTCTTGATTCCTTAAAAGAATTTATTGCGGAGGATGAGGTATTTCGTTTCGCAATTATTTCAATATTTTTACCAACATTGCTAGGAGAAGCAACATTGAAGTTTCCAGTTTCACATTTAATCGAAAATAAAAAACCTATAACTGCTCTAGCACTAGTTGGAACATTACTTTCTTTTATCTCAATTGGCTTTCTTTCTAATTATTTTCTTGGATTGTCTATTTCAGTAGCTTTTACTTTTGCTGCTTTAATGTCTGCTACTGATCCAGTTAGCGTTATTTCAATATTTAAAAGTATTGGGGTTGATAAAAAACTCTCTACTGTTGTAGAAGGGGAAAGCCTGTTCAATGATGGAATTGCTGTAGTATTATTTAATATTTCATCAATCTATCTTTTAACTTATTTAGATATGGGCGTTATTGGCTTTGGTTATGGAATCTTGGAATTTATAAAAGTAGCTTTTGGTGGATTAATAATTGGTGGAATCTTAGGTTATTTATTTTCATTACTACTTAAATTCTATGATGATTATCCCCTAGAAATTATTTTTTCAATGTTACTTTTTTATGGTTCATTCTTTATTGCCGAACATTTTTCCGTTTCAGGTGTTATTGCAGTAGTGACTGCGGGACTTGTTTTTGGGAATTACGGAAGTAAAATTGGCATGAGTCCAACAACTAAATTGAATATTAATAATTTTTGGGACGTATTGGCTTTACTTGCTAACTCATTAGTCTTTTTAATGGTAGGACTTGAAATAACAAAAATTGACTTTTCTATTGAATGGAGTATGATTCTTCTAGCTATTATTATCGTTCTTGTATCAAGAAGCATTGCGGTTTACACTAGTTTGTCTTTCGTAAAAAACTTTCCTACCTCATGGAAGCATATTTTAAACTGGGGTGGTTTAAAAGGATCTCTTTCAATAGCACTTGCTTTAAGTCTACCATTAGATTTCAATGGTAGAGATGAAATTCTTATTCTAGCTTTTTCTGTAGTTTTATTTTCTCTTGTCTTTCAAGGTCTTACTATTAAGCCATTTATAAGGGCTTTAGGAGCATCAAAAACAGCTACTGAAATAATTGATTATGAAGATATGTTAGCAACTATACATAGAATAAAAAACGCGAAAATTGAACTTGAATCAATGAAAGAGCAGTCTCTTATCTCCCGTTATGTATACAAAAAAATATTTAAGGAATATGATGAAAAAGAGACAGTATCTTTAAATTTACTTAATGCTCTATATAAGGAATACCCTGAACTGGAGGATAAACAACTTCATAAAGCCAAATCACAAATACTTTACTCAGAATATGATGCAGTTGAGGAGCTTAATAGAAAACATATTATATCTGATATGGTATCAGATAATCAGAAAGAAAATATTATTAATAGTATTGAGGGAGAAAATAAGTGAGAATAATATAATGGCAGCTAATGTGTTACTTTAAACACATTAGCTGCCTAAATTATTTGCGAATACTAAAGCCAAATCCACACCTTTTGCATTGATTACCTTCTATATATACCTTTGTTTTATACCCTCGTCGCTCAATTAATAATTTGCTACAATTTGGACAATATGTGGAATTATCAGTACTGCTGATATTCCCTAGATAGACATAGTTAAGGTATTTCTTTGCAATCTCTCTAACTAATATCATCTTCTCTATCTCAGTAGGCGGTAAATCCATCTTATATGCAGGATAATAACGTGTCAAATGTAATGGAATGTTTGGATTTAATTCAGCTATAAATGAAGCTATATTTTTAATTTCATTTTCTGAAACATTCAAATCATTAACCATTAAAGTGGTTATTTCAATATGACATTTTTCATAAGTTGTTTCAATTGTTTTTAGTACAGGTTTTAGTTCCCCCCTACATATTTTTTTATAATATACTTCTTGATACGATTTTAAATCAATATTCATTGCATCAACATATGGCAATATTTTTTCTAATGGCTTCTGTTGAATATATCCGTTAGTAACAAGAACATTTTTTTTCTCTGGATACAATTCTTTTAATTTTTTTGCTGTATCATAAATATATTCGTACCAAACAGTTGGTTCATTATAAGTAAAAGCTATACCAACGTTATTATTTTGATTTATGCATACGTCTATTAATTCTTCTGGTGAAACATATTGACTACTAGATATCTCTTTTGCAATAGAATAATTCTGGCAAAATTCACAAGAAAAATTACATCCGTAACTACCTACTGATAAAATATTTTTACCAGGCATAAAATGATAAAGAGGTTTTTTTTCAATTGGATCTACTGCAATAGAAGTTATCTCTCCATAATTAACTGTT
The DNA here is from genome assembly GCA_964538675.1 of uncultured Bacillaceae bacterium. Lineage (GTDB taxonomy): Bacteria > Bacillota > Bacilli > Tepidibacillales > Tepidibacillaceae > CAZIGM01. Next base: position 1,903 of record CAZIGM010000034.1, on the reverse strand, counting down.
TCTAGAACACCATCAATGTTTTTTCTAACTGAACACAACCCAAATTTACCATCTGCTATAACGCAATTATGAGGGCACAAAAAACATTTAACTTTATTCGGATTTGATAAAATCCCAACTTCCTCACAAGGTTCGGCTTTATTATTAATTTTTTCATAGAAAAGAGCATCATGTTCCATCCACATCACCTGTAAAAAAATCAAGTTTTCATTTTTCTACTAACTATAACGAATTATTTCAAATTTATTTATCTCATAATCTTCATCTTGAGATATCCCTGCTTTTTGAAGTACTATATTTAGTTGTTGCTCAACCGAATCTACTCCTTCTAAATCAGGTAGTAGTAAACCCGATTTTTTACCACTACGAACTATAAGTCCATATTTTTTCACATCAAGTTCTTTTTTTGTTGCTTTGACAGGTTCTGTTAATATATCAACTGAAAAATCTAATTCATCTAATTCATCTTCTGTTACAGGATTAAATCTTGGATCAAATTCACCAGCTTCAACAGCATTTCTTATTATCTCCTTGGCCACATTATCCATTACTGGTGCAACTGTACCAATACATCCTCTTAATTGACCTTCTTTTTTAAGAGAAACAAATACCCCTCTTTTCAGCTCTTCCATTTCTTCGGTAACATAATCTGGTACGTCCATATAATACCCATATAGAAGATAGTAAATTAAACTATCCCTTGCGAGCTTAACATATGGATTCTGACTCTTGATTTTACTTTCTAACTTTTTCTTTTTATCTTCTAATAAATATGTATACATGTTTTCTACACTTTTTTCTAAATTAAATTTCATTACACTGTATCCTACACCAAAATTACCCTCGTAAGATAACGATTCTCCTTTAATGCTATTGCCATTCATTGCTCCAAGCATAATATAATAGGAACGAAGTCCACACTCACCTGCTTTTTCTACAGTAATATAGTCCATATTAAATATTCCTGAAACATCACCTTTTTTCAATAACGATATAATTTCACTGTCAAATTTTTCTCCATAAGAACTATATTCATATGGTCCATCCTTTATGAGACGATGAGATAAATCACCACTAGCTATAAATACTGCATTAATATCACTATCAATAACTGCTTTTCTTATACACATCCCGAATTTATATAATTGAAGTTTTGGCAGCATACCGTAAGTAATATGAACAATCTTATAATTAGAATATTCTTGATTAATAAAATACAAAGGCACTATTGATCCATGATCAAGTTCATAGTTTATTTTATATTTTTTTGCAGTACTTTCAGTAATTTTCACAGTGGCTACTTTTTCTTTTTTGGCATAATTAATTATTTTGTCTGTTAAAGCACAATCAATTTTCAATTTCATTTCAATATTATCCGCGTTAAATTTATTCAAATCGCCGTTAATATGTTCACCACTTGATATTGCACTTGCATCACTAAATAATGGTCCATGTGGAGTAACGATAATAATCGTATCTGGTTCCATCCTTTCAATCTCTTTACCAACCTTATGGCACGCATCAGATGTCTTTTTTATTTTTTCTTCTTCTCCACGCCCTATATCAGGTATTATTATTGGAGGATGTGGCATTGTATAAAATGCAGATATTTTTCCCATAGAAATCACCCTTTCTATAAAGCCGAACTTAGTTCTGTTTTTAACAGAACTTAGTGAGACTTATCCTAAATTCAATTATGTTTTTATAAGATTTGGATAAAGCCGAACTTAGTTCTGTTTTTAACAGAACTTAGTGAGACTTATCCTATATTCAATTATGTTTTTATAAGATTTGGATAAAGCCGAACTTAGTTCTGTTTTTAACAGAACTTAGTGAGACTTATCCTATATTCAATTATGTTTTTATAAGATTTGGATAAAGCCGAACTTAGTTCTGTTTTTAA
>CAZIGM010000033.1:0-20768 GCA_964538675.1 uncultured Bacillaceae bacterium | reverse complement strand
ATAATGCTAAAGCATTTAGTCGTGCTATGTGAGACTTATCCTAAATTCATTCTCCCCCACTTAATATAGTGAGACTAAGGAACTTTGTTCCCTTAGTGAGAATTGCACACTTTGTGTGTAAGTGGGGATCTTATCATATCTGGATAAAAATAGACGATATTTTCTCTATTTTTATTATTAAGTTGTATTTTTTTAATAATTGATGGTATCATTAATAAAAGAATATTATGTGTAAATTTTTATAGAATTAGGTGGTTATTTTGGGGTTTGTAAAGGTTTTAATATCAGCACTTGTAGCAATATTAATAACATTAAGAGTTTTTAAAGGATTAAAATTTCGTAAATCCTTTAAATATATTTTTATTGGATGGTCAATTGCATTTATTTCATTGTTAGTAATATTTAATCTTGCTGTTTATATATTTTAGTAAATAATATTTTTTTGAGGTAACTTTATGAATGAGCAAAATAATATTAAAAAAATATATATTTTTACAGGTGGTCATGTAAGTGAGGACATTTTTTCTTATATAAATATAAATGACGGATTCACAATAGGTGTTGACAAAGGGATAGAATTTTTATTAAAAAAACAGATGGTACCTGATTATTTTGTAGGTGATTTTGATTCAATTGATTCTAGATTATTAGAAGAAATAAAAAATAAATTTGTTGATAAAGTTAAAATATTTCCTGAAAAAAAGGATGAAACTGATACAGAACTTGCTATAAGGTTGGCGATAGAATTTAATCCCGAAGAAATTATGATTATTGGGGGAATTGGTTCTAGAGTAGACCATGTAATTGCAAATATTAATATTCTGCTTCAAGCTGAGATTAAGAATATTAAAGCAATTATGTATGACGTAAATAATAGAATTCAGTTATTGATTCCTAACAAAATACTTCAAATAGAGAAAAGTTATTTTAAATATATTTCCTTATTATCTTTTAGTGATAAAGTAGAGGGAATCAATGCCAAAGGCTTTAAATATCCTATAGAACAAGGTGTTATGAAACTTGGAGTACCATATGGGGTAAGTAATGAATTGATTGATGACAAAGGTAATATTTCTATTGAAAAGGGAATATTATTAGTTATTGAGAGTAGAGATTAAAGCAACTTTTAAACAAGGTTGTTTTTTTAGTACATTTTTTTAAGATTATGAATATACTGTATTAATATAATAAAATAATTTTAATTGAACGAATATTAATATGAAATCTTGAAGTTAGCGAGGAGGGATAGGGGTGAGATTTTATACTATCAAACTTCCTAAGGCTCTTGGAGGATTGATGAGAGCAGTTTTAAGAGTTAATAAAAAAAAGAAATAAAGTAAAGGCTTCAATCACTTATGAGTTTAAGTGAGAGGAAGCCTTTAGTCATATTATATTTAATAAGCATATTAAACACGAGTAACTTTACCAGACTTTAAAGCTCTAGCACTTACATATACTCGTTTAGGTTTGCCATCAACTAATATACGAACTTTTTGTACGTTAACGCCCCATTTACGTTTAGATTTATGATTAGAGTGACTTACATTATTTCCCGAACCAGCTTTTTTACCAGTAATATAACATTTACGAGACATTTTTAACCCTCCTTTATTAGCAATGTTCACTTAAATTTAGGGAGCAATTACTTTATTATATACTTGTGTAATATTAGCATAAGCTTTTTTATTTTTCAAGGTTAGTTTTAATAAACTAATCAAATACTTTTATTATATTCTTTTTTATAGTAGAATATATTATAGCCCAAATAGATAAATTCTTAGGGGGTAAAACAGTATGGCTATTGAAATGGAAACCAATTTAGGCAAGTATCATGTTTCAAAGGAAGTTATTTCTGTAGTAGCAGGTATTTCTGCTATGGAAGTCTTTGGATTGATTGGAATGGCTTCAAGAAAACAGTTCAAAGATGGGATAGCAGAGTTATTAAGAAAGGAGAATCTCAGTAAAGGAATTGAAGTCTTCACAGAAGGTGATAAGGTAACTATTGATATGTATATTATCGTTAGTTATGGTACAAAAATCTCTGAGGTAGCTCACAATGTACAGCAAAAAGTAATTTATACATTAGAGGATATTATTGGTATTAAAGTCTCTCAAGTAAATGTAATAGTACAAGGTGTTCGAGTGACTCAAGTGTAACTAAGGAGGATTTTTTTGTGAAATACCATAAAATAGACGGACAATTATTTACTAAAATGGTTGTAGAAGGGGCAAAAAATCTCAATAAACATGTTAAAGGTATTGATGCTCTTAATGTATTTCCTGTACCAGATGGTGATACCGGAACTAATATGAATCTATCTTTTGTTTCTGGTATTAATGAACTAAAGAAAAGAAATACTAATCATGTTGGTAAAAATGCAGATGCACTAGCAAAAGGTTTATTGATGGGTGCTAGGGGTAATTCTGGAGTAATATTGTCTCAATTATTTAGAGGATTTTCTAAACATATTATTTCTAAAGAAGAAATAGATAGTATTCAATTTGCTGAAGCTTTAAAAACAGGTGTAGATATTGCTTATAAAGCTGTTATGAAACCGGTAGAAGGAACTATTTTAACAGTAGCAAGGGAAATGGCTGACGAAGCGATTAAAAAAGCACATAAAGAGAAAGATGTTTCGTTAGTTATGGAAGCCACCATTGAAAGAGGCAGAGTTTCTTTAGCTAATACACCAGAATTATTACCAATTCTTAAAGAGGTTGGTGTAGTAGACGCAGGAGGAAAAGGGCTATTATATGTTTATGAGGGTTTTTTAGCTATTTTAAAAAATGAAAATATTGATATAGATACAGATACAGACCTATTTTCTGAAGAAGTTGAGAATACTATAGAAGATGTACACTCATTTCAATCCAAGATATCTACAGAAGATATTGAATTTGGATATTGTACTGAATTTTTTATTAATTTAAATGATTTAGCATTTGATGAAACTATTTTTAAAAATAAATTAGCTGAATTAGGGGATTCTCTTGTTGTTATCTCCGATGACGAAATTGTTAAAGTGCACGTTCATTCTAATGAACCAGGAACTGTACTAAATAATGCCATTGAGCATGGCAGTTTACATAAAATTAAAATAGATAACATGAGGGAACAACACAGTCATATATTAATTGATGATGCTAATAAATCAGAGCAAACTAAATCAAAACAAGAAAAAAAATCTCTTAAGCCATATGGAATAATTGCTGTAGGTATGGGAGAAGGTATAGTTGATATATTTAAAAGTCTTGGAGTGGACATTGTAATTGCTGGGGGACAAACTATGAACCCGAGCACAGAAGATATGGTTAATGCTATTAATGAAATTAATGCCGAAAGTTATATCATACTTCCTAATAATAGCAATATTATCTTAGCAGCTGAACAAACCGTAGATGTTGTGGATAAACCTATAGCTGTTATTCCAAGCAAAACAATACCGCAGGGAATTTCTGCACTTTTATTTTTTAATCAAGGTGCTTCTATAGATGAAAATAAGGAAAATATGGTTAAGGCTTTAGATAATATAAAAACTGGTCAAGTAACTTATTCTATAAGAGATACAAAATTTGAAAAGTTAGAGATTAATGAAGGTGACTTTATTGGTATTGCTGATGGGAAAATCTTAACTAATGACAAAGATGTATTAGACACTGCTTATAGCTTGCTTGTAGAAATGCTCAATGAGGAAGATGAGATTTTAACAATAATTTATGGGGAAGATATTAACGAGGAACAGGTTAAAGAATTAGAAAGTAGATTATTAGAGCAATTTCCTGACATTGAGATTGAAATTCATAATGGAAAACAGCCATTATATTATTTTATATTCGGTATTGAGTAGATAATAAGGAGTGAAGTATATGGACAAGATTTATGTAGTTACTGATAGTACAGCTGATATACCAAAAGATTTTGCAGATTCTTTAGACATAGTCGTAGTACCATTAAAAGTACATCTCGGTGATGAAACATATTTAGATGGGGAGACAATTACTGCCGAAGATTTTTATAATAAGCTTGAACAGTCGGAAGAGCTTCCAACTACTTCTCAACCATCTCCATTAGATTTTGTTGAGGTCTATAAAAAACTAGCTGCTGATGATAATGCAAAAATAATTTCAATTCATTTATCTTCTGCATTAAGTGGAACTGTACAATCTGCTCTATTAGCAAAATCGATGGTAGAAGAAGAAGGAATTGAAGTAGCTGTTATTGACTCGAAAAAAGCTTCTTATTCAATTGGAATTATTGTTGTAGGTGTTGTTCAAGCTGTTAGAGAAGGAAAAAGCTATGAAGAATGTGTACAATTAGCAAATCATTTTGTAGAGGATACACAAGTTTATTTTTTAGTAGAATCGCTATTATATCTACATAAAGGTGGACGTATAGGTAAGGCATCTCATTTGTTTGGCTCCTTATTAAATATTAAACCAATTTTATCACTAAATGATCAAGGTGAAGTCTATCCAATAGATAAAGTAAGAGGAAGTAGTAAGGCAGTTGTAAAGATTTTTGATTATTTTAAAGAGTATGCTAAAGATGAGAAACTACGTGTTGGAATAAGCCATGCGGCTAATCCTGATGAAGCAAAAAAGATTGAAGAGAAATTAAAGGAGAATTTTAATATACAGGAATTTATTATGACAGATATTGGACCCGTTATTGGAACTCATGTTGGACCAGGTACAATAGCTATTATGATGCATAAAATATAATAATAGGACTTTTCTTTTTATCTTAATCCCCCTACATTACTTTGAATTAGGGGGATTTTTTGCTAAAAATAGAAATGGAGGAATCTATATGAAATATCAAACTGTATTTGATATTGTTGGTCCTATTATGGTAGGTCCATCAAGTTCACATACAGCAGGTGCAGCAAAAATTAGTAAAATAGCCCGAGAAATGTTCGGAAGAAAGCCAAAAAGAGCTACAATCACACTTTATGGGTCGTTTGCCAAAACATATAAAGGACACAGTACTGATGTTGCCATTATTGGAGGATTACTAAACATGGATATAAATGACAGTCGAATTATTGACTCTAAGATATGTGCAGTTGAAGAGGGAGTAGATGTTCAGTTTTTGTTTAGTAAAGAAGAACCAGTTCATCCTAATACTGCAAGAATAATATTAGAGGATGAATCTGAAAAGTTCGAGGTAGTAGGAATTTCTGTTGGTGGTGGTAAAGTAGAGATTACTGAAATAAATGGATTTAAAATAAAAGTTGCCAGTAATGCACCAATTTTGTTTGTTTTTCATAAAGATAAATTCGGATTAGTAGCTTCAGTAGCAAGTATTTTGGGGAAAAATAAAATAAATATATCATATATGGAAGTAGCTAGAAAAGAGAAGGGTTCATTGGCATTAATGTTGATTGAAACAGATAATCCGTTAACAAATGATGTGATTAAAGAAATTGAAAACAATGAGAGTGTTAAAAAAGTTATTTTTTTAAAAACAAATTAGTGAAGGAAGGATAATATGAAATATTCTTCAGTAGCAGATTTAATTGATTTATGTGAATTAAAAGGTAAAAAAATATCAGATATTATGATTGAATCAGAGATTGAAGAAGGAAACAGCATTAGAGATGATGTAATTAATCGAATGAAACAAAATCTTAAGGTTATGAAAGAAGCTATTGATAAAGGAATAAATCAGGATATAAAATCACGAAGTGGATTAAGTGGCGGGGATGGAAAGAAGTTGTATAATTATTTAAAAACAAAAAAATACCTGTCTGGTGAAACAATTGTTAAAGCAGTTAGTTATTCGTTAGCTACATCAGAGGTGAATGCTGCAATGGGAATAATAGTTGCCACACCTACTGCTGGATCAGTCGGAATATTGCCAGGTACTATTTTTGCTACCGCAAAGAAATTAGATTCAACAGAGGATGACATGATAAGAGCATTATTTACAGCTGGAGCTATAGGCTTAGTTATTGCTAATAATGCATCTATTTCTGGAGCAACCGGAGGGTGCCAAGCAGAGATAGGCTCTGCTACTGCTATGGCAGCTGCTGCTATAGTTGAAATGGCGGGTGGAACTCCTAGAGAATCTTCAGAAGCTCTAGCTATTGCATTAAAAAATATGCTTGGATTACCTTGTGATCCAGTTGCGGGACTTGTTGAAGTACCATGTGTCAAAAGAAATGCAATTGGTGCATCAAATGCTATGATTGCTGCTGATATGGCTTTAGCGGGTATAAAAAGTGTGATTCCCCCAGATGAAGTTATTAGTGCAATGTACGAAATTGGATGTTCAATGCCAGTTTCTTTAAGGGAAACTTCAATTGGAGGGTTGGCAAACACACCAACAGCAAAAAAATTAGAAAAAGAAGTGTTTGAAGAATTATAAGGGAATGAGTAGTAGTTGTCATGAATCTAAATAAAATAAAAGTTAATGGAATTAGTCAAAAAAAAATAGAAAAATTAAAAGAAATGGGTCTTGTTTCTATTAAAGACTTATTTACTTATTTCCCATATAGATATGAGAATTATCAACTTATTGATCTTGAATTAGCAAAGCATGGAGACAAAGTAACAGTAGAAGGTTCAATATATGATAACCCTTATGTGAAATATATTACAAATAAGCGTAACATCATTTCAGTTAAAGTAATAGTTGATAATAATATAATTACTGCTGTGTGGTTTAACAGAAGTTTTTTGAAAAAACAATTACGTGTGGGAAGGTCTATTCTTTTAACAGGGAAGTGGGATAAAAGTCGTTTACAAATAACTGTTGCTGAATCAGAGTTTTTAGATACTTTATCTTCCTCTAAAAAAGGTAATATAATGCCCGTCTACTCGATGCCGTCAAATTTTTATCAAAGTGATTTTCAGAAAATAATGGAAAATACCTTGTTACAATATTATGAGGGGATAGAAGATTACCTTCCTGATGAAGTTATAACTAGATATAAGCTATATTCACTAAAAGATGCTATAAAAGCTATCCATTTCCCTAAAGATTATAATGATCAAAAACAAGCTAGGCGAAGATTAGTTTATGATGAACTGTTGTTATATCAATTACGTTTGCAAATAATTAAAAAAAATAATCGCGATAATTATCTAGGAACAAATAAAAATATAGATATAAAGAAAATAAATACTTTAATAAAATCTTTACCCTATAATTTAACAGATGATCAAAATAAAGTATTAAAAGAAATTTTAAAGGATTTTAATAAAGATCAGGCGATGACCCGATTACTACAAGGTGATGTTGGTTCAGGTAAAACAATAATTGCTGTTCTCTCTTTATATGCAAATTATTTAGCGGGATATCAAGGGGCATTTATGGTACCTACAGAAATACTTGCTGAACAGCATGAAGAATCATTAAAAAAGCTATTAACACCTTTTGGGATAGAAGTTGCTTTATTGACAGGAAGTCTTACATCTGGTTATAAAGAAAGTATAATAGGTCACTTACAGATGGGTCTAATAGATGTTGTAGTTGGAACGCATGCTCTAATTCAAGAAAATGTATTTTTTAAAAATCTTGGACTAGTAATAATTGACGAACAACATAGATTTGGTGTAGAGCAAAGAGCAGAGTTAAGGAAAAAAGGTGATGATAAGACACCTGATGTTCTTTTTATGACAGCTACTCCTATACCTAGAACTTTAGCTATTACTGCTTATGGTGACATGGATGTATCAACAATCAACGAGTATCCAAAAGGAAGAAAGAAAATAAATACATATTGGGTAAAACACGAGGCATTTGATCGAGTTCTAGCTTTTATAAAAAAGCAGATTGAAGAAGGTAAACAGACATATGTCATTTGTCCATTAATAGAGGAATCAGAAAAGATAGATGTGCAAAGTGCTATAGATATACATGACTTAATTACAAAACAGCTCCCAAGATATAATATTGGATTAATGCATGGGAGACTTCCATCAAAGGAAAAGGAAGAAATAGTATCTCAATTTAAAGATAATCAAATTCAAGTTCTAGTATCGACAACGGTAGTGGAAGTTGGTGTTAATATAACAAATGCTACATTAATGGTGATATATGATGCTGATCGTTTTGGACTAGCACAACTTCATCAATTGCGAGGTCGTGTAGGAAGAGGTAATGAACAATCTTACTGTATATTAGTGGCGGACCCTAATTCAGAAGTAGGTAAAGAAAGAATGAGAGTAATGTTAAAAACAAATGATGGATTTGAGATTGCTAAAAAAGATTTAGAATTACGGGGTTCAGGTGATTTATTAGGTCTAAAACAAAGTGGAATGCCAGATTTTAAACTTGCCGATTTGGTTAATGATTATCGCACATTGGAGGTTGCAAGAAGTGATGCACAGGAATGGGTTAATAGTGATGAGTTTTGGGAAAATTCAAAGTGGGCTTTATTGATTAAAGAAATACAGAAAATGCAAAATGATTTAATTAACAGTTAAATTAATAAAAAAAAGCCCACAGGTTACACCTGCGGGGCCAATGCACATAAAGTGCATTAACTAAATGGGAGAGGAGAAACCGAAGGAAAAGCTTATGGGGAAACGTAAGTCTTCTCCACGGTTATCAGCAATACTACGTTGTATTGCTATTTATATCTTTACCTAAAACTATTTTTATATACAAAGGATTATAATTTTTTTGTGATTTTTTTTTGTTTGTGCTACCATATAAATTAATATCTAAGAAGGTGATAATAATTGAGAGTTATAGCTGGTAGTGCAAAGGGAAGGCAATTAAAAGCAGTTCCTGGTAATTCAACTAGACCTACAACAGATAAGATAAAAGAGGCAATATTTAATATTATAAAACCTTTTGTAGATGGCGGAAGTGTATTAGATCTTTATGCTGGAACTGGTGGTTTAGGGATTGAGGCTTTAAGTCGAGGTATGAGTAAAGCTATTTTTGTAGATAAAGATAGGAAATGCGTAGAAATTATTAAAAATAACATTGATTTATGTAATTTCTCTGAAATTACTGAGATATATAGGAACGATTCTATTCGTGCTTTAAATATTTTAATAAAAAGGGGAATTCAATTTGAATTAATTTTTATAGATCCACCATATAAAATGAATAATTATGAAGTAGTTCTCAAATCTTTATCAGATAATAATATGATTAGTAATCAAGGAATTGTTGTTGTTGAACATGATGTAAAAATATCTTTACCTAGTAAAATTGGGGTATTAACATTAATTAAAAATGTTGATTATGGAAATACAGGCGTAACAATTTATAAGGCATAAAATCATGAAGGGGTGTATATTTAAATGATACATGCAGTTTATCCAGGAAGCTTTGATCCAATTACATACGGACATCTAGATATTATTCAAAGAGGTACAAAGATATTTGACAAAATAACTGTAGCTGTTTTAATAAATACGACAAAGCAATCATTATTCACAATAGAAGAGAGAATAAGTTTAATAAAAGAAGCGACAAAGGATATGCCGAATGTTGAAGTTGATAGTTTTAATGGATTATTAGTTGACTATATGTTGAAGAATAATGGTAACACAATAATTAAGGGTTTACGTGCTGTATCAGATTTTGAGTATGAATTACAAATGGCTTCAATAAATAGAAAATTAAATAATAATATTGAAACCTTTTTTATGATGACTAATAATAATTACTCATATTTGAGTTCAAGTATTGTTAAGGATGTTGCAAAACATAATGGTGATGTATTTGATTTGGTACCTAAGATTGTTGATAAGGCTTTAAAAGAAAAATATAATAATCAAATAAATAACTAATATTTAATTATTTTTTGTTTATTATTTTAAAAACAAATAGAATTAATAGTAAAATAAATGTAAGTAATATGAACCAAATTAAGATATACATAAACGAATTTAGAAAAGTTAAATATGGAGTTTGATTGGGTATTTGATAAAGAAAAACAGGTATTGAAGTTAGTAGGTTCTCAATATCGATTATTTTGTAAAGCAAATTAGATATTATGAATGCAATAATTACATGTATTATTCTAGCTATCAAAAAAGGAAGGTATCTTAAATCGGTTTTTTGAATTATTGCAGCAACTTGTGAATGTACTGATAATCCCCCCCAAGCAGATATAGCAGATAGTATTGCTAATTTTTGATTCATAGGGATTAGTGTCGATACCTCACTTACTGTTTTTGCACCTAATGTAACCTCAAACAGACCATAGATTAATGAGTTTGATAAATCTTTTGAGATACCTATTGGAATTAATAAAATATTTAAGAACTTTGATAAAAGTAAGGTGATTTGAATTTCGTTTAAAATTGAAAGAACTACAGAAAATATTATAATAAATCCACCGATCATTAATAGAGTATCAATCGAGGACATGACTGAATCACCCATTAATTTCCCAAACTTGCGCCCATCTTTAATTCGAGCAAGATATAAGGAATTAAAGGCTTTTTTAAAAATGTCATGATTATTTTCATTTTTTCTAATTGATGAATATTCATTATCGCTTTTCCGATAAAATCTCATAATTAAGCCTACAATAATGCTTGATAAGTAATGCACTAATGCAATAAAAGCACCTAGCCTTGCATCATGGAAAAAACCTACTGCTATTGCACCAAAAAGAAAGAGAGGGTCAGATGTAGTAGTAAAAGAGACAAGACGTTCACCTTCTATGCGGGTTATCATTTTTTCCTCACGCAAACGTGTTGTCAATTTTGCTCCCATTGGATAGCCAGAAGAAAAACCCATTGTTAAAACAAAGGAACCTACTCCTGGGACTTTAAAAAGTGGTCTCATTATGGGTTCTAATATTACGCCCATAAAGTGTACTATTCCAATACCGAGAAGAATTTCTGAAATGATTAAAAAAGGTAGAAGTGCGGGGAATATTACTTCCCACCAGATTTTCAAACCTTTTAATGAGGCATTAAATGATATATCTGGATAAATAATTATAGAAATAGCAAGTAGCAATAGTAATATTCCTAGTATAAAATTTTTTATTTTATAATTTAAATTAGCAATATTATTCATGAAGAGCCTCCTAACTAAATACAATTACTATTATTATACTTTTACGTTATGATTGTCCTTTTTAGACCATACAAGAGAATAAGAAAGTATATTATTTTATTCAGATATATTTTAATCCAGATAAGATAAGACTCCCACTTGCACATAGAGTGCGCGGAATTTAGGATAAGTCTCACTAATATCGCAGAAAACGCGATAAAAGTTCGGCTTTATAATATGAGGTGATCTTAATGAAACCTAAAATAGGAGTAGCACTTGGTTCTGGAGGGGCACGTGGTTTAGCCCATATAGGGGTGATAAAAGTTCTTAAGGAAAATAATATTCCAATAGATTTTATTGCAGGGAGTAGTATGGGGAGCGTTATAGCTGCTTTATATGCCAATAATAATGATATAAATATGATAGAAAAACTGGCAGTTAATTTAAAAAGGAAGTATTGGACTGATTTAACTGTTCCAAAAATGGGTTTCATTCAAGGAGATAAGGTAAGAAACCTAATAAAGTTACTTACACATGGGAAGAATATTGAAGATTTGAACATACCTTTAGGAATTGTTGCAGTCGATATTGAAAAGGGAGAAAAGGTTGTATTTACAAAGGGACCTATTTCCTCAGCTGTTAGGGCAAGTATATCTATTCCAATAGTTTTTGTTCCTGAAAGTATTAATGGAAGGTTATTAGTAGATGGTGGAGTACTTGAACGTGTGCCTATTCCAACTGTTCGTGAGATGGGTCCAGATATTATTATAGCAGTTGATGTTGGATTATATGATGCCAAGATGGAAGTGAAAACCATTTTTGACGTTATATCACAATCGATTGATATAATTGAAATGGAAAATTATCGTCGTCAAATTGTTGACGCGGATTTTGTTATTAGACCAAATGTTGGACATATTGGATCACTTTCCTTTAATAATATTCAAGCAATTATTGATGAAGGGTATAAAACTGCAAATGAAAATATAGATGAACTAAAGGATTTAATAAGCATATGGGAGGAAACCAATGACAAGAAAGCATCAAATTCTTAAAAAGATAAGATTAAAACGATTTCAATGGACAGTAGCAATAATTGCTGTATTAATATATATATTTTTTTATATTCCGGTTCCATACTTTATAGCTATACCAGGCTCTGCTATTGAGTTAGATACATTAATCGAAGTTGAGGATGGTTATGAAGAACAGGGTGAATTAATGTTAACTTCAGTTTCTATGTATAAGGGAAGCATAATATCAGTTATTTCATCAAAATTTAACTCTTTTATGGAAATAATTCCTGAAGAATTAATTTTAGATGAAAATGAAGATGAAGAGGATTTTACAAAGAGACAAATTCAAGTTATGGATGAATCTCAAGAGGATGCAATTATAGCTGCATTTACCTATTTAGATATACCTGTTGATATACAAAACAATGGAATATTGGTGATGGGAATATTAGCAGATGCCCCCAGCAAAGAAGTGTTGAAAATAGGTGATCTGATTGTTATGGTTGATGATGAACCTGTGAATAGGGTCGAAGAAATATTAACTTATTTTGATAATAAAAAGGAGAACGATATAGTAAAAATAGAGTTTATTAGAGATAAAAAAGAATATTCTGAAGAAATTTCATTGGTAATACTTAGTAATGATGAGAATCAAGATATTGAGAATAATAGAGTTGGATTAGGAATTTTCCCTGTTGAAGATAGAACTGTTATGTCTTCAAAAGATGTTAATTTTAATACGGATAATATTGGTGGACCCTCAGCTGGTTTAATGTTTACACTTGAAATAATTAATCAAATGACAAGTGAAGATATCACTAAAGGATATTTAATTGCTGGTACTGGTACTATAAATGTTGATGGTGAGGTTGGGCAAATAGGAAGTGCGAGGTTAAAAGTTAAAACAGCTTATGAAAAAGGGGCTGAAATCTTCTTTATTCCAAAAGATGTTGATGATTGGGATACAAATGAAAAAGAGGCAATACAGGCTAATCAAGATTTAGGTAACCCTATGGATATTGTTCCAGTAAAAAACGTATCTGATGCAATAGATTATTTAAACCAACTAACAAAAAAAAATACTTAAAATGAATATCTAATCATTTTAAGTATATTGGTGTTCTTTTATATTCATCCACCCGTGAATTCTTCTTTAAACCTAATTCATATATATTACTAGATCTAATATCAACTTCCAGCATTGGTAGTTTATCTCTATGAATTTTTGTTATTAAAGGTAATTGTATATCATGTTTTATTTTATTTAAATAAGATCTACCCTTTTCATTAAAACCTAACACACGTATATATTGAGGTCCTTTATTAATATCAAGTGATAAAACATTTGTTTTTGTAAGATTTAATAATAAATATAATAAGGTACGCTGAATTTTTGGGGTAGTGTATCTTTTAGTTTTTATCAGATTGATAAAATCGTCAAATGAATCAGCTTTATTTATATTCTGTTTTATTCTGTTTTCTAGACCTTCTATCATTCCATGGATATTTTTTAAATCTGTATTATTAACACTATTAATGATAATCTGAAGTGTCCGAAAATAATTATTCCAACAATTAATTCTGTTTTGGGAAAGTTCTTTTTTTAATAAAGAATTTGTGCTGCTAGGAACTACTTTTGATATATTATTCAAGCTATTATTAGAAAAGATATAATTTCTTATAGCAGTAGCACTTGCAATATTGTTAGTAGTTATTTTTTTATCATGATAGTCAGCGGAGTTCCTTTTTATTGTATGTATGTTTATAGGACTATCTAACGCTTTCAAATTATATACATATTGAATACCCAAAATATCATTTGGTTTAAAAATTTCAAGTTTTTCTTCGTTATAGTACATATTAAGAGATAGTGATAATGCTTTAGGATAAGAATAACCTTGAGCTAAGTTATCTTTAATATATTTTTTTAAATTGGTGGGTTCATTTAATAATAGATCTGAAATTCTATTAAGAATTTCAATTGAATTTGTTTCACTTCCAAATACTAAATTATCTACTTTTAATTGATGAAGTAAGAAAGTAGCCCCATATGCAAACCAATCTGCAGATTGAGTAGCATATACTGTTGGAAGTTCTATAACTAAATCTATATCTTGAGCCAAAGCCATTTTAGTTCTTGTCCATTTATCAATAAGTGCAGGTTCACCACGTTGTAAGAATGAGCCAGACATAACTGCAATAGTGGTTGTTGCGTTAGTTATTTTTTTTGCTTGTTGAATATGATATTTATGTCCATTATGAAATGGATTATATTCAACGATAATGCCTAATGTTGACATAAAATTGTACCTCCATTATTGCAAAATACTTGATTAAACAATTGACAAATTTTAAAATGATAATATATAATTATTCTTGTTGTTTATGAGGTGGAAATCATGAAAATTAATACTTGGGAGTTAGAAAATAAGAAAGAACAGTACAAGTTTTATTATACCGAAGATTTAAGTCATTTAGCAAAAGAAATAAAACAAATTATTGATATTTCACCTGTAATTGTAGAAGGAACAGCAGAAAAATTAACTGATATTTATTTAGTAAGTGGTAAAGTTAAAACGAAATTACTATTAGAATGTTCAAGATGTCTAACAACTTATGATTACTATTTTGAAAATGAGTTTAGTGAGACATTTATCCCTAAAGATATTGATATTAATTTTGATAATGATGAAGAAGAATACTTAGTTATTGATACTAATGAAATTAATATCTCATTAATTGTTGAAGAAACTGTATCTTTAGGATTACCATACATTCCGTTATGTAAGGAAGATTGCAAGGGTTTATGCAATACTTGTGGTATAGATTTAAATCATGAAGTTTGTAAGTGTAGTAATGAAGTAATCGATCCAAGATTAGCTGATTTAGCTGATTGGTTTGATAAGGATTAAATATTTGTCCTTACTAGTTTTGAGGAGGTGGAAATATGGCAGTACCTTTTAGAAGAACATCAAAAACTCGTCGTGATATGCGTCGTACACACTATAAGCTATCTGTACCAGGTATGGTTAAGTGTCCACAATGTGGTGAGTATAAATTAAACCACAGAGTATGTAAAAGTTGTGGTTATTATAATGGAAATGTAATAGTAAAACAAAGTAAAAAAAAGTAAGCAAAATAAAAAGCTTCATATAAGTGAATGAAGCTTTTTTAATATTTTTGCAAGATAAATATAGTTGAAATATATTAATTTTTTTTATATACTAATTAGGACCTGATACTAAAAATAGGTGATAATAATGGGTGGTGGTTTTTATTTCACGCTTATCAAAGAGAGAAAGACATAATGAGTTATCAGAATTTATTGAGAATAATCCTTTTATTACAGACGAAGAATTAACAAAGAAATTCGAAGTAAGTATTCAAACAATTAGATTAGACAGAATGGAAATGGGGATTCCTGAATTAAGAGAAAGAATAAAAACGATGGCTTCAAAAACATTAGATAATGTAAAATCATTGCATTTATATGAAGTTATAGGTGAAGTAATTGATATACAATTGGATGATTTTGCGATATCTCTTCTTGAAATAAAGGAAGATCAAGTTTTCAAAAAGACAGGTATAGCTAGAGGACATTTCATTTTTGCACAGGCAAACTCATTAGCTGTAGCTTTGGTTAATGAAGAGATAGCACTAACAGTTAAAGCTGATATACGATTTATTAGACCAGTATACCTAGCAGAAAGATTGATTGCAAAAGCAAAAGTTATTGGTTCTGGAAATGAGAGAAGTGAGATTGAAGTTAAAACATACGTTAATAATGAATTAGTTTTTAAAGGTTTATTTATAGTATACCGTTCAAGTGAATTTAATCCTGAAAAGGGGGATATAAATGAAAATAGCAATTGATGCTATGGGTGGGGATCATGCACCAAAAAGTACTGTCGAAGGTGCACTGCTAGCTGCAAAGAGATTCACAGATATAGAAATTATATTAGTGGGACAAGAGGAAGAAATTAATAAATATTTAACGGAGGATGTTCCATCTAATGTAAAAATCGTAAATGCAAATGAGATTATTTATACTGAAGATGAACCAGTAAAAGCTGTAAGAAGAAAAAAAGATTCTTCGTTAGTGGTTGCATCTAATTTAGTTAAAGAAAATCAGGCAGACGCTGTTATTTCTGCAGGTAATACAGGAGCACTAATGACTGCTGGACTATTAATCGCTGGTAGAGTGAAAGGAATTGAAAGACCAGCTTTAGCTTCAGTTTTACCGACAGCAGGTAAAAATGGCGTATTACTTTTAGATATGGGTGCGAACATGGACCCTTCTCCTGAACAACTTTGTCAATACGCGATGATGGGGAAAATTTACGCTGAACAAGTATTAGATATAACTAACCCAAGAATAGGACTTCTTAATGTTGGAACTGAACATACTAAAGGAAATGATTTAATGAAAAGCACATTTCCTTTATTAAAAGAACTCCCGATAAACTTTGTAGGGAATGTTGAGGCTAGAGACATACCAGCAGGAATCTGTGATGTATTGGTTTGTGACGGCTTTTCTGGCAATGTCGTTTTGAAATTAACAGAAGGTTTGGCTAGCTCAATATTTAATGTTTTAAAGATAGAATTTACTAGAAATACACTTTCAAAGCTTGGAGCATTAATGCTTAAACCTGCATTTAAGAATATTAAAAAAGGTATGGATTACACTGAAGTTGGTGGAGCTCCTCTTTTAGGTGTTAATGGTGCATTTATAAAGGCACATGGGTCTTCTAATGCTAAGGCAATAATGAATGCGATTCGTCAAGCTAGACTATTTTTAATAGGAGAAGTTAAAGAAAAAATTGAGAAAGAGATCTAACTAATAGATTGAATTGTATAGCGAAAAGAGGAAAAAATTAATGGATGTAGGCATTCTAGGTACAGGCTCGTATGTTCCTGAAAAAATATTAACTAATTTTGATTTAGAAAAAATTGTAGATACAAGTGATGAATGGATTGTAAGTAGAACAGGTATAAAGGAAAGAAGAATTTCAACAAATGAAGAATCATCTTCAGATTTAGCGTATGAAGCAGCAATTGCAGCATTAGATAATGCAAAGATTTCTGCTGATCAGCTTGATTTAATAATTGTTGCTACAATAACACCTGATCATCTATTTCCATCAACTGCAAGCGTTTTACAGAATAGATTAGGTGCTACTAAAGCTGCTGCATTTGATTTATCATCAGCATGTTCAGGTTTTTTATATGGTATTACAACTGGTACACAATTTATAAAAACTGGGTTATATAAATATATATTAGTTATAGGGGTGGACACCTTATCAAAAATAACAGATTGGACGGATAGAAACACTTGTGTTTTATTTGGAGATGGTGCAGGTGCAGCTATTCTAGGACAGGTTGAAGATGGGTTTGGGTTTTTATCTTATGATTTAGGGTCAGATGGTTCTGGAGGTGATTTATTGATACAAAAGGCTGGAGGTTCTAGAATTCCTACTTCTAAAGCATCTGTAGAAGATAAATTACACTTTATTCATATGAATGGTCCTGAGGTATTTAAATTCGCGGTTAAAATAATGGAACAAGCTTCAAATAGTGTAATTGAAAAAGCAGGATTAAGTAAAGAAGATATTAATTTTTTTATACCTCATCAAGCTAATATAAGAATAATAGATTATGCTAAAGATCGGCTTAATTTAGAAGATGATAAAGTAATTGTCCATGTTGACAAATATGGAAACACGTCATCCGCATCAATTCCTATTGCTTTGGATGAAGCTAATAAAAGTAATTTATTTAATAACGGTGACAACATTTTATTAGTTGGATTTGGTGGAGGATTAACATGGGGTGCGACACTTATCAAATGGTATAAAACTAATTAGAGAAAGGATAAAGAGATTGAATAAATTAGCAGTATTATTCCCTGGGCAAGGATCACAATACGTTAGCATGGGATTAGATTTTTATAATAGATTTGAATCTGTAAGAAATTTATATAATAGTGCAGATAATATATTGGGATATTCATTATCAAAAATAATATTTGAAGGTTCAGAAGATGAACTAAAAAAAACAAAACATACTCAACCAGCAATTATGACAACAAGTGTGGCTATATGGAGAGTTATAAAGGAAGAATTAGGAGTTACTCCAGAATATATGGCAGGTCATAGCTTAGGTGAATATAGTGCATTTACTGCAGCAGGTAATATTAAATTTGAAGATTCTATTGACCTTGTTAAAAATAGAGGAATTTATATGGATGAAGCGAGTTTACATATTAATGGAACGATGGCTGCTGTGATGGGAATTAATAGGGAAGAATTAGTAGGAATATGCGAATATGTCTCAAAAAAAGGGTTTATAGTTCAAGTAGCAAATATAAATACACCGAGTCAAATTGTTATATCTGGAGAGGTAAAAGGTGTAGAGAATGCATGCAGTATAGCAAAGGATAAAGGTGCTAGAAAAATTATTCCTTTATCAATTAGCGGACCGTTTCATTCTATATTGATGGAATCAGCTAAAGAAAAATTAAGTCCTTTGGTAGATAAAATTAATTTAAAACATTCTACAATAAAAGTTGTTATGAATGTAACTGCACGACCAGAATCAAATCCTCAACAAATAAGGAACAATTTAATTGAACAAGTAGTATCATCTGTTTTATGGGTAGATATGATTGAATGGATGATTAACGAAGGTATAAGCACTTTTATTGAAGTTGGACCAGGAAAAGTATTATCTGGTTTAGTAAAAAAGATTAATAATAGTGTAAAGATATATAGCATCGAGGATGTTAACTCGTTAAATGATATTAAAGAGCAATTAAAGGTGGTGAGTTAGTAAATGCTTGATTCTAAGGTAGCAATTGTTACTGGTGGTTCTAGAGGTATTGGTAAAGAAATTGTTTTAACACTAGCAAAAGCTGGTGCTAATGTAGTAATTAATTATGTTGGGAATAAAGAATTGGCTGAAGATGTTGCTGAAGAAGTAAGAAAGTTGGGTAGAGATGCATTAGTTATTAAAGCTGATGTATCAAATAATTCAGATGTAGATAATTTAGTGGCAGAAACAATGGGTAAATTTGGCAGAATCGATATACTTATTAATAATGCTGGTATTACTAGAGATAATCTAATAATTAGAATGAAAGAAGAAGATTGGGATAAAGTAATTGATACTAATTTAAAAAGCGTCTTCCTTACTAGTAAAGCTGTAAGTAAAATTATGATGAAACAAAGAGAAGGGAAGATAATAAATATATCTTCAGTTGTAGGTACACTTGGTAATGCAGGACAAGCTAATTATGTTGCTGCTAAGGCTGGAGTTATTGGTCTTACAAAGACATTAGCTAAGGAATTAGCTTCAAGAGGTATCAATGTAAATGCTGTTGCACCAGGTTTTATTCAAACAGATATGACAGCAAATATGCGTGAAGATATTAAAGAAAAACTACTTGAACAAATACCTCTTGCAAGATTAGGAAATCCTAAAGATATTGCAAATATGGTTAAATTTTTAGTAACAGAGGAAGCCAGTTATATGACTGGACAAATAATACATGTTGATGGCGGAATGGTAATGTAACTGGTAATTTGAATATTAATAAATTATAATATTTTGAGAGGAGGTGAAGGGATGGATATTTTTGATAATGTAAAAAAAATTATTTTAGATCGTTTAGATGTAGATGAAGAGAAAGTTACTTTAGAAGCTACCTTCAAGGATGATTTAGGAGCAGATTCTTTGGATATTGTTGAATTAGTAATGGAAATAGAAGATGAGTTTGATATTGAAATTGCTGATGAAGATGCAGAGAAAATACAAACTGTTGGGGATGCAATTGAATACATAAAAGCCCATCAATAAGTACAAATAAAAGTCCCGTGAAAATAATAATAAAAAGCGGGACTTTATTTACAATTTTCTCTAGCTTAGTGTAGCTTTAATAATAGAAATTATATTAATTATTAAAATAAATCTCATTAAACTATGACATTGAAAGTGATATACAATTTTTTTTGTGGGGTGTATATATGAAAAGAAGAGTAGTAGTAACGGGAATTGGTGTTATTTCACCAGTAGGTAATGACATAGATACATTTTGGGATTCAATAATAAATGGTAAATCAGGGGTGGATTATATTACTCAATTTGATACGGAAGAATATTCTGTTAAAATTGCAGCAGAAGTCAAGAATTTTTCCCCTGAAGATTATATTGAAAAAAAAGAAATAAGAAGAATGGACACCTTTACGCAATTTGCAATTGCTGCAACAAAGATGGCAATAAAAGATGCAAATTTAACAATCGACGATTCAATATCCGAACGTGTAGGTGTATATATAGGTTCGGGAATTGGAGGATTACAGACCATTGAGCAGCAGCATAAGGTGTTATTAGAAAAAGGTCCAAAAAGAGTATCTCCGTTTTTTATTCCAATGTTAATTAGTAATATGGCATCTGGACAAGTTTCTATTGTAACTGGAGCAAAAGGTCCGAATTATGCACCAGTATCTGCCTGTGCCACTGGAACTCATGCTATAGGTGATGCTTTTCTGATGATTGAACGTGGAGATGCAGATGTTATGATTACAGGAGGAGCCGAGGCTTCAATTACTCCTTTGGCTGTTGCAGGATTTTCATCAATGAGAGCACTTTCCACAAGAAACGAAGATCCCAAAAAAGCAAGCAGACCATTTGAAAAGAATAGAGATGGTTTTATAATTGGTGAAGGCTCAGGGATATTAATTTTAGAATCTTTAGAACATGCACAAGCCCGCAAT
>CAZIGM010000032.1:0-21032 GCA_964538675.1 uncultured Bacillaceae bacterium | reverse complement strand
GTTTCGCTTGGCTTTTTTACACTGTTTAGTTTTCAAAGAACAATTTCAGCAACATTGTATATAATAACATAAAACTAACTAACTTGTAAATATGATTTTTTTCACTTAGTAATTTTAGTATAATAATAATTAAAAGAAGGTACGTTATATAATATAAAGCCGAACTTTATTCAGATGGAGTTTTAACTCCACCTGAATTTATGTGAGACTTATCCTAAATTCACTTTCCCCCACTTATTGAAGTGGGGGTCTTATCATATCTGGATAAATAGATAACATACCTCTTTTACCTCTTACATAATACATTTAACTTGTTTTATATTAATTTTTTTCACGCATTAAAGGAAATAATAGTACATCTCTTATTGATGGTTGATTTGTTAATAACATCACTATTCGATCTATGCCTATTCCAAGCCCACCTGTTGGAGGCATTCCTATTTCTAAAGCATGAAGAAAATCTTCATCCATTTCATGAGCTTCATCATTACCTAATTCCTTTTCTAATAATTGTGACTTAAATCGCTCACGTTGATCTATAGGATCATTTAATTCAGTAAATGCATTAGCATGCTCTCTTCCTACAATAAACAGCTCAAAACGGTCTGTAAATCTTGGATCGTCTTCATTTTTCTTGGCAAGCGGTGAAATTTCAATAGGTTGTCCAAATACAAAAGTTGGTTGAATTAATTTATCTTCTACAAATTGCTCAAAAAATTCATTTACAATATGTCCATAAGTCATATGTGGTTCAACTTCTACATGATTCTCCTTAGCTATTTTTCGCGCATCTTCATCTGACATCTCTTTACCCAAATCTATCGTTGTGTATTTCTTTATTGCCTCTATCATCGAAATTCTTTCCCATTTTGGTTCTAAATCTATTTCATATTCTTGATAGTTGATTTTTGTAGTACCTAAAACTTTTTTTGCTATATATGCTATTGCATTTTCAGTCAAATCCATAATGCTATTATAATCTCCATAAGCCTCATATAATTCTAACATCGTAAATTCCGGATTGTGTTTTGTGGAAATTCCTTCATTTCTAAACACTCTACCGATTTCATAAACCTTGTCCATTCCACCAACAATTAAACGTTTCAGATGCAATTCTAAAGCAATTCTTAAATATAATTGCATATCTAATGTATTGTGATGTGTAATAAAAGGCCTCGCTGCAGCTCCTCCAGCTATGCTATGCATTGTTGGTGTCTCTACTTCAATATACCCAAGATTATCTAAATACTCTCTTAAAGAGCTAATAATCCTACTTCTTAGAATGAATGTTTCTTTTACATCTGGATTTACAATTAAATCAAGGTATCTTTGTCTATATCTTAATTCGACATCTTTTAGACCATGAAACTTATCAGGCAAAGGGTAAAGAGACTTTGTCAATATATGTAGCCTACTTACCTTAATACTTATTTCTCCTTTATTAGTCTTAAAAATCTTACCTTCTATTCCTACAATATCACCAAGATCTAATAATTCAAATGCTTCAAATTCTTTTTCATTAACTTGATCTTTACGAACATATATCTGAATTTTTCCGTTACTATCTTGTATGTGTGCAAAACCAGCTTTCCCCTGAATTCGTTTTGACATAATTCTTCCGGCGATTTTAGCATCTACATTTTTTAATTCAATTTCTTCTCTATTGTATTGATCATATATATCTGTTATTTCTTTTGCTGTGGATGTCCTAAAAAACTTACGTCCAAAAGGTTCAAATCCCATATTTTTTAATTTAGCTATCTTCTGATGACGCAAAATAAGTAGATCATTTAAATCTACTATCTCCTCACTCATAATACCAACTCCATATCTATAAATAATTATACTACTTCTTAATTTCTAATATTTCATACTTTATAATACCAGCTGGGACATTAACATCAACAGCGTCACCAATTTTTTTACCCAATATTGCTTTACCTACTGGAGATTCATTAGATATTAAATTAATAGTAGGATCTGATTCAGCCGAACCAACAATTGTATATTCAACTAATTCATTAAATTCTAAATCTTTAAGTCTTACTTTCGAACCAACACTAACTACTTCTGTATTAACCTCATCTTCATTAATAACTTTAGCATTTCTTAACATCTTCTCTAATGTAAGAATTCTTCCTTCAATAAAAGCTTGTTCATTTTTCGCGTCTTCGTATTCAGAATTTTCACTAATATCTCCATAGCTAATTGCAACTTTAATTCTTTCAGTTATTTCGTGCCTTTTTACAGATTTTAAATGTTCTAATTCTTCTTCCAATTTTTTGTAACCAGAAGGTGTTACAAGAACTTCTTTATTAATCATAATTATACCCCTTTATGAATGTTTTTCCATACAAATTATATGTATCTAAATCTTGTTTTATACAATTAATCTTGCTAGAAATATAACAAAAAGCTTCTCTTAATCGACTAGATTAAGAAGCTTTATCAGATTCCAGAGGAATTAATTTTTCTTTAAATCATATAGAAAATCTTTGATTTGATGGATGTATTATATTTCAATCAATTTTAATTGTCAACTATATCAAATAAAGTCAATTACTATCCCATTGGTTTCTATATTATCAATATAATTTGATAATATTTTTTTCATATCTTCCTTCTTCTCTATATTATTAATTACTTCACGTATTTTCGCTGACTGAGGCAATCCTTTTAAATACCATCCTGCATGTTTTCTCATCTCTTTTATCCCTACTGTTTCTCCTTTTATTTCTATTAATCTATCCATATGTTCGAGTGCAATATGTAATTTTTCACGTGGTGTAGGTTCTGAAACTAATTCTCCAGTAGTTAAATAAATTACTGTACGATATAATACCCAAGGATTACCTAATGCCGCCCTACCAATCATTACACCATCCACACCAGTTTGATCAATCATGTTTTTTGCGTCCTGAGGTGATAATATATCTCCATTCCCTATAACTGGGATATTTACGTTGTTTTTAACGTTTTTAAGTACATTCCAATCTGCTTTTCCCGTATACATTTGTTCTTTTGTTCTTCCATGTATTGCTATAGCACTACCGCCAGCATACTCTACCGCCTTAGCGTTCTCAATTGCATTAATATGTTGATGATCCCATCCAATTCTCATTTTTACAGTTACAGGTTTTTTAACTACTTTAACAATTTCTTTAATTGTTTCTTCTATTTTTTTTGGTTCAAGTAACCACTTCGCACCTCCACCATTCTTTGTAATTTTAGGTACGGGGCATCCCATATTTATATCTATAATATCGGCTTTTGATTGACTATCTATTATTTTCGAAGCTTCAACTAAACTTGTTTTATCTGAACCAAAAATTTGCATACTAATAGGATGTTCCTTTTCATCTACTTCTAACATTCTTAAAGTATATTCATTTTTTTGTAAAATTGCTTTATCGCTTACCATCTCAGTTGTTACTAATCCTGTTCCAAATTTTCGAGCAATAATTCTAAAAGCCTTATTATTTACTCCTGCCATTGGTGCTAAAATTACATTATTATCTAATTTAACATTTCCTATAAACATACATTTCTCCTAATTTCTATTAAACAGGTTTATACAATTTAATGTCCTTCTTATTATATTCGTGAAGTTCTATTAATTGTTCAATCGATCTCGATTCGCCAGGTATTTCCTCTTTATATATTTCATACAAAGGTATTAAAACAAAAAGGCGTTGAGTTAAAAACGGATGAGGTATTTCCAATATTTCATCTTTCATTATTAGGTTTCCATATAACAAAATATCTATATCAATTGTTCTAGGTCCCCAGTGAATATCCCTTGTTCTATTATATTTCTTTTCCACAATATTAATATAATTTAATAAATCTCTAGGGTGTAAAGATGTAACAATTTCTATAACCATATTTAAAAATTTATCTTGTTCTTTATATCCAAATGGCTCTGTTTCGTAAATTGAGGATTGATTTAATATATCTATATTTTGATGCTCTTCAATAGAAAGTATTGCCATTTTTAAAAATTTATATCGATCTCCTAAATTTGAACCTAACCCTAAAAATACTCTATTCATTTAAGTATTTCCTCTTCTAATTTCAACTGAAACACTCTTTAGATACCCATGTATTGGAGGATTAAGTTTCCTAACTCGCACAATAATTTCATCCAATGTAAATTGTTTTAATAATTCTTTTGCTATATTTTCAGCTATAGCTTCTAATAATTTCATCTTAGTTCCCATCACAATCTCATTAACTACATCATACACTTTAGCATAGTTTATTGTGTCATCTAATTCATCGCTACTCCCTGCTTTTTGTAAGTTTAAAAACATTTCTAAATCAATCTCAAATTTTTGTCCCAATCGATTCTCTTCTTCAAATACACCATGATACGCATAAAATTGCATTTTCTCAAAAATAATCTTGTCCATACTATCTCCTCATATTTATTGGATATACCATTTTATCCATCATACTACACGCTCTCTTAATTTCTTTTACATCATGAACTCTAACAATTTTACATCCTTTTACCACTCCAAGGCATACTGTTGCAATAGTCCCTTCAATCCTTTCATTAATATCTAAGTCTAATGTATTACCAATCATTGATTTTCTAGATGTTCCTACTAGAACAGGATAACCTAATGCCACTATTTCATCTAATCTATTCATTACAATTAGATTTTCTTCATAAGTTTTAGCAAACCCAATACCTGGATCTATTATTATCTTGCTTTCACTTATACCAGCTTTTAATGCTATAGAAATACTTTCACGTAAATCTAAAATTATTTCATCAATCAAATAATTATACTTAGACTTCTCACGATTATGCATTAATATCACAGGTACGTTTGATTCTGCTGCTACAGTTGCCATATCTTTATCTTTTTTAAATCCCCAAACATCGTTAATTATATTTGCACCAGCATTTATTGCTTTTCTTGCCACTTCGGACTTATATGTATCAATAGAGATAGGAACTGATATTTCCTTTGCTAATCTCTCAATTATTGGTATTACTCTATTTAATTCTTCCTCTTCTGAAACTTGTTTGTGTCCAGGTCGTGTCGATTCTCCACCAATATCAATTAAATCCGCTCCTTCATTAACCATTTTGATAGCATGTGTAACTGCATCATCTATAATAATATGTTTTCCACCATCTGAGAAAGAGTCAGGAGTTACATTTAATATTCCCATAATTAAAGTTTTGTCGTCTATTGTCAAAGATTTTCCTTTGCAATCAATTAACTGTGTAGTGCTTGCCTTCTCTTTTTTGTTAATAACAGTTTCAATTTCATTTGCTATTTGTTTTAATCCAAAGGGTTGCAATTTTAATTTTTGGATTACCTCAATAAACTGCTTAATTGTACCAAATAATAATAAGTCAGAAATCTCCTTATTTAACATTGAAATATCTTTATGTAAAACAGCTTCACCATTTTTTGATAACATTTCCTGTTTTAATATAATGGCAGCTTTTTGGGAAACATCCTTAACTTTAATAATTAGCAGTTCCCCTTTTGGTAACATTAGACTAATTCCGGCTGGATCAGCACCTATTATCTCCATCTCTTCTTTTAACTGCTCTTTATTATCAATAAGTAATAGATGTGTATTATGCTTCAAACATGTCACCTCTTCTATACTCCATAATCTTATCAATGATGGTTTTTTTATATTCTCCTATTAGATATTTTGTAGTACCTTTATTATCTAGCTTGAAGTCTTTATTTTCAAATCTTATGATAGGTACTATTTCTTGTATTGAATTAGATATAAAAATTTCATTGGCATTAATGAAATCTTTATATCTATAAAATCCTTCCTCATAAGGAATGTTATTCTTTTTACATAGATAAATAATATGTTCTCTTGTAATCCCGTTTAAAATACCAAGTTCTAATGATGGAGTATATAGTTTATTGTGTTTAACAAAAAAAATATTACTTACTATGCCCTCAGCAATATATCCTTCGTTTGTTAGAAAAACACCTTCAGTATTTTCTAAATGATTAGTTTCTTGTTTTGCAATAACATTATTTAAAAAATTTAACGATTTTAATCTAATACTAGTCTCAGGTAAATTGCGTTTAGTTTTTAATAAAATTGCATTTTTACATAAAGGAATCCCTTTCTCTAGAGATTGAAAAGGTTTGATTTGCCAAATTATAGAAGGTTTATTGTATTTCTCTGTCGGAAGTCCAATAGGTGCTATACCTCCAGTAACCGTTATTCTAACATAGGCATTTTTAAAATTATTAGCTTCTAATAAAATATTTAATAGATTAATCATTTCTAAATAATCAAATTTTTTTTCAATACCAATCAATTTAAGACCATTTTGAAGTCTTTTAATATGCTCTTCAAATAAAAATGGTACACTATCATAAACCCTAAATGTTTCAAATAACCCAACGCCATATAGAAAACCATGGTCTTCAACAGAAATTTTCAACTCTTCATCTCTAATAAGTTGTTCGTTATATAACCAAATCATATGCATTACACCCTAAAATGAGTTAAAAAATTATTTACTATTTTCTTACCATAGTCGGTTAATATAGATTCTGGATGGAATTGTACACCTTCAATAGCATATTCTTTATGTCTTATACCCATGATTTCTCCCTTTTCTGTCCATGCTGTTATCTCTAATGATGAAGGAAATTTAATATTGTTAACAATTAATGAATGATAACGTCCAGCTTTAAAAGGATTTGGAATGTCTTTATATATTGTCCTACTATCATGATATATATAAGAAGTTTTACCATGCATTAATAATTCTGCATTAATAATCTCCCCACCAAACGCTTGTGCAATTGCTTGATGCCCTAAGCAGACACCTAGAATAGGAATCTTTCCAGCAAATTTCTGAATTACATCTAGGCTTATGCCAGCTTGGGATGGGGTACAAGGTCCTGGAGATATTATTATACTCTTTGGTTTCTTTAATTCAATATCATTTAAACTAATTTTATCATTTCTATATACTTCAATATTCTCCTTTAATTCACCAAAATATTGAACTAAATTATATGCAAAAGAATCATAATTATCTATAAAAAGTATCATAAATTTAGCCTTCGAATCATTTCTTTTTCACTACTTTCAACAGCTCTCCACAAGGCTTCTGCTTTGTTTAATGATTCAATATATTCGTTCTTAGGAATTGAATCTATAACAATTCCAGCCCCAGCTTGAATATAACCCGTTCCTTCTTTAATTATTAAGGATCGAATTAATATGTTGAGCTCTAAATCACCATTAAATCCTATCCAGCCCATCGATCCAGTGTATGGTCCTCTTTTTACTGGTTCTAATTCTTCAATTATCTCCATTGTTCTTATTTTGGGTGCTCCAGTAATAGTTCCACCTGGAAAAGTAGCCTTTATACAGTCATATAGACTAAAATTAGAAGATATTTTACCAACTACATTTGAGACAATATGCATTACATGAGAATATTTTTCTACAGTCATTAATTCATTCACTTTAACCGTCCCATAATTACATACTCTTCCCAAATCATTTCTCTCTAAGTCAACAAGCATAATATGCTCTGCTATCTCTTTTTTATTATGTAATAAATCATATAAAAGTTCTTCATCCTTTGCCTCATTAAAAGCACGCGGTCTTGTTCCAGCAATAGGTCTTGTTTGAATTACTCCATTTTCAATTTTAATTAATAATTCTGGAGAACAACTCACTATTTGAATATCTGGAAAATTAAGAAGTCCCATATAAGGAGAAGGGTTGATTTTACGTAAATGACTATATATGTCATACCCTTCCGTTTTTAATATTTTGTTCTGTCTAATTGATAAATTAACTTGAAAAACATCACCTTGTAATATATATTCTTGAACTCTTTTTACCGCTTTAATATATTCCTTTTCAGATAATGAAGTTTCTATCATGGAGTAGTCAATATCTTCTGTACTATAATTAATAACAGCATCAGAAAAAAAATCCGATTCCTCCATTAGCTTATTCCAAGTTTCTTGCATTTTTCTGATTTTAGTATAATATAAGTCTTTTATTTGATTGAAATCTTCAACAAAGATATATTCAATATAAAACAATTCGTGTAATCTATGATCATACGCCCAAAGTTTGTCCAGAATAATAAAGTATAAATTAGAAATCCTTAAATCATCACTTGCTTTACTCGGTATATTTTCAAAATACTTTACCATATCATAACTTAGAAACCCAACTGCCCCACCATAAAATTGAGGCATATTATTTATTCTTGGAACGGTATATATATCCATTATATCTGTTAAAATCTTTAGAGGATCACCGTAAAATTCTTCTTTCGTTTTGTCTCTATTTATTTTTATCGTTTTACTGTTCATTTCTTTTATAATATGTAAAGGATCACCGCCGATATATGTATAATCACCAATTTTCCCACTTTCAAAAATAAAAGAATATTCATCTTGGCTTTTTATATTGTGTAATAATTTTAATGGATTAAACATTGATAATTTAGTTTTAATAACTACTGGCAAAAACGTATAACCTTGTTTAAAGAAATCCTCTAATTGCTGATAATTGAAATATGTCATAAAATAAAACACTCCACAAGAAAATCATCAATGCTCTTAACTAAACTTTTTGCATTGTAAAAAACAATACTACCTCAAATTAATAAATCCTAATTATTTTTTAAAGAATCATCTAGTATTTGTACGTTCATATCTTTTTTTAATTGATCTAATACTAGTGGTAACGAATTAGCTTGACTTAATGCAATTTCTCTTCTTATCTCTTCCTTTACTTCATCTAAAGAATATTGAATTGTTTGTTCATGCCCTAACAATTGTATAACTGCATAATAATCTCCTATTTGAACTGTAGCAATATCATTAATTGCCATAGTTTTTGCCCTATCAATAATTGCTGGGTCTATTGAAGGATCATTTACATACAACTTTCCTAAATCTCCACCTGTACTTATAGAAAGATAATCCATAGATCTTTCTTTTGCAAGTGTATTAAAATCTGATCCATTCGCCAGTTCATTAACTACTTGTTCTGCTTCCACTTCAGACCTTACAACTATTTGTTGAATATGAAAGCTTTCTGGAATACTATAATTAGATTTATTTTTTTCAAAATAAGCAGATATTTGCTCATCCGTAACATTAATGTCCATAGTTGCTATTTCTTCCCATATTGTGTAATATTCAATAAAATCAATCAGTTCGTCTTTAGTCCAACCCATTTGTTCTTCAAGGTATATTATAAACTCTTCTTCAGTATCATAATCTTTCATAAATTCATTGTACTGTCTATTTATTTCATTCTGATTAGCAGTAATACCATAATTAGCTGCAGCCTCTGCAATAACTTTTTTATTTATTAAATCCTCTAAAACTTCTTTGCCATAATTATCTTTTAATTCAGTCATAAATTCATCTTCAGTGATTTTTGTATTATTAATAAGTGCTACAGCTTCATCTCCGTCTATTTTATTATCAAACCAAAGATACTCAACAATAACAGTAATTAATAAAATTGTAATTATAAGTACCAAAATTCGGTTTACTCTCAAACTACCCTCTCCTTAACAATCCTATTTTAAATTAGTATATTTAAAAATTTGACTCTTTATAATTTTTCTTTATAATCGATTAAATTCCTTCTTTAGCTAAGTATAGTATTATAGTAATCTATATTTTTATTTCATCTTATTTCTATTATAGATTCTTTTTAATCCTTCTAGTGTTAAAAAATTATTAACTTCTTTTATTGTTTTTGATTCTGTAGCAATTAATTCTGCTAATCCACCCGTAGCTATTACCATAGGTTTGTTAACACTTTGTACTATCATTCTTTCTACAATTGCATCAACTTGTCCTGCAAATCCAAAAATAATGCCTGATTGCATGGCACTTATTGTATTTTTACCAATAACGTTTTCCGGTTTTATCAATTCAATACGTGGTAGCTTTGCAGCTCTTTGATAAAGTGCTTCAGTTGAACTATTAATTCCTGGAGCAATTGCACCGCCTTGGTACGTCCCATCTTCATCAATATAATCAAATGTTGTTGCTGTGCCAAAATCAACAATTATTAAAGGTGTACCATACAATTCAATAGCAGCAATGGCATTAACTACTCTATCTGCTCCTACTTCTTTTGGATTTTCTAAATTAATTTTTATACCTGTCTTTATCCCTGGACCAACTATTATTGGATTTTGATTTATATATTTTTTAATCATTTTTTCAAGTATAGATATTAACGGAGGCACCACAGATGAAATTATAACCCCATCAATATCAGAAAATTTCAATTGAAAATTCTCAAATAACTGTTTAAAAAGCATACCATACTCATCATCAGTTTTATTTTTATCTGTTGATATCCTCCAATATTCTTTTAAATGATTCTCTTTATATACTCCTAATACGATATTCGTGTTTCCTACATCAATCACTAAAATCAAAAGTTTCACCTTAACTTTCTTGCTTATATTCTTAATTTATCTTACCAATCCAAAAAAAGATTATCAAGAATATATTAGTTGTATAATTCCATCCATCAAAATACATACTATTTCTTCTTTGCAAAATCATAACATATGTTCGTATTTATCTCAAGATAGAAGATTTTTTTCGTATTAAATTTAGAACAGTCCATTTATTAAACCATTTTCATTAATATCCATATTTAAAGCTGCTGGTTTTTTTGGAAGACCTGGCATAGTCATAATCTCACCAGCTAGAGCAACGATAAAACCAGCTCCAATGGATGGCTTTAATTCACGTATTGTTATCTTGAAATCTTTTGGTCTACCAAGCATTAATGGATTATCTGATAATGAATATTGAGTCTTTGCAATACATATTGGTAGCTTTCCCCAACCATTTAGATTAATTTGTTCCAGTTGTTTTTTAGCAACCGATGTAAACTCTACGCCATCAGCACCATAAACAAGTCTAGCTATTTTATTTATTTTTTCTTCAATAGAATCATTTAATAAGTATAAATTATTATAGCGATTTTGATTTGATTCTGTTAACTCAATTAGTTTTGTTGCTAAATTCAGTCCACCTTCTCCGCCTTTAGCCCAAACATCCATAATTTCAACAGGTATACCTTCTTTTTTTACCATTTTTACTAGCTCATTAATCTCTTTTTCTGTATCAGTAGCAAATTTATTTATAGCAATAATGAATGGTACGCCGAATTTTTTTATCGTATCCATATGTTTTTGCAAATTACAAAATCCTTTTTGTAATGCAGGTATGTTTTCTTTATTAACTTCCTCTTTTAACACTCCCCCATTTATTTTTAGTGCTCTTGCTGTAGCAACTATTACTACTGCGCTAGGATTAAAATCTCCATAGCGAGATGCAATATGAAAGAACTTCTCTGCGCCCAAATCTGCGCCAAAACCAGCTTCAGTAATTGTATAGTCAGCTAATTTTAGTGCAATTTTAGTAGCAAGTATACTATTGGTTCCATGCGCTATATTTGCAAAAGGACCACCGTGTATGATAGCTGGAGTGTTTTCAATTGTTTGTACCAAATTGGGCTTTATAGCATCCTTTAATATTAACGCTAACGCTCCCTCTACTCCTAAATCCAAAACTTTTATTGGTCTTTTTTCAAAATTATATGCAACTATCATTTCACCTAATTTATTTTTTAGGTCTTGAATTCCACTTGATAAACATAGAATAGCCATTATTTCTGATGCTACAGTAATATCAAAACCATCCTCTCTAGGCACTCCACCATAAGCTCCTCCAAGCCCAACAACAATTTTTCTTAACGCCCTATCATTTATGTCAACTACTCTCTTCCATATTATTTTTCTAGAATCAATATTTAGTTCATTGCCTTGATGAATATGATTGTCAATTATAGCGGACAAAACATTATGTGCTGTAGTTATTGCATGAATATCTCCTGTAAAATGTAAATTTATATCTTCCATAGGAACAACTTGAGAATAACCCCCACCCGCAGCTCCACCTTTTACTCCCATACTAGGTCCTAGGGACGGTTCGCGAAGTGTTATAATAGCATTTTTACCTACTCTATTAAAAGCTTGTCCTAGCCCAACTGTAACAGTTGATTTCCCTTCACCTGCAGGCGTGGGGTTAATTGCTGTTACTAATATCAATTTACCATCTCTTTTATCATGTAATCGTTTAAGTATATCTAAAGATATTTTAGCTTTGAAATTACCATAAAGTTCAAGTTCTTCTTCTAAAATTCCTATATTTTCAGCTACTTCTTTGATATGATTCATTTTAACCTTTTGAGCAATTTGAATATCACTAAGTATCTCTGTTTTCATCTTGAAAAGCACTCCTTTTAATTTAAACCTAATTCTTATTATTTAGTTCACATAATTTAGCATCATAACATCTAATATATTAAATATCAATGAACATAATTGATTACTATTAAATATCACCCTAAATATAAAAAAGATACCTATAAAAGGTATCTCGGCTGTAAAATGAATTAAACTTAATCCTTATTATTAGCAATCTCTTTCTTTCTATTTTCAATTCTTTCTTGTATTTTGTTATTTAACTCTTCGTCCTCAAACTTACCATCCTCAATAAGCTGTTTAATATCCTCTGCAACAAGTGTTTCTTTAACAATTAAGGACTGTGCAAGTAAATCTAATTCATCCCTATATTCCTCAAGTACCTTTTTACACTTTTTATAGCAATCATCAATTATATTTTTTACTTCCATATCTATTTCGTAAGCTATTTTATCACTATAATTAGGTTGGTTTGTATAATCTCTTCCTAAGAATACCTCTTTTTGACTCTTGCCAAATTGCATAGGTCCCAATTTGTCACTCATTCCAAATTCAGTAACCATTCTTCTAGCAATTTCGGTAGCTCTCTCAAAATCATTATGTGCTCCCGTACTTACTTCACCAAGTACAACTTCTTCAGCGACCCTACCACCCAATAAGCCTGCAATTTTATCAAGCAGTTCAGGTTTTGTCATAAATGATCTATCTTCTTTTGGCAACATTACTGTATATCCACCAGCATTACCACGTGGAATAACAGTAACTTTGTGAATATGATCAGCATGTTCAAGATGGTATCCAACTATCGTATGGCCACTCTCATGATAAGCAACAATATTTTTTTCTTTTTCGCTTATTATTCGACTTCTTTTTTCTGGACCAGCAATTACACGATCAATCGCATTATCAACTTCTAACATATTAATTTCATTTTTATTTTTCCTAGCTGTTAATAATGCAGCCTCATTTAATAAATTTTCTAGATCTGCTCCAGTAAACCCAGGAGTTCTTCTAGCAATAATATCTAATTTTACATCTTCTGCTAATGGTTTATTCTTTCCGTGTACAAGTAGTATTTGTTCACGTCCTCTTACATCAGGTCTATCAACTATTATCTGTCTATCAAAACGTCCCGGTCTTAATAATGCAGGATCCAAAATATCTGCCCGGTTAGTTGCAGCCATTATAATAACTCCTTCATTCTCACCAAAACCGTCCATTTCAACTAATAATTGATTAAGGGTTTGTTCTCTTTCATCATGCCCTCCGCCTAACCCAGCTCCACGTTGACGACCTACGGCGTCAATTTCATCTATAAATATAATACATGGAGAATTTTTCTTTGCGTTCTCAAATAAATCACGAACTCTAGAAGCTCCAACTCCAACAAACATTTCCACAAAATCTGAACCACTAATACTAAAAAATGGAACGCCAGCTTCTCCTGCAACAGCTCTAGCTAGCAAGGTTTTACCTGTACCAGGTGGTCCTACTAAAAGAACTCCCTTTGGAATCCTTGCCCCTAAAGTTGAGTATTTCCTTGGATCTTGCAAAAAATCAACAATCTCAACTAATTCTTCTTTTTCTTCATCGACACCTGCTACATCTTTAAATGTAACCTTTTTCTTTTCTTCACCATAAAGTTTTGCACGGCTTTTACCAAAATTCATAACCTTGCTTCCGCCGCCTTGAGCTTGGTTTAATAAAAAGAAAAAGAGAACAAATATTATAACAAAAGGAATTAACGAAGTTAAGAATGTAAGCCAAATAGAATCTTTTTCAGGCTCTAAAAATGTTAATTCAACACCAGTATTGGTTGTTAAATTTAATAAAGAATTTTCACTAAATGGAGCAATTGTATAAATTTGCGTTACACCATTATCACTCGAATAAGTTGCATCAATACGATAAGTAAACCCATCTGGTCTCGCTATGATTTCATTATATTTCCCTAGTGACAACTCCTCTTGAAATTGAGAATAAGAAATTTGCTCTATAGGTGTAGTTGGTTTAGTTAAAAAACTTATAACTCCTATTGTAAGTAATAGTATAAGTAAGTAAAAGCCTGTGTTTCTAACCAATCGGTTCATTCCTTACCTCCTCTCACGACACTTATATTATTGTATCAAAAAGAAAAGCCTATAACAATAGACTCTTTTATCTAATGTATACTTCCGGTTTTAGTACCCCAATATATGGTAAGTTGCGGTATTTCTCCGCATAGTCTAAACCATATCCTACAACAAACTCATCAGGTACAACAAATCCAGTATAGTCAGGCTTAAAATCTACAGTCCTATGATGAGGCTTGTCAAGTAAAGTAACCACCTTTATAGAATTAACATTCCTTCTTTTAAATAAATCAATTAAATAACTTAAAGTTAATCCACTATCAATAATATCTTCAACAATAATAATATCTCTACCTTCTATTGTTGAATCTAAGTCCTTTAAAATTCTCACAACTCCGGATGACTGAGTAGAAGCGCCATAGCTTGAAACCGCCATAAAATCTATCTCAACATTAATTTTCATAGTACGTACTAAATCTGACATAAATAAAATGGCACCTTTTAATATGCCTATCATTAAAGGAGTTTTTCCTTTATATTCTTCACTAAGAAGTTCTCCTAATTCTCTTGTTTTTTCTTTTATTTCCTCTTCAGAAATTAATATTTCTTTGATGTTTTTTTCCATAATTACCTCCCTTAAAAGGTCATTCACATATAGTTTTATTTATAGTAATATTAATTACTTCTATGCTTCAGATAACACTAAATATAAAAATTTTATTGTTGATTTGCTTGGATAGAAGTGTTTAGATCTTTTTATACCTGGTAACCAAAGAACTTTATTCCCAGATTCAATAATTGGTGTTTTATTCCTTAATTCTTTTGGTATTTTTAAATCAATATATAAACTCTTGATTTTTTTAGACCCTTGTAATCCATATAACTCTATCCTATCACCATCTTTTTTGGAGCGAACAATGATAAAATTATTATTAAATTGTTCATAATCAAATACTTGCCAAATACCATTTTGTTTCTCATAAATATTTTTGACAAAAATAGATAATTTTTTATTTATCTCAGGTAATACTATTTCACAAGGTATCTTTAAATCATATTTATAATTTTTTACTTCTTCATGGCAAGATGATGTAATTATTAAACTTTGATATTGGCGATAAACTCTTAATCCTGGCAAATTCAATGATTTAGAGGGACTTGAGTTGTATAATATTTTAATAATACTTTCTATATGTTTGTATGATATTTCTCGCTTTATTTTATGCTGCTTTAATATTAGATGAATTACTCTTCTTTGTAAAGCAATATCCAAAGTTTGTAAAGATAAAACATCTATTATGTATGTATTATAATTAGTCTTTCTCAGATTATCTACAATAAATTTCTTCGCTACCTTATTTAAGTAATTGTCTTCATCTTGTGCAATTCTTCCAAGTTGATGAAGATGGTTAGTAAATTGTTTGTTATACTTTGATAAAAATGGAAATACATTTAATCTTATATCATTTCTAAAATATTTTGAAGAATAATTACTTTTATCAATTATATATTTCACGTTATTTTTCAAACAATACTCTTCGATTTGTTCTTTTTTTACATCTAATAATGGTCTAATAATTTTATATCCTTGAAAATCACGAATATATGGAATACCTGAGATTCCATGCATTCCCGCACCTCTTATTATTCTCATTAATATTGTTTCAGCTTGATCATTTGCATGATGTCCTAAAACTATTCTATCAGAACCCCATTTTTTTGCTACATCTAAAAAAAAATCATACCTTACTTGTCTAGCGGCTTCTTGTGCACCTAAATTAATTTCTTTCATAATTTTCGGGACATTTACTTCTTTTATTATTGCAGTTATTCCTCTTTTTAAGCATTCTTCTTTAACAAATTTCGCATCTTGATCTGCCTCTATCCCTCTAAATTTATGATTTAAATGTGCTACAATCAATTTATTAGGTAGTATTTTTGAAAGAATATCTAGTAACGCCATAGAATCAGGACCACCTGAAACCCCAATAATAAGAGGACTAGAATTTTCAACCATATTATATCTGCTAATTGTTTCTTTAACTATTTTTAACATGATTCTGACCTTTCCTTTTTATTGTTTGAGAAATAACTCCAGAAAAAATAAGCCCAAAAGCAATTGCTCCTGACATTCTGAAATTTCTTTGATAGCTTTCATTAGATACTTCTCCCATATATAGATTAATTACTTATAAAGCTGAATTCTATATCTGGATAAATAACACAAACACTATAATAAATAGAAAAAGTGAATTGACAAATAACCAATAGATCCACTTATTATTACTCCCTTTATGATATAACAATAATTTATCTATTTCTTCAATAACATCATTTGTGGTTTTTAATCGAACATTACAAATACCTCTAATAATTGGAAATAGATATTTTAACATTTCAACATTTTGTATTATACCATAAACATCAGTAATTCTTCTTTTTCGATTATATATTTTTTGTAGATTTTTTCTACCTATAGCTATTTGAACAAAAACCATTGAAAGTGAAAATAAATCATAATGTGAATCAGCTTTACGATTCCTTATCCTCCAACTTCCTCGGTCATATATTTCGGTATATTGTTTAACTCCTTCATTAATTTTTGTAACGCCGCCAAAATCAACAAAGCTAATTTTCATATTATTTTGATTTATTAAAATATGCTCCGGTTTAACATCTCCAAACACCCAGCCTTTATCATGAAAATATGAAAGATACTGAACAATATTTTTAAATAAGAGTAGATACTCTTTCGGTGTTTTATTATAAAGAAACTTATTTATAGTTACACCCCTTTCATAGGGCATTACGTAAAAAGAATATGTTTTTCCGTTATAATTGAAATCATCCACATCAAATATTGAAAACCCAAGAAATAATTCCTGGGCTCCATTTAAATTCTTAATAATACTTACCTCTTGACTCAAGTTATAATATGATAAGCATATTTTTAATGCATAATAACTCTTATTTAACTCGACCAAATAAACAACACCATTTTCCCCCGAACCTAATACATCTATTATTTTATATTCTTTATTATTCCACTCGCCTTTTATAGTAAACCCAATTCTAAAATCATATTCTTTAAACAATGTACTCATCTAATACACCATCTACCTTATTAAAATTGTTATTATTTTGGTTAAAATAACTAATACTTGATAAAATAGCTGGACCTGTTGGTGTGTTTCCACTTGCTCTTAACTTACTTATAAATATTTCTAATGGTTCTTTAGTGTTTGTCCAAGGTATTTTTATGTCAATAACATTATTCATACTTGGAAAAGTTGCTATACATAATTTACTGCTCCCAGCCCTTGATTGTAGACTTAACTGAAAATCCACTAAAACTTCTTTAATTTTTTCCATTTTATCCATCATACTTGCACTCTGATCTATTAATAGCAATGTATTTAAATGACTATATTCCGCGATATTATCAATAATTTCAAAAGCTTGTACACGATTACTTGGTGAAATTGAAGTTAAATTATTTTCCCCAAATATTTGACTCAATTGATTATTAACAACTTCTTGAATCGTATTTGTTATTGCTTTTCTTGTTATTGTTTGAATTGTCTTCGATATATTTTCAATTACTTCAATTTGCCCAAATCCACCACCAGCAGAGGCAATATCCTCAATTTCTATTATCCCTTTATTCCTATTCACTTCTTCATTAATTATTCCTAATACATTAACAGTTATTCCTATTTGACTTGCTTTTCTAGCTGCATCAATAGGTGAAATTCCTTGATTTGAACAGCCATCTGTTATTAAAGTAATATGATTAAA
Source organism: uncultured Bacillaceae bacterium (assembly GCA_964538675.1). Classification (GTDB taxonomy): domain Bacteria; phylum Bacillota; class Bacilli; order Tepidibacillales; family Tepidibacillaceae; genus CAZIGM01. Next base: position 2,870 of record CAZIGM010000032.1, on the reverse strand, counting down.
TGTTACTTCTTTCTCCATAAACCCTCCTCCTCTTCTAATACATTAATATCCACATAAGAGGAAGGTTATACCACTTTTTTAATTTGCTTCTTTTATTCTATCTAATTTAGATATTCCAGATGCTTTTATGCTCCACTCTGGCTTATATTTCTCTATCCTTGAAACAATAACTGTCATATCATCCCCTATTACACCCTTTTTGTCTCTAATCGTTTTTTCCAAAATTAAGTCGGCTAGTTCTTGCGGGGAATTGGTTTCTATCTCTTGTATTACTCTTTTTATCCATATTTCTTTGTTAGTTATATGTTTTGGAGAATCATATATACCATCAGTTACCATAATTAATAGATCCTCCGCTTGCAATTTAAACTCATTAGAATCAATATCAATATTCTGAATAATTCCTATAGGGAGATTGTTGCCTGATATTGTGAATATTTCCTTTCCCCTTTTGATGAAGCTTGGAGCCGAGCCTACCTTTAAAAATTCTGTATTTCCATTAAATAAATCAATTATTGCTAAGTCCACTGTAGAAAAAATTTCTTCAGGAGATCTTAACAATAGTATAGAATTTACTGTTTTAACTGAAAATGTTTTGTCAAAGCCTGAATGCAATAATTGCTTAAGTATTTCTAATGTAGCATTGCTTTCTTTCTGAGCGCGCTCACCATTTCCCATGCCGTCACTTAATGCTATAGCATACTTCCCGTTTCCTATTTCAATTGTACTAAAACTGTCACCTGATAACCATTTCCCATCTTTCGCTGCACTTGCAAAACCAGTTTCTATTTCATAAATCTTTGCTGATTTTAATATTATTTTACAGCTTCCATCATTTTTGTAATTACATTCCTTCTCTTTTACTACAATACTTTCACCAATTACCTCTGATATAAGAGGCGCTACCATTTTCACGCATCTATCTTCCCCGTTACAACTAGGTTGCAATACTTCTATTTCAACATTACCCTGTTCTAAATTAAGAATGTTTACTTGTAGTATTGAAAGTCCAAACGTCTCTAATGAATGATGAATCTGCTCCTCATGAATCAAATATTCTTTATCCTCTTTTAGTATTTCATAAGCAAAATCCTTCATAACTTTTGATACACCGTGTAATTGTTCAGATACTAACAGCCTACTTTCTTCTAATTGCTTTTTCCAATAAAGATGTTCCTCATAACTTTCATATATGTCAACTAATTGATAGGCAACTTGTTCTCCTTTTATACAATGCTCTAATATATGTTTTGGAATATTTTTTTTAGAAAAGGTTTTATTTGTTTCAATAATTGTCATGAGTTCTGTTATAATGCAATATGTTTTAAAAAAATCTTCGTTCCAGCACTTTCTTCTTTTCCAGCAAATTTTACAATTTGTTTTAGTAATTTGGTTAATAAAATGATCTATTTGTTCAGTTTGTTCAAATTTTGGAGCATATGAGATTTCTTGAAAACTATTTGCTAATTGATTAAACATACTCGCAAAGCGTTCTATTTTGTTTGAAGTTATATTTTTCATTTGGGTTAAATAATCTTGATAATAATTATGAAACTCATTTGTTCCAGGTATATATTTTGCAATATTATTTAATAAGTCTTTTGGAGTTAACAAAAATATAACTACCGCTAAACTTGACTCCATAAATGTTTTCCAGATATCATCTTGTGTCCCCAAGTAAACTGATAATATTGTAGTACCTAATAAAAACCCAATTATAACTCCTAATTTTTTTCCTTGTTTTAACAATCCTGCTAAAAGTCCAGAGAAGGCAAGTAAACTAATCTGGTAAATATCGCTAGGATTACTAAGACTTAATATTAATCCAGTAACTACACCTACCGATGCCCCAATGGTACCTCCTCCTGTAAATGAAAAAATTAATATAAAATATCTAGAAATTATATTTTCTACAGAGTAACCATCTACATTCCACCCAATTGTTCCAGTTATTACTGATGCTAAAACAATAGTTAAAGCAATTACTTCTTCTTGATTTAACGACATCTTTTTGTGCTTAAATATCAGTATAGGAATTGCTTGAATAAAAATTAAAGTAAGTACAAAGCCAAGTATACTTTCAGTAAAAGTCATTAACCATAAATAAAATTCATCTATATTGTAATATAAGTAAAAAACACTTTTTGGTATTAATATTGCTACTGCTACTAAAAATGGGGCATATGTTATTTCAGATTTCCACTTTAATAATAATAAGTAAATAATCATACCAGAAAATATAAAAATTGCTTGATTATCTAAAGTAGAAAATTTCGCACCAAATATTAATGACAGAGATATTAATAATAATTTATCTTTTTTTAAATAGTACATAATAGCAAAAAAAGCTAATGCAAAAGGCGAAATGGAATTTAATATAACTGCTCGACCTAATAATAATGCCATTGTTAGATACTGAATCTCTAATTTTTTAAAAAATAAAGTTGTAAAATTTATAATTGTCTTTTTATGCAAATCATTTATCCATGATAAATAATTTATTATCCAATAAAATCTAACCTTATTTTTAATACTTGTCTTATTAATCATTAAATACACCCCTATTATTTGGTCTACCTATTATAAACATTATTAATAATAAAATTTGTCATAACTAGTATGATAATCAAATTTTTTTTGCGACAGTTTTTTAATATTTGACATGAATTATTAATGATTAGTAACACATTGGAACATACGTTTTTACAAATAAATGTCGATTTGATAAAAATAACACCTAATAACGACAAATATCTTTAATTTTTCTATAAAAAGACAAAAAAATAACACGCCTGTAGGCGTGTTAACCTTTTATAATGGTGGACGATGACGGGATCGAACCGCCGACCCCCTGCTTGTAAGGCAGGTGC
>CAZIGM010000031.1:0-22702 GCA_964538675.1 uncultured Bacillaceae bacterium | reverse complement strand
AATATCAACATAAACTTCCCTTTTTATTAAAAAATAAGATATTAATTTCTATAAGTAAAAAAGCACCATTTATGGTGCTAAAGACTACTAAATTTTTTCTTTTCTCTTAAATTACCAAATCTATATGTTGGATTGTTCCAGCTACACCATTTTCTTTTAAAAATATTCCTGTCTTTTGAATTTGACCATCTAATTGATTACTATTGTTTTTTAAATCATATGAAGTATCAATATTTCCTAAGTATATTGCACCAATACCTTTTTCTCCTAATGCAAGCAACTTGTCATTACCATCGCTGTCTTTAGTCCAAATACGTAATTTATCATAGATTGAATCATTCTCATCAATCCAATTGTTACCATCAGAGTCGTACGTAGTAAGTTCCTTAAATCCATCGTTTGTTTGTGGACCAAAAAGCTCATTTCCATCATTTATTACTCCGTCACCATTTTTATCTAGTGCGAGAAATCCACTTCCTTCTAATACAAAGGAAATCTGATCCTGGCTTCCATCACAATCTATATCAAAGCTATATTTTTCTTCTGTCAGTTTTGGATTAATACTATCATAATTGATTATTAGTGGGTCTTTTAAAGCATCTCCTGCTCTTATACTAATATTTTGACTCGATGCAAATTCATGACTCAAGTTTAGTGAGAGTGAAAAATTAATCTCTCTTCCATCACTCGTTTTAACTATTCCTTGAGAATTAAAATTCATCACTTGACTTTCATAATGAGACTCATGATAATCATATTCCAAGCCCCAACCATATTGTTGCTGTTGATTATTATTATTGTTGTTTTTTTCAACTGCTACTGGTTCTTTCATATTATTTCGCAAGGTTACTTTATCTATTACATAGAATTTAAGTTTTTTACCAGTCAGTGCTTCAATCATCTTTTGAATAGCTAGTAATTTTTGCTTATCCTTATCGCTTATCTCAAAGATAACCTCGTCCTTTTTCTTGATATTACATAATGAATCAGTTTCCATTGCTTGTTTCGCTAATGATTCCATTGAAATATCAAGTATGTCTTGTTCCGAAACATTTGCTGAACCATTACTAGAATCAGGAATGTTACCAACCCACATTTTTATATTTTCTTCCTTAGTATGTTTTTCAATGGTAGTCGTTTGACTTGACATATTAACTGTAGAATCACTAATCCTCATAGTTCCACCTCCATGTGAAATTATTTACATCCATGATAGAACATCTAGTTATTATATATATCGTCTAATTAAATATTAATATTTAGACATTAATTAACATTTAGGAACAAAAAAAACGTAGGGACGGTTCTTTTGCTTCCATAAGCGTGCCTTGAACTAGAACATTTTCAATAGCCTATGATTTTGTTGACTTTGTCAACACTCTGAAAAACACAAACGTTTCTGTTTGTGTTTTTTACAGATGAAGTTTTAACTCCACCTGAATTCTAGTGAGACTTATCATATCTGAATAAATTTATTTCAATCTATCTAAAAATCTTGTTATTTTTCCAACGTTTTTGGTTGGTATTAAATCAAGTTTAGCGAATTCATATACAACAAATCTATGATTATTTGTTTCCCATTCAAGTTCATAATCTGTCGTACCAAGATATGTACTCTTGTCTAAACTAATAGTATCTGTATAAAAATTAAAATCATGTCGCATTGTTTGTAACTTTCCAATCATATATAATCTCTCAATATCAAGTTCAGGTAAAACTGTTAAATTGCCCAGTAATTGATTATATCCATCTATACCATTATTTATAAAATCACCAGCTAACATAGTTGAAATTTCATGAACTATTTCTTCTTGTTTATTGTACATACCTTCAGTTTCTTTTGGAATCTTTATTTGAAATTTCCATGAATCTTCTGTATTGCGCAATCTTACAGTAATACCTTGATTAATTAAAGCATAATCCCATGTATCAAAATAATAGTTTGTTTGAATATAAGGAATCTTTGCGTTTGTAAATTTAGAGAAATATGTAATTAATTCCTCAAATCTCTCTTCTGTTAATAAAGCTTTATATTCTATCTCTATTTCTTTTTCTACTTTACTTTCTTTGATTTCATACATCAATATACCCACCTTGTTTTATGTTTTTGACTTACATTTTAGGTATCAAATTCTTTTGGTATACTCCTTCCCAAATGATTATAAGCCGATTTTGTGACCATTCTTCCTCTTGGAGTTCTTTGTAAAAAGCCAATTTGCATTAGATATGGTTCATAAACATCTTCAATTGTATTAGATTCTTCACCTATCGATGCTGCTATTGTATCGACACCAACAGGTCCACCATTGTAAAAATCAATTATCATGCTAAGCAATTTGTGGTCTATATGGTCTAAGCCTAATTTATCCACTTGAATGCTTTCCATTGCTTTATTTGCTACCTCCTCAGTTATAACCCCATCAGAAATAACTTGGGCAAAATCTCTCACTCTTTTTAAAAGACGATTAGCAACTCGCGGAGTACCTCGTGACCTTAAGGATATTTCTTTAGCTGCCTCTCCAATAATTGTTACATCTAGTAAATCCGATGCTCTTATAACTATTTGATATAATTCTTCAATAGTATAGTATTCCAAACGACTTATAACTCCAAAACGATCTCTAAGTGGAGAAGATAATAAGCCAGCTCTGGTTGTTGCACCTATTAAAGTAAATCTGGGTAAATCGATACGCACAGTTCGAGCACTCGGACCTTTTCCTAAAATTATATCTAATGCAAAGTCCTCCATAGCTGGATATAAAACTTCTTCCACAGTTCTATTAAGTCGATGTATTTCATCAATAAATAAAACGTCACCATCTTCAAGATTTGTTAAAATTGCCGCTAAATCTCCTGCTCTTTCAATAGCTGGACCTGATGTTGTTCTAATATTCACATCCATTTCATTTGCTATAATATTAGATAGTGTAGTCTTGCCTAATCCAGGGGGTCCATATAATAATACATGATCTAATGGTTCTTTTCTTATTTTGGCTGCCTCAATAAATATTTTTAAGTTTTCTTTTGCTTTTGTCTGACCAATATATTCAGCTAAATACCGAGGACGGAGGCTAAATTCTACACCTTGATCTTCAGTCAACATTTGGGAAGATATTATTCTTTCCTCCAATTTGTCATCCTCCTATCCCTTTAATAATAACTTTAATGATTTTTTAATTAAAGAGTCTATTGACTCACCACAAGTAATTTCATCAGACAATGTAATTAAAACTTTATTTATTTCATAATCTTGATATCCTAAAGATTTTAGAGCAGTCTTTAACTCACTACCTTGTAGCACATTATCGTTATTTACTATAGCTGTATTATCTGATATAGGTATAACTAAACTAATACCTTTAACTTTATCCTTTAAATCTAAAATAATTCGTTGTGCTGTCTTCTTACCTATACCTGGCATCTTAACTAATGTTTTTTCGTCTTCAGTAACAATTGCATTAATAATTAGGGTTGGGTTGGACTGAGCAATAATAGCTAAAGCTCCCTTAGGTCCAATTCCTGATACATTTAACAATAGACGAAATAGATGTCTTTCTTCTGTATCCTTGAATCCATATAGCCCCATCCAATCTTCCCTTATATGATGATGAGTATATATTAAACATGATTGATTTAATAAAGGTTGGTAGCTTTCTGGTTGTGTTACATACACCTTGTAACCTATTCCACTCACATTAACTATAACACTATCATTATCTATTGAAAATAACGTACCTTGAACAAAGTCAATCATTATTTACTCCCCTTAATTTTATTTGCCATCTTAAAAGAATGTGCATGACAAATAGCAATAGCTAATGCATCAGCAACATCATCTGGTTTAGGTATTTCTTTTAAATTCAAAAAAAGCTTAACCATTTCTTGAATCTGTCTTTTCTCAGCACGTCCATAGCCCACTAAAGCCTGTTTTATTTGTAGTGGAGTATATTCATAGACATGAAGCCCAGCCTGTACAGCAGCTAACATTAAAACACCTCTAGCTTGACCAACAGTCATTGCAGTGGATACATTTTTATTAAAATATAATTTTTCTATTGACACTGCTTCAGGTTTATATGTTTCTATTATTTCCTTAGCCCCATCAAAAACTTGTTTTAATCTTATAGCTACATCTAAATCCGACTTAGTATTTATGGTGCCATATTGAATTGGTGAAATAGAATTACCTTGTTTATCAATAACCCCAAAGCCAACTATTGCAATACCAGGATCAAAACCTAAGATTATCATTTTCTCTCCACCTAAATATACGAACATATATTTCTATTAATTGATTATATCAAAAAAATCATTTCCGCAAAAGAAAAATAACAATAAAAAAAGTCATAAAAAAGATGTTATTACTAAACACCCTTTTTATGACCCAATTAACCATTTACTATTCTATTGAGAATTCACTAAATGTAGATAAAACGCTGTTGTATTCAGCTAAATCCTGAATAGGTATACCCTGATATAGTTGCCGTACTGGCTCATTTGGTAATGAGCTTTCAAGCTTTTCAATATCTATACGAAAAAAAGTTTCAATTATACTATTTTGTTCTGAATTGCTAGTGGGATTTCCACTAAATAAAGTTAGATAGCCTTGAGGGTCTAAACTAAAATATGACCCACTCTTACACTCAGGAGATATATCCTCGACTTCTTTATATAGAATTGTTTTATTACCTATTACATCAATAACTTCCCAGTCATAATATTTATTTTTTATTTCTTCTATAGATTCTACAAATTCTGTTTTTGTCTCCAAATAGTCGTCACCTACTACATAATGACTCTGGAATTCTATAATCATCTCAATATTATTATTTACTTGTTGAATGTCTTGATCTAGATTATCTTTCCCAGATAAATTACCAGTATAGGCAACCAAAATAATTCCAATGATTAATATAGGAATTACTGCTAATAAACTATATATTATTTTTTTCTTTGTAATAGAAAAAAACATATAAATAACCCCTTTTATGGCTTTTTACAGAGTTTAACCAAAAAAAGAGATTATTATACTCAGACTGTATAAAATGTCCGATTTCTGCGTTTCTCCCATCTTAAAGGAGACACACGAAACGTCCCCTTGTCTCCATTTAAATACTTGGCAGTATTATTCTTTTGTGTTCACTACTTCTATGTAAGCTTTCAATTCTCTTAATTACATCAGGATTACCTTCACCTGTTAATAGATAATTATCTAACTCTATATAAGTGAAACCTATCTCCTGCTCATCAGTTTGCCCCTCCCATAAGTCAGCAGTAGGAGTTTTTTCAATAATTCCCTTAGGAATATTCAAATGACTTGCTAAAATCCTAATTTGATGTTTTGTTAAACTTCCAATTGGATTAAAATCCGCTAAGCCATCTCCACCTTTTGTCATATAGCCGATATATATTTCGGAATAATTACACGTATCAGAAACCAAGTATTTTTTTTGACCTGCTATTGTGTATAGTGCAGTCATCCTTAATCTAGCCTTAATATTACCCTTATTTATCTCATTTAATCGGTTTTTCTTTTCAAATTCTTGAACTAATATATCAAAAGTTTTACCTAAATCTATAGTCATTAATTGAAGCCCAATCGCGTTAGCTAATAATTCCGTATCATTTTTATGTATTATATTTGAATGGGCTGGCATCCATATACCTAAAACTTTTTCCCTACCCAAAGCTTTTATACATAATGCTGCAGTAACTGCACTATCTATTCCGCCAGAAATTCCGATAACGACTCCATTTGTTTTTGATTGATTAATATAATTATATATAAACTCACTTCTTTTCTTAATATCTTCCTCTATATTTTCTTGATATGATTGCAAGACGCTATTAAACTTGTCCAACGGAAACAACTCCTTCTAATTTTATTGCTTTATCTAACTTAATATGAACTATCTCATGTTTTGTTAATATTATAAAGATAATAATAATATAAGTCTTTATTATCTACAAACCTATTAATTACTTCTAAGATATTTCTTCTTTTATATTTATCAGGGAAATAATATGCTCCTACAACCTCTCTAAAGAAATCGTTTGGAAACTGAGATAAAGCTCGCAGTATTTTTTTTTCACTTGATCTTATCCCTCGATAAAATTGATAGAACTCTTCAATCTTTATAAATTGCTCAATACTCCATTTTTTATCTATCATAATTCTATTAACTAATTGATGTAAGTCTAAAATTTGCGATTCATATCCTGCTATGTCAAAATCTATAATCCAAGATTTATTATTATCTATAATAAAATTATGACTTGCAATATCCTGATGACATACCATTTTATTTTCAAATGCTTCCATTCTTAAATGTTGTAATTGTACGATATCTAAATTAGTTAATGCCCTCTCAGCAATTTTAATAAGTTCATTCCCTACTATTACTATTTGATTTTCAAAGATATCTTTTTCCTTTTTATATTGTAATCGGTTATATATTCCCTTAAATAAATCTAATCTATTTTTAAATTTATCTTGAATTGGTTTGTTGGTAGGTAACATAATTTTATCATTAAGCCAACCTCCTGCATGATGTAACGAAGATAGAACTTTAACTACTAGTTCAATATCTTTATTATTACTATATTTAGCTGTGTTACCTTCTATGTATGGCATTAGCATGTAGCAATACTTATCAATATAAAAACCACTTAAACCATCTTTATCCTTAATTATATCAGGAAATTTGTTAAACCCCTTCTTTTTTAACTCATCAAACATATCAGCTTGTCTTGTTATTTGTTCATTGCTATCATAAGCCTTTGCAATCCACTCACCTTGTAATGATGAAATTCTATACAAAGATTTGTATCGTTCAATTTTATTTACATCTATACCATATCTATCTTTTAGTACTGCTATAAAATAATGCTCCATTAAATTATTTTCCCCCTTAAAGGAAAATCTCCCACTTATTTTCAAGTGGGAGCGTATTGTAATTTAAGTACTTGATGAACTTTCATTATGATATCTATCTTCGTCATACATTTCTTCTGGCCATTGCTTACATGGATCCATATCCATCATATATGGCATTTGCCCATATCCCATCTGTCCGTAAGGCATTGGCATTTGCCCATGTGGATTTTGTCCATAAGGCATTGGTGGCATTTGCCCATGTGGATTTTGTCCATAAGGCATTTGTCCGTAAGGCATTGGTGGCATTTGCCCATATGGCATCTGTCCATTATCTTTTTGTCCATAAGGCATTTTCATTTGTTCATTTGGCATTTGTCCATTGCCTTTATTTTTGTAAGGCGTTTGCATCTGCTCGTTTGGCATCTGTCCGTATGGCATCTGTGGTCCAAAATTCATATACCAATGTCCGTTACACATATCGTCGAATTGTGGGATCATTGGAACTTGATTACACGGAGGCATATATGGCATTGGACGTAATGGCATCTTTGGTAAAACTGGACATACTGGTGACTCTGGTGACTCTGGTGACTCCATTGGTACTGGACGCTTTGGTGGTGCTTTCGGCGGTTCTGGTGACTCTGGTGATTCTATTGGTTCCTTTTTGGGATAAGGTTTTTGTGGTACAGGATATTTAATTTTTTCTTTAGACATATGTCCTTGTGGTATTATTATTTTTTTTCCTATTTCAAGTTTATCAGGATTTTTAATTTGAGGATTAGCTTCAATAATATATTGCATATCAACATTATACTTTTGAGCTATTATCCAAAGATTATCTCCCTTTTTCACAATATGAATTTTCATTCTTTTGCCCTCCTTGGTAAAATACATTACATCATATGCAATTTTGGGCTTTTTGCTAATCATTTTTATAATAAGATTTGGGCAAAAAAATAGTATTTGTAGTCGTAAAGCTACAAATACATATATCCAGATATGATAAGACCCCCACTTCTTAAGTGGGGGGGAATGAATTTAGGATAAGTCGTACTAGAATTCAGGTGGAATTAAAGAAAACTTGATTTACGCAAGTTGAAACGAAGCGTAAGTCTTAGTTGCCCTTATACCTTTAGGTGAAAAACTCCATCTGAATAAAGTTCGGCTTTATATTCAGAACATTTTCTTCAAGATACAATAATCTGTTAATCTATTGACTGAAGATTAGAGATGCTTGTTCCCTCTGTTGCATGCGAAACTGTTTTAATCTCTACTTCCAAATCTTCTTCAATCTTTAAAAGATTAATGATTTCATAAACCTCAGATAATTTTTCTTCTTTTGCAAAAAATAAAATGGTTGGTCCTGCTCCACTTAACGCAGTGCTAAAAATGCCTCTTTTTTCTGATAAGTCCACTGCTTTTTGTAATCCTTTAATATTTTTCTGTCTATAAGGTTGATGGACTCTATCTTTCATAGCTAAATGCATTTTATCTACTTGATTTGTTAAAATATAAGCTAATAATAAAGAAGAATGTCCAATATTAAAGGAAACATCCTTCAATGGAATTTTTTCTGGTATTAATTCTCTTGCTACTTCCGTGGAAAGTGTATAGTTTGGAATCATTAGAACAATTTTAAGAGCCTCCGGGAAAGGTAAAGTTGATATTTGAGCTTTTTCCTCACCATCATAAGCTGTCACAACAAAATTCCCAAATACCGATGCTCCTACATTATCTGGATGACCCTCCAATTTAGTAGCTATTTGAAATAACTCCTCTTTAGTTTTAGGACAATCTAACAATTGATTTGCAGCAAATAATCCACCTACTATTGCTGTTCCACTGCTTCCAAGTCCCCTAGATAACGGTATATCACTTTTTATTTCCAAAGCAATATTAGGCATCTTTTTATTCTCAAGTTTAAATAGATATTTCATTGATTTATATATAAGATTACTCTTATCTTGTGGCAAAGATTCAAGATTTTCACCTATTATTTTAATAATTGTTATTTCAGATAACTTAAAACGAATAGTTAAGTAAATTTGAAGAGCTAATCCGAAGCTGTCAAAGCCTGGACCTAAATTGGCAGTACTTGCTGGAACTTTTACCTCATACACTTGTCCTTCCACTATCATTTCTTCTCCTCTCAGGAATTTATTGCCCTTAATACTTCGTTATAATCATTCTCTATTGCTTCTAGCTCTGTATCTACCATCTTAACAGCTACATTAGGATCTTTTAGACCATGTCCAGTAAGAACACTAACTACAATATCACCCTCTTTAAAAAAGCCATTTTTATGCTTTTTCAATATTCCCGCTAATGAAGCAGCAGAGGCAGGCTCAGCAAATATACCCTCTTTTCTTGCTATTAATTTATATGCATATAAAATTTCTTCATCAGTCACATAGTCAATAAGACCATTAGACTCTTTTGCTGCATTTATTGCGCCATCCCAACTTGCAGGTCTTCCAATTCTAATAGCAGTTGCAATTGTCTCAGGATTAAAAATAGGTTCACCCTTAACTAATGCAGCAGCACCCTCTGCTTCAAATCCAATCATTTTTGGAAGCTTAGTGCTTTTATTAGCATTTTTATAATCATTAAATCCTTTCCAATAGGCTGTAATATTACCAGCATTACCTACGGGAATAGCTAAATAATCTGGTGCATCTCCTAGACAATCAACGATTTCAAATGCTGCCGTTTTTTGCCCCTCAATACGATAAGGATTAACTGAGTTGACCAACGTATATTCGTCATTTTTAGAAATTTCTCTTACAATATCTAAAGCTTGATCAAAATTACCCTTAATTGATATAACTTTTGCTCCATACGCTATTGCTTGAGCCAATTTTCCCAAAGCTATATTAGCATCCGGAATAACAACTATGCTTTTTATTCCAGCTTTTGCAGCATACGCACTAGCGGCCGCTGAAGTATTCCCAGTTGAAGCGCAAATAATAGTTTTGCTTCCTGATTCAAGAGCTTTAGCTACAGCAAAAACCATGCCACGATCCTTAAAAGATCCTGTAGGATTCATTCCCTCATACTTAAAATATAATTTTATTCCCAATTGCTCTGATAAATTTTTCGCTTCAATTAAAGGTGTATTACCTTCATATAAAGTTAGCATTGGTGTGTTTTCAGTTACTGGTAAATAATCTTTGTATTTTTCTATTAATGCTTGGTTTCTCATTTTATTCCCCTTCCTCAACTGGATATACGCTATTAACAAGATCAACAACTTCTAATTCCTTAATATCTTTTAATAAATTATTCATTTTAGCTTTTGATGTAGTATGTGTTATAAGTATTAGCTGAGCTTTTGTTTCCTCATCATCAGGTAATTGTAGTATTTCCTGTAAGCTAATCGTATTCTCTGCAAATAGCTTCGTTATTTTTGCTAAAACCCCAATTTTATCAACTACCTTTAGCCTTATAAAATAGCGATGTTCTATCAGTTCATCAGTTTTTATTCTCTTCTGGCGATATGGAGCAATATTCTCTCCATACAAACCTATCTTATTGTATTTTATTACACTAACTAAATCAGAAACTACTGCAGTAGCGGTTGGTAATTGACCAGCACCCGAACCATAAAACATGGTCTCTCCAACAGCTTCTCCATAAACATAAATAGCATTATTAACACCGTCTATTTTGGCTAATGGGTGCTTTTTGCGAACCAATGTCGGTTGTACACTTACTTCTAATTGTTCATCATTTAACTTGGCAATTCCTAATAATTTGATTACATAACCTAATTGTTTACCAAAATTAATGTCCTCTTCAGTAACTCCTGTTATGCCTTTAACACATACATCATTAAAGTTAACATCCATATTAAAAGCGAGATTACTTAATATAACCATTTTCATCGTTGCATCTAAGCCCTCAATATCTGAAGTTGGATCTGCTTCTGCGTATCCTAATCTTTGTGCTTTTTCTAGCATTGAATCAAACGAAAGACCTTCTTCGCTCATTTTTGAAAGTATATAGTTCGTTGTTCCATTTACAATCCCAACTATTTTTGTGATACGATCGGAGGAAAGTCCTTCTACTAAAGATCTTAGTATAGGTATACCTCCAGCCACACTAGCTTCATAAAAAATATTTCTTTTATATTTATTTGCTTGAACCATTAATTTCGGACCATGAATAGCAATCAAATCTTTATTAGCTGTTACTATATGTTTTCCTTTTTCTAATGCATACATTAAATATTGAAAGGTTACTTCAACACTACCCATAACTTCAATAATAACTTCAATATCTGGATTATCTAAAATCTCATATGGATTGTTAGTTAAAACATTCTTATCTAATAAGATATCTCTTTCTTTATTCATATCCTGAACAAGTACTTTTTCAACTTTAATATTAACTCCAGTTTTTTGAGTTAAATCCTGCTTATGTGCTTCAATTATTTTTATTACTCCTGAGCCAACAGTTCCTAAACCTAATAATCCAATTTTTATTGTATTTTCTTCTCTCATATTTTCCTCCAATATCCAGTCCTTTTATTATCCTTTTCCAATAATTTGTACCCTGTTAACTCCATCTAACATTTTTATAGAATTAATTAAATTCGTTATATCATCTTTCATATTTACTGTGTCAATAGAAAGTACGATGTTTGCCGAGTCTTGCAATGGTATTGTTTGATTTATAGTCAATATATTACCCCCAAATTTTGCAACCTGAGATAATAAAACGGATAATAATCCTTGTTTGTGTTCTAAATCAATAGATATAGTAATAATTTTCTCTTTCATCATTGCATTGAATGGATAAATACCATCTTTGTACTTATAGAAAGCGCTTCTACTTAATCCAACTTTTTTAACTGCTTCATTAACTGTATCAACTTCCATACTTTTTAATAATTTTTTTGCTTCAATAGTTTTAAGAATAGCTTCCGGTAATATCTCAGCACTGACTAAATAGTAGACATCCTTTTCAGCTTTTCTATCCATATGTTCCCCCTAAAAGAACTTTTGTTTATATATAATGGACATTATAAATTAATTTGAAAAAATAAACAATAGGTAATCATAATAATAATAATAATAAAACTTGGAATATTTCCAAGTTCATTACAAAGTCATAATATGATAACAGTTTATTGTTCTACAAATTCAAATTCATACTCACTTATTTTCACACTATCCCCATTCTCTGCACCCATTTTTCTCAATTCCTTATCAACACCCATTTTTCTTAATATTCTAGCAAAACGCATTACAGATTCATGTTGATCAAAGTTAGTCATCTTAAACAATTTTTCTATTTTTTCACTCTTTAAAACATATATGTCGTTTTCTTTTGTAATAATAAATTCATCTTCATTTTTTGCTTTAAATTTGTATATCTTTTTATCTTCAGCTTCAACTTCAACTTCAGTGTCTTCAATTAAAGGTTCAAATGGTATCGTATCTAGCTTATCGGCAACAGCATATAGTAGCTCTTTTATTCCTTGACCTGTAACTGCTGAAATAGAATATATTGGATATTTCTCTTCTATTTTATTTCTGAATTTAAGCAAATTATCATCCGCACCCGGTATATCCATTTTATTAGCTACAATTATTTGGGGACGTTCCATCAGATTAATATTATAGCTTCCCAGTTCATGATTAATTTTTAGCCAATCCTCATAAGGATCTCTTCCCTCAGTAGCCGCCATATCTATAACATGAACAATTACTCTTGTCCGCTCAATATGTCTTAGAAATTGATGACCCAACCCTGCACCTAAATGAGCCCCTTCGATTAGTCCCGGTAAATCAGCCATAACAAAGCTTCTACCATCGTCTACTTCCACAACACCTAGATTTGGCGTTAAAGTAGTAAAGTGATAATCAGCTATCTTTGGTTTGGCTCTAGATACTGAACTTAATAAAGTTGATTTGCCTACACTTGGAAAACCTGCTAACCCGACATCAGCCATTACCTTTAATTCAAGAACAATATATCGTTCTTCACCTGGTTCTCCCTTTTCAGCAATCTCTGGAGCAGGATTCGCTGGAGTCGCAAATCTCATGTTCCCTCTACCACCACGGCCACCTTTCGCAACTACAATCTGTTGACCATTGCGAGTAAGATCTACAATCAATTCTTTTGTATCATCATCAATTATAACTGTTCCAGGTGGTACTCTTACAATCATGTTTTCCGCGTTAGCACCATGCTGACCTTTAGTTTTTCCGTGTTCACCTCTAACAGCTTTAAAATGCTTCTGATAACGAAAATCTAATAAAGTCCTTAACCCCTCATCAACCCGAAAAATAATATCTGCACCTTTTCCACCATCTCCACCTGATGGGCCACCTTCTGGGACATATTTCTCCCTTCTAAAAGATTTTTGCCCATTACCGCCATCTCCTGCTTTAATATATATTTTAACTTTATCTACAAACATCACTACACCTCTATACCTTCTTTAATGGAAAATGCATATCAACAATAAATTTCTGGTCAGTATTCAAACCAATTACAAATTTACCATTATTCCTTATCATTTTCTTTTCAATCTTGTGAATCTTATTATAAACTTTAGCTATACTCCCCTCAAATTCTAAATTAATAATCAAATAGTCATTACTACTTCCAATAAACAATGAAAGATGTTGTTCAATGGTATCATCAACTACTAAATAAATCACTTTAATGGTTTTGTCTAATAAATCAGAAGTTAATCTTTCATTAAATCTGTCTTTAACTATATTGATATCTTCTTCTATTTCCAATTCTATAATTAAATTTGGAAATAAGGCATGAATTTTATAAAAATAAGCTGCAAACGTTTCATTTGAAAAAGAAGCAATTAAGCTCTGTTGTATTGCAATATAATTAATAGTTGTTATCTGATTAATAATATCTTCATTCCTCTTTAAGGTTGCATAACAAGAAATAATCTGGATATTATTTAACATGTCATGTCTGAATTTCCTCATAATTTCTATTATCAAATGATTACAATTAATGTCATTACATCTTCTAGAATTCCACTTTTTATTAATTCTAAACCAAAGATAAATGAGAATAATTATTTCTAAAAATAAAATTAATATATTAATAGTACCTTCATATGGTAAGAAAATTTGAATGAGAACAATTAGTATAGAAATGAAGAACAAAGTATTTATTACCACTTTCTATCAACTCCATTATTTACATATCCCAAGTATACAGTATTTTTCTTTAGGGTTAAACATAAAAATCCCAGCCATAAGGCTGGGATAAGAAATATTAACGTTTATGCTTCTAATGCAGTTGTATATACACTAACTTGTTTACGATCACGACCAAGGCGTTCAAATTTTACAACACCTTCTGTTTTTGCAAATAGAGTGTCATCTCCACCAATACCAACATTAGTACCTGGATATATTTTAGTTCCACGTTGGCGCACTAAAATACTTCCTGCAGTTACTAATTGACCATCAGCACGTTTAACTCCTAAACGCTTAGATATACTATCGCGTCCATTTTTTGTACTACCTACTCCTTTTTTAGAAGCAAATAACTGTAAATTCATTTTTAACATAGCAACCACCTCCTATTAAGTCGTTTCTATTCTAATTCGTATATTTTTTTTATATTCTTTTTCAATCATTAATAATGATTCAACCATAGCTTTCATTAACAATTGTAATCGATCATCGGTATAATTATCTTCTATTTTAGGAATATTCCAAAATAGATAACCATCATTTTCATTCTCTATTGGCACTAAATCAACATCTAGTAAGCTTTCAACCGAATTTATTGCGCCAATAGTTAATGCTGATACAGCGGAACAGACAATATCTTTCCCTTTTTCATTATACAGAGCATGTCCTTCCACAGTTACACTAGAAACTCTATCGTTACTAGATTTCTCAATTAATATTTTAATCATTAAGCATTAATTTTTTCGATTACTACTTTGCTAAATGGTTGACGATGACCTTGTTTACGATGATAGTTTTTCTTTGCTTTATATTTAAAAACAATAATTTTTTGTCCTCTGCCATGTTTTTCTAATTTACCAGTAATTGTAGCATTTACAACTGTTGGATTACCAACAAGCATATCATTGTCTTTAGATACCATTAAAACCTCATCAAATTCAACAGTATCCCCTTCATTTGCAGATAATTTCTCAATATAGATAGTATCTCCTTCTTGAACTTTATACTGCTTGCCGCCTGTTTTAAAAATTGCGTACATTATGATTTACCTCCTCTTATATAGGGACTCGCCTATCATAGGTGCATAATAATGCTTAAAACCTACTCAGTGCGGTATCAAGTGCCTTTAGCACTACCAAAAAATTTTATCATATTTATTATATAGTGTCAATTTTCTTTAATATTAGTTTATAAACTTGTGATTGGTTCATTGTAAAATCATATGTAACAAGTTATTTTTTAAAAAATACAGAAATAGTGAGAAACCGTATATGATATAGATGCCATTTCCAATCACACGGAATAATCTACTATGGCTATAATTAAGAATACTACAGTCGCACGATCTTTAATATTGCAATTCTCGATTGCTGAAAGCATTAAAAAAGGGAACACTTTAGTTCCCTGAACATAGCAACTTTTTTATACGTTTATTCCTTTAATTCTTCTTGCTCTTGATTTTGTTCTTGATTTTCTTCTTGATTTTGTTCTTGATTTTGTTCCTTTAATCTGTAATGGCTATGGATATTAACTTGCTGAACTTGTAACACCTTAATAAATAAATCTAATACCACTTTTTCACGAAATCTTCGGAAGGTTTGTTCGTCCTCAATACCAATAACAGGTGTCAGAGTACACGCAATATCGAGTTGATGAAATTTAGCACCCTCTAATTCACAGAAAGGTTGTTCATTATAAAAGACTTCTTCTGAGAATAATTTTTTATCAAATCTAGGAGCTAATTCATCTTCTCTTAAAAAGTCAGATTCACTGTCAAATCTTTTCTTAAATATTGGTTGATGTCCATGAGGAAATGTAATTTTTGTAACACAATGAAAAGGAACATGGGCAGTGGTATGACGAATATCACCACAAACAGCACTGTTTGTATTCGTCATATTGGTTGCATATTCAATGTTTTTACGAATATAACCCTCAAGATAGAGTTTCCCCTCGGTTGCAAATTGATGATGGCTATGATGAAATTTAGTTGGTACCAATTCGCACTGATTAAGTACAACATCTTTTTTTATACGTTTTATTTCTAGTGCCTGTTGTTCAAGCTCAATATATGAGTCTACGTTAACTTGCACCTTTGTATAAACTAACACCTTTGGAACTTTTATATGAGGTGGAAACCATGCTTGATTTTCACATTCAGGCTGAGTACGAGGATCTTGCACCTTACAACTATGATTAATTCCCATAATATACCTCCATATTAGTTTTTGTAATCATGATTACAATATATATATATTATTTAGAAAAGAAGGTTGTATCAGCATTTTAATTACATTATCAGCCTTTTTTTAATTCTTTCTTTCAAGAATAACAGGAATTAATCGCTTCCTAAACCACCAGACTCGACCAAAGATAGAAATCATTACATCACTAACTGTTAAGCCATCGTTGTTTTTCCTATGTTTTATCTTTATTACTTTAACCTCCCAATCACCAGTACTTACTGTAGGATAAGTTTTGTAAAGTAATGGAGCTTCTTCAGTATGTTTTTCTTCTTTAATTATTTCTTCTTCCAAGGGATTAATGACTGTACAATCAAATGGAATGTGTTGCGTCTCGTACTGTAGATTTTGAGAAGTAGATGTTGCCCCAACAGCAGTGATCTTTATTAATCCGTTTATTGCGAGAAAATATCCATCTAGGCTTGGTTTGGTATCTTCGATAATAACTTTTGTTTCATAATGCACATCATTCCAGTTCTTATTCCATTGCAAGCTCACTAGATTATCCCATTCAACAGTCCAAATGGCTTCAAGTACAGAGACTTCCATATAAGGTCCATCTCGATCTTCTTTGAAGATAATTTTTGCATTGGTAACAATAGGATCTAATTGCTGAAATTCGGGTGCTTTTGTGGAGATAGAATCTAATTGCTGAAATTCAGGTGCTTTTATGGAGAATTGAAGTATTTTTTTGCCTTCTTTACTTGATAAAGAACTTTTTTTCTTTTTGGCAAAGTGTTTCATGTTAGACGTACCATTGACCGTCTTGAAGGCTTTTTGGTTTGAAGATGTTATTGAATCTGTCAGAGCCAATGTTTTGACCAATTGCTTATGTTTACCTTTCTTTTTTACAAATAACTGCGAGTTATACCAAGGATTTGGTTTGATTATGGTCACCTCCCTTTTAGTTTCTGATATATTTTAAAATCCAGCCAGTGATTTAGCATATTCGAGGGGACGTGTAATAACTTTTTCGTATATTTGAGGATAATTTGCCAATTTGGCAGCTAAAATATGTTGATGAAGGTCGTTAATTTCAAGAATCCAAACTTTTAAATTTGAATCAATAACTATATCAATTCCAACATCACCATAATTTCCAAAGAAATATTCTATAGTCTCACAGGCTAAAGTACAAATTTCAATAATCTCATGCTCTTTATTATATGATTCCTTATCACTTAATGAAAAAACGTTTTGTAATGCATCTTTTCCTAAACTAATTTCGCTTACATCATTAGTACAGATTCTCCCAATTTTACCAAAACGGGTAATTGTTCCAGAATAACTCCAATTTTGATTTTCATCCTTTTGCATAATTACTCTGAAATCAATATTTTTTTTCTCGATGATAATGCCAACATCTTGTTGAACTATATATTCTCTACCGTTTTTGATTCTTTCAAGGTAAGCAGATACTTCTTTTCGGTTAAATATTATTTTCTTTATATTCTGCCAGTTAATAAAAAGATAACCTTCACTTGTGAGCATTACCTTAATAATACCTTTGCCAAAAGAGCCGTTTATCGGTTTCAAATATACTGTCCCATATAATTTGAGCATCATATCTAAGCTTTTCTTATTAATAAGTAATTTTGTATGTGGCAAATGTTTTCGAATTTGAGACTCTGAATATAGAGCTTGCCATAATTCATATTTATTAAAACGATATTGATTGAAAACTCTATGTTTTGCATGTATTATCAAATCATTGTAGATAAAGTTATTACTTACTTTAATTCTTCTATATACAACATACGGATATGGGAAAACACCTTCTATAAATTCAGCTTTATCTCGATTCATAGGAGGCTTATAATAATACCCTTCAACAGTTTTATTTGATTGATTAATTCCGTTAAGCGAACAAATATATATAAGACCTTTTATCTGATGATAATTTAGAAAATATCCCCAATATTTGTTCAACAATTTTGGTGTCAAATCTTTTTTGTTAGCTAAAATAGCAATTACTGGTCCAAGATATATATTTACTCCTCTTATATATATTTCATAAGGTAGGTTGTCTGAGATAACAAAATCTTCCATTAATCGTATTGGCAATCCAATTATATTCTCGGAAAGAGAATTATCAAATTTAAGTATCACTTCTTTTTTCCAAGCACCAAAATGCAAGAAATATGATTTTGAGAGAATTTTGAAATCGCTACGGAGTTCAGTAGAGAGGATGATTGTATTATTTTCCAATTCAGTAACCCATTTTATCTTCAATATTTTCATCACCTTACCGTATTACTAAACTATTTGAAAAGTAACTATCATTATATTTATATTATTTAATTAAAATTAATGTATCAGCATTTTAACTACCTTATCAGAATTTAATTTAATATTGTAATTTACGGTAAACATCTGATTTACTTAAATTGAAACTTATAACTATTTAAATTTATAAAGCAATTTTCTCTAATTCTTATTTCCTTATCACTTACTTCTTCTAATTTATGTAGTAATTCCTCTTCATTTCTATTAAGTAGGGCAGCTATAAAAGGATGAACTTCCAATATTACGAAATTTACAAATGAATATTCTTTAAAGGCTACTGCCTCCCTCTTAATCTTATCAAATATCTCTTCCTCAGAAATAACTTTCCCTTCTCCTTCACATACTGGACAAGGCTTTAATAAAACATTATCTATACTTTGTCTTACTTTCTTCCGTGTCATTTCTACTAGACCTAGTTGTGTAATACCAAGTACACTTGATTTTGTTCTATCTTTTTTTAATTCCTCTTCAAGTACAGCAATAATTTTCTCACCATGCCCCTCAATTTCCATATCAATAAAATCAATTATAATAATACCGCCAATATCTCTCAATCTTAACTGTTTTGCAATCTCTACTGCTGCCTCTGAATTAATCTTGAAAATTGTATCCTCTAAACGTGAATGCCCAATATATTTACCTGTATTCACATCAATAGCTGTAAGTGCTTCAGTTCTATCAATTATTAGATAGCCACCACTTTTTAACCATACTTTTCTTCTTATTAATTTGTTAATTTCGTGTTGAAGGTCATATGCATTAAATATATCTTCCCCTTGATACAAATTCAATCTATCACAATATTCTGGTACTGTATTATTTATAAACTCTTTTATCCTACCAAATTCATAACCATCGTCAATTACAAATTGTTCAACATCTTCTGAAAATATATCCCTAATAAGTCTGAAAGTTAAGTCTAGGTCTTTGTATACTAAATTAGGAGAGGATACCTTTTTGCTTTTTTCTAGAATTGTTATCCATACTCCTCTAAGAAATTCCAGATCATCATTTAAGTATTCTTCGTTTACTTCCATAGCTTTAGTTCTTATTATCATGCCTTCGTTGCCTATTAGAAGATCTTCCCCTAATGTTTTTAATGTATTTCTTTCATCTTCATCAGTAATCTTTTTGGAAACCCCGATATATTTACTGTTTGGCATATAAACAATAAATCTACCAGCTATTGAAATATGTGCAGTTACTCTTGGTCCTTTATTACCAAAAGCCTCTTTCTTTACTTGGACAAGTATTGTTTGTCCTTGCTGTAATACTTCATTAATATTTATATCTTCTCTTTCAACTTCCTCATCATTTATAGATACAGCATCACCAACATATAAAAAAGCATTTTTATCTATTCCTATGTCAACAAAAGCTGCTTGCATTCCCGGTAATACGTTAACTACTTTTCCAACGTAAATATTACCCACCAATTCTTCAGAAGGCTTTTCAACATGATATTCCACTAGATGTTCATCTTCTATTACTGCAGCTCTTGATCTATTTTCGTTATAATTAATAATTATTTTTTTCATTTTTTTCTCCCACCTAATTAATTAGTAGTGAAATTGGTTGATATAATTCATTCTTATTATATATACAACGTAACAATCTTTCCTCAGAAATTATTTTTATTACCTCACCCTTATTAGATAATATATAAAACATATGATACCGCTCTCGTCTTAATAATTTTAGTGCAGACATAACTATTGTATCCTTATTAACAATTATTAATATCGCAGGAATATTTCTTTTTGGTACTAGATCAGCCTTTTTTAATAAGAATTGCCAATACAAGTAAGGTAATTGCTTTATTTCACTCAAAGTAATTACTATAAAGAAAACTCCCAAAATCAGACCATTTATATTAACTTTTCCTATATATAATAAACCACATGCCCATAATATCAAAAAAATATTTAATATTATACTAATAAAAATTGAATATGTTAAAGTTTTTTTATATGAAAAAAATAAACATAAGATACATTTGAACATTTTGTTCCCATCAAGTGGTGATATAGGCAACAGATTAAACAATCCAATAATAATATTTGCATTAATAAAAAAAGTGGTCCACTCTTCTGACCACAGGTTAATTTTTACAAAGCCTAAGGCTATAAAAATCATAAAAAAATTTTGCAACGGACCAGATATTGCTACTATAAATTCTTCCCAGATAGAATCATTCTCTTGCTTCATATGAGCCATTCCTCCAAAGGGAAGTAATTGTATCTCTTTAATACTCCAACCGTAACTTTTTGCAACAAATACATGACCTAATTCATGAATAATAACCACCGTAAATAATGTAATTATTTCTATAAATTGTCCAGTGATTAATGCTCCAATAATAATAATCCAAAAAAATGGATTAATAGTGATTTTAATATTATCTAAATTAAATAGTGACGCTTTAAAATTAATTGCTCCTATGCTATTCAAATGAGATCACTTCCATAGGATTTAAGTATTCATTTTGTTTAGATATTGAGAAATATAAATTGTTAACAACAGATCCAATTTCTTGTCCCTTTTCAACCCACTCATCTATTTCTACTGTTATATCTTTTAACATTGCGTAAGTAACTAGAATACCGTTTTGATGGCGAATTAAAATGGTATTACCTAATACATCATTTTTCCCTACATTTTCTATTATACCTTTCCCAATTGCAACGACCTTTTCCTCTTTTTCTATTTTTAAAATAATTCCCTGCTCAGTCTGTTTAGTTACTAAAGGAGAATTAGTAATAGGTAAAATAAAAGCATATTCACTATATTCATCATTATCCTTCTTTACTAAAGTAGGAATAATAGCTGGACTACCCGCAAATTTTTCTTCATATATATCGTACACTCCTGAAAAGTTAAATTCTCTTGTAAGTGTTTCCTCAATAAATTCTTGAACTTTTAAGGCATAGGGTTGATTTACTTGAAATATTAAATAAACGACAATCAACAAAAATATAGATGACCCCAACCTGATAATCTGTGCATCTTTAACTTTTAGCCCAATTCCACTATCTATTTTTGTTAGCTTCTTCAGCCTTCTTTTTTGAATATTAGAATTTTTACCCATCCAATAAATCCTCCTTACTAACTTTTCCTAATAAAAGATATGACTTGTCTAGTTAATTTATTCGTAAAGTAACATAAAAAAACCACTTCGCTTTTTTGCGATGCGGTTTTAGGCTGTATGGAAAGCTAAGACTGGTTTATTCAAACATTAATGTACTTCTTCTCATTCCTATATTCAAAATAATTCCTATTGAAATAAAGTTAGTTAATAATGAACTACCCCCATAACTGATAAAAGGCAGAGGAATTCCCGTAATCGGCATTATACTTAAGGTCATGCCAATATTTTCGAATATTGTGAATATCAACATCCCTACCATTCCAGCAGTAACAAATAATCCATATTGATCATCAGCTGTAATACCTATCCGTACTATTCTATAAATCAATAAAAATAATAATAAAATCAAGATGCTAGCACCTATAAAACCATGTTCTTCAGCAATAACAGAGAAAATAAAATCTGTATGTGATTCAGGTACCCAATTATTTTTACCTTGTTTACCTTGATATAATCCTACTCCAGTAAGTTGACCAGATCCTACTGCTATTAATGATTGAATTACTTGATATCCTGTTCCTAATGGGTCTTTACTAGGGTCAATAAAAGACGTTAATCTATCTAATTGATGTTCTGGAACGATTTTATCAAAGATTTCATTCTTGAACTTATACAATAAAAACAAAATAGTAATTACTAAGCTTGCAAGAGCTCCTAGAATTGCAAAATGTTTAAGTTTGACTCCGTAAACTAACATCATACATAGCATAATAAAGATAAATACCAGAGCAGTTCCCAAATCTGGCTGTAACAAAATTAGTACAAGTGGAGCTCCAACAAATAGAAATATCTGATATAAATCGATAAATCTTTTAAATGATTTTTCTTTTCTATTCTCAAAATACTTTGCAAGTGCAAGAATTGTGAATATTTTCATTAATTCTGAAGGTTGAAACTTTACACCATCAAATTCATACCAACCAATAATTCCTTTTGTTTCATCAGCAAAAAAGAATAGCCCAAATAA
>CAZIGM010000030.1:0-24004 GCA_964538675.1 uncultured Bacillaceae bacterium | reverse complement strand
TTAGCATTATAGCGTGACTTGCGCACTTTGTGTGTAAGTGGGGATCTTATCATATCTGGATAGATAACATTACTACCTAGTAAAATCTAAGCTAAAATTCTCTCATTACTCTCTCTCTTTGAACAAATGTTGCTATCTCTTTAACTCCATTATTTTTAAGAAATTCTCTTCCAACATCTATATTCAAATGTACATGTTCAGGTAAGTGTGCATCCGAACCTAAAGTAAACGGTATTCCAAATTCTATTGCTTTTTTAATTATATTAAAGGAAGGATATAACTCTTTATGTATTCTCATAAGTCCGGATACATTTATTTCTATTGCCGTATCACTTTCCTTTACTGCTAGAAGTGTTTCAAACACTAGTGATGTTAAATCTCCTTCTGGAACATATCCGTGTTTTTTAACAACATCAAAATGTCCAATAATATCGTATAAACCAGATTTTGTAGCTCCCTGCACAGCTTTATAATAATCTTTATATATCTCCTCAACTCTTTTCTTTTGCCAATTCACTATTTGTCTACTATCAGAAATATCCCATTCTCCTAAAAAATGAACAGAACCTATTAAATAATCAAAAGGATATGGTTTAAGTAGTTCATCAATTTTGTCCTCAAAACCTTCAATATAATCTGCTTCTAATCCTAATCTTATTACAATATCATTTTTATATTCACTTTTTAAATCTAATACTTCCTGAACATATTGCTCTAACTCTTTTAGTTTCATAGCTAATCCAGGTAAGCACTTATCTTTTGCCATATGAATTATTGGCATATGGTCAGATAAACCAATTTCATCTAGTTTTAATATTATTGCATTTTCTACATATTCTCTAAGAGTTCCTGTAGCATGACCACATCTTTCATGATGTGTATGATAATCTATTAACATATAATTGCAACTACCTTTCATCCTATATTAAGTATTTCTTATTAACATTTAATAGTATAGATAGAATTTGACATAACGTCAAACTTCCTAATACTTATATATATGTTTATATGATTTTCCGTTACCTTCCTATATATTTCTATTTTTGGCTTTATTATATATTTTCATATTATATACTATATATTTGTTGTTATCTACTTAATCTTATATTGAAATTATTGAAGGGAATACTCGTTTTCTCTGATTATATTAAAACAGAAATTGAGTATTCCCTTATTTTTTATACCTAGCAATAAAGCCGAATTTTATTCAGATGGGGTTTTTCACCACTTCAATGAAGTGGGAGTCTTATCATATCTGGGCAAAATTCTACTTCGATTAAAGTATTCTCTTTATAATACGTTAATACTTCAATAGTTAATTTATTTTCATCTATGTTATATATCCAAGATTTATTTTCTACTCCATTAACTAATATCTTTTTAGGCTTATTTTCTGTTAACGCCATTATATTATATTTTCTTTTTTTTACTTGTCCTATATACGAACCTTTTGGTTTCTCAATTTCTAAGTTCCATCTCTTATTGTCTATTTTACTTATAAATTTGATTAATGTGAAGCTGTCTTCTTGGTAATCGTTTGTTTCACCATCATCTTCATAAAGTAAATATTCACTATTAGTCTCTGGATATATAAGAAGATTTAGCTCGGACCATTCTTTCTCATCAATATAGTTTCTTACAGGTAATATCGGCAAGATAGCATCTGCTTTTACAAATATAGGTATTTGCTCCAAAGGAGCTTCTACATTAATAAATTGGTTGCCATAAATCTTTTCACATGTCCAAAAATTATACCAGTTTCCCTCCGGCAAATAAACAGTCCTTTCTCTTTCCCCTTTTTTAAGAATCGGGGCCACTAATAAATCTTTACCAAATAAATACTGATCAGTAATGTTAGTCACAACTGGATTATCAGGATAATACATAACTAAAGGTCTCATTATTGGCAATCCTTTTTCATATGCTTCATAGGCTAAAGTATATAAATATGGTATCATTTGATAGCGAAGTTTAATTATTTCAGTTATAATTATCTCCGCCTCTTCACCAAAACTCCAAGGTTCTCTTTCTGCATGAAAACCATGGGGCCTCATTATTGGCGTAAATGCACCAAATTGTAACCAGCGAATAAATAGTTCAGAGCTTACTGATTCCCCAATAAATCCACCTATATCTGTATTCCAATAAGGTACCCCCACTAAACCCATATTTAAGCCGAGTGCAATTTGTTTTGATAATGCTTCCCATGAAGTTTCTACATCCCCACTCCAAGTACCTGCTCCATATCTTTGCATACCAGCCCATCCCGAACGGCTCATTATAAATAACCTTTTATCTGGTGCATGTTGTTCATATGCTAATTTGATAGAACGCATCATCTCTAAAGCAAAAATATTATGAACTTTGCTAGCTGGTCCTGCATAATGAATCATATCTTGGGGATGATCTTCTGGTTCATTTAAATCAGCCCACCAACCTCCAACACCCATATCAATTAAATTATAGTGTTGATTTGCCCACCATTGTTTTGCTAAAGGATTAGTAAAATCTACTATTGCTGATTGCCCTGGCCAGAATGGGATTATATAAGGCTCCCCGGTGCTTTTCTTTCCAAAAACCTCTAGTTTTTTTCCTTCCTCAAATAATCTGCTTCCTTTAGTAATGTAAGGCTCTTCAATTAAAATTATATGAAATCCTTTTTCCTTAAGTTTTGTAATCATTTCATTAGGTTTTGGAAATTTTTTTTTGTTAAAACTCATATCTCCCATCTTATTAAACCAATATAAATCAATTATTATTCCATCACAAGGTATTTGTTTTTTTCTATATTTATTTGCAATGCTTTCTACTTCTTGACTAGATTTATAACCGAACTTTGATTGTAATAAGCCAAAAACAAAGCGTGGAGGTATAGTTGGAGCCCCGATTACTTTACTATATTTATATAAGATATCTTCGATGCTTTTCCCAATCATGATATAGCAATTAAGTTTCCCACCGTCTGAGACATAGGAAAATTTTTTTAGATTATGCGAACCAATATCTATCTCAGCTGGCCAATAATTATCGATAAATAAACCATACCCTTTTGAACTAATAGTAAATGGAAATATCATTCTTGAGGGTGCAGGTAAATGTTTATTCCATAATGTATACTTATTACCTAGATGATCTAATTCAATTTTTTCTGCATTTTGATCTGTTTCCCCTAATCCATAAAAGTGTTCGTTTTTGTCTATTAAAAATTTTAACCCTACCTTCCAACCATCCCATTCAAAAGTACAATGGTTAAGATACCTTTTATGATCATCACGATATATAGTAATTGAAAAGGGATTTAATCTAATATCAACCTCTGCTTTGGGCATTATCATTTTAATTTTATTTTTTCTTTTTTTTATAGAAAACTGAACATCTTTCTCATAATCATTAATAACTGAATAAGATTTTAATGGTGAATAGGATTTATTCCAAGAAGTAGCTCTTACAAATTCAATATTAATAACTCCTGAAGAAAAAGGGCGGATATGAATATTTCCCCAGTTTCCGCCCTTTAGTATTAATTGATTATTATCTACTTCATAATCTTCAATTTTTTCTATATAATCCAAGTTGGTCACCTCGTCGATTGCTGATATATTCTTTCAATCGCTTTTCCAATGTTCCCTCTTCTACTAATCTCTCTGTCTCTCCATTTCAAATCTTCTTTTCTAGTTTCTAAATCTTGATTTAATAAAACTGAAAATGTATCTATCTCAGTTTTTAATCTTTCTATCTCAATCTCTCTGTCATAAGAAAGATGCAAACTTTTAACACCATATATTTGCCCCATTTCCTTTAATGCATCCTTTGCTATCCCTTCAGGCATACATTTAAACGGATATATATGTAGAATTCCATCAACACCCTCACACTCAATAAAATGCCGAGCCCTTGCAACTGTTGGCTGCCCATCTCCTCCAATTTCATGTTCTATAAACGGTTTGGCAAAGGGTTCTCTTACCCATTTATTTGGGTAATAAAATCCCCTAGTCTCTAAAACCTTTATTAAAGATTTAATAATAGGTTGATTGTGAATAAAATCATATTTTAAACCCTTAAATGAACCGAGTATAAATTGGCTTAATCGCATTCCTTCAATACCTTCAACACCAAATTGACCTAATAAATTGTCTACAGTTCCACGATTGGCAAAAGAAGTTAAAGTCCCGTAAATCTCCCCAACTATTACAACCTTTGGTTTTAATTCCTCATCTTGTGATATGGATCCTAGTTCATTTAGTCCAAGCTCTTTAACCTTTGTAATATCTTCTAGCGTATGAGCAGTGTCAAGTTCCTTTATCCATTTACTTAATGATTTGGTGGTAGAACCTTTTATTAATTCATGAGCTCGAACAACAAGAGCTTCATTTTGTAACTCTTCATATGCTAATAATTTTTCCCAGCCAGTCCATACTATATTTTTTAATAATCTAATCATTTTTACTTCTAATCTAACTGTTTTTATTACGTTCCTAGAATACTGTATTCTCTCTAAAATTTTGATAATCTGTTCTAAATTATCATTTTCCGCAACATTAGAGATTTCTTTTAAAAATGAAACAAGGTCTCTTCCTTGATTATCTATTAATATCATTTCTAAAGAATGCCCATATTTCGCTAATACATCTGAATAGTGATCAACTAATAATGATTTGCCTGCTATGGAATACCACCCAAATGTACATGGTCCCTTACCCTTAGCCATCAAAATAATTATTCTCCTGGGCTTTACATCATTCATATTTTTTTTCGCTTCAACTTCAAGCTCTTTAAATAATTGTTCCAAAGTTTCTTTTAAACTACCTATGTATAAAGAGAATGGAGAACATGTTTCAGTATAATATTTATTTCCTATTACTAATGTTTCTTCGCTCACCGATTTAGGTGGAAATAAGTAACTACTTAATCCGAGTTGATGCCAAATTTCTTTTACTATTAAATCTATTCCATATCCCATATGTGGCCATATAAAAATAGGCTGAACATTGTTTTTCGTTTTGTTAACTACTTTAGTTATGTTTTTCGATTGTATTGTTTCATTTATCAAACTATTTTTACTAACTACATTACAAATACGTTCATCTTTTTTATTTTCTAAAAAACTTAAAATTGTTTCATACCTCGTTTTAAAACCTATTCCTCCTGTTTGCTCATCATATTTGAAAGTCCAACACGATTTCCCTTTATCAGTAATATATTTAGCTAAATACTCCACTTGAAATGCATCAGGATGACAGCCAAAACTACCTATGGCTATAAAACCATCAACTTCATCAAATATAGTATTGATAAAAGCTTGTGCTGTTTTATGGGTATCATAAAAACCATCTACTTTATTAAAATCTTCTTTTATGTTTTCAAAGGGAATATCTTGACTAGTTATTACTGCTACTCCTCTTTTTTTAAAGTAACCTTTTATATCAGCTGATAGTGCTGGGTCATCAACTAAATAGCTTCTACCAACAATAGCCAATCTCGGTTTTCTTTTGTCAATAAACAATTTTTCATGCATATCCACTTTTAGTTCAAATATTTCAGTGTAAGCCTGTTTAAATGCTTTTTCTATTTTTAAGTATATTGTCTTATTATTTTTTAAAAAATCCATTTCAGCTAAAAATTTAATTCTATTTAAGTTGTATATATCAGCATATAATTGAATACAAACTTGCCGTAAATGTTTTTTATCAATAGATTCTATTTCTGGAGCTATTATTTTAGGAATATTACGTGCATTTTCTACTAAATTTTGCGCTTGTTCCACACCAACTAATCTTGCAAAATCCTTTGTTTCTTTTACACTGCTTCGCATTATTCTATAACCTGTCATATTCCCTAATGAGCGAATTATTACACCATCTAAATCCCTATACTTTGCACAGGTACTTGAATCTGAGTATTCACTTTTTATGATTGGCGTAACAATATAATTTATTGTAGGAAAATTTTTTATTAAATAATAAATATGTCCAATATAAACCCTTAAAGGTAAACAATAGTCTGCACTAGCGATAGTACTTCCAGCTTCAATTATTTCTGGATTAGTGGTTGTACTTTTTACAACCTCAATATCTATTAACTCCAAAAAACGAATAATTAACTTACTTGATTTATATTTACCAGTAAAAGCTGTTGAAATGCCAATAACAGGCTTAATCATTATGCTAACCCCTTCATCATTATTTTTAGTATGTGTTCTTTAGAAGATTCATCTTGAAACATTCCTTCAAAATGACCAAAATCACAATTGATTGATTTATACCCGGCGACAGGTTTATCATTCTCCATTAATGAGATTAAACCATGGCACGTTCTATCACATACAGGATTTGAGCATGTAAGTGTTTCGGTATAATAATCCGAATTTATAATATAATCAAATCCTTTAAAGCTTGAATCATATCCTTTTTCATAAGCTTGTTTAGATAACAAAGCAGCCCCTAAGGCACCTGCCCCAATAACAAATCTATTATCTTTCGCGATAATAAAATCACTTTCTGTTAATTGTAATGTATCCATAAATGCTTTTTTTATTGCTTGATTTAGAAAAGTACCCCCTTGAGCAACTACGGGTACAGATATCATCTTGCCCTTACCTATATCCGATAAATAGGTTCGGCAAATTGAATGCGCTAATCCCATAAATAAATCTTCCATAGGAAAACCAGCCCTTGATTTATGAATGATATCAGATTCACCAAATACAGCGCACCGCCCGGATATTCTTGTAGGGATTTTTGATTTTAATGCTATTTCTCCAAACTTATCTAAAGGAACCTCGAATTTTTTAGATATTGCTTCAATAAATGCCCCTGCTCCCGCAGCACATTTATCATTCATTGCAAAATCAACACCATGGTCATTAACTGAAATAATTTTTGTGTCATTACCACCAATATCCATTATTGTTTTAACATTTGGAATCATATGTTGAGCCCATGTTATATGAGCAATAATCTCAGTAGCTTTTATGTCTGAAGTATTTTTTGTTTTTGTAGTGATAATATCTCTAGCTAATTCGCCTGCACTTCCCGTTGTACCTATTCCGCATAACTCATCTAAAGACTGAAGGCTTTGTTTAATATATAATAATGCTTGCTTAATAGCCTTAATGGCATCTCCTGAAGTTTCTATTGAGCCAACACTTATTATCTTTATATCATTCCCTTCGCTTTTTATTAAGGCATATTTAGTTCCTCTTGACCCTCCATCTATACCTGCAAAATATTTCCCGCTAGATGTCCTCTTAATATCATTAATTTTTACCTTCTCTGTCGGATATTGCTGATTGCCTCTATAAATTGGTACTCTTATATTTTGTTCTGATTGCGGATAATCATAAATATTTTTTTCTAAAAGACACCCATCACATTTTCCACCTAGTGTATCTAATATTTTTATTCCATTGCCTATTACTTCATACGGTTGTGATAACTCGCATGCATTTTGACAACCATGACAGTATTTAATTTGACTTGAAAACTCTTTTGAAAGAAAATCCTCTTTGTAAGAAGTGGTGGAATCGTTATTACTTTTTTTATTTTCCATAACAATTGCCGCCATCCCTAGTGCTCCAAGTACATCGTTATGAATTGGTACTATTATTTCTTGATTTAGACTTCTTTCAAAAGCATATTTCACTCCCTCATTAAAGGCAACTCCACCTTGAAATATAATAGGACCCGGAAGTACATAATCCTTAACTACATTTTGTATATAATTTTTTACCATTGCATCACATACTCCACGCAATCTTTCGGGTAAAGAAACTCCTTTTTGTGTTAGATGTCGAAAATCTCGTCGTGAAAAGACCGTGCAAGTGGAATCTATTCTAGCGGATTGCTTTGCTTGCAAAGACTGATTACTAAATTCCTCTAGAGTAATGCCAGCCTCATCAGAAATCTGTTTAAGAAATTCTCCTGTGCCAGCAGAACATATTGTATTCATATTAAAAAAAATCGGAACATTATTGTTGTCAAACACAATTACCTTAGAATCTTGTCCACCAATTTCGATTATTGTTCCTATTTTTTTTGCAACCTTTTTTTGACCATATTCGTTTATCTTAATCTGATTTCTTTCTAATAAATAACTTGTTCCTACAGAATGAGCAAATATTTCCGTGCTAGTAATATCACCGCCTATTATATGACGATTGAGTTCTCTTCCGCTTCCAGTAATACCAATTCCCTTAATTTTAGAATCTGCACACGAATCCATATAAAACTTAAATGCATATTTTAAGGCTTCAACTTGAGATTTGAACTGATCATGTCTTAAACAGATTGGTGTACCAATAATTTCTTTAGATGAAGAAATACCTATTACTTTTACAGTAGCTGATCCAATGTCAACACCTACATATATTGAATTCATTTTAATTTTCACCCTTAAACATATTTTTTCATTTCAATTTCTTATTTTGTCCATTAAAACAAAAAAAATTAACATATTTTACAATAATTTTTTTGTATTAAAAAAAGTCCAGTTAATAACTGGACTTTACAGAGTGTTGACAAATTCAACAAAAATTATAGGCTGAATAATATTTAACTCAAATTTCTAATTAGCTTTGCTGGATTCCCTGCGGAAAAAGTATTAGGAGGGATATCCCTTGTGACAACCGAACCTGCACCTACTACCGCATTATCACCAATTGTTACCCCTGGTAATATAATCACTTTTGCCCCAATCATAACATTGGACCCTATATATACCTCACCTAAACGATATTCGTCAATCATATATTCATGTGCTAATATTGTTGAATTATAGCCTATAATAGAGTTTTCACCAATATGGATTTTTTCTGGAAACATTGTGTCCATCATAACCATTAATCCAATAGCAGTTTTTTTTCCTATCTCCATATGTAAAAATGTACGATAGAGCCAATTTTTAATTGATAACCATGGTATGAAACGTGCAATCGTGATTATTGTAAAGCTCTTCATTACCTTCCAAAAGCTAACCGTTTTATAGACCTGCCAAAGAGAGTTACTGCCTTCATCGACTTGATGCCGAGTAACGTTTCTCATAGTTCAATTTCCCCTCACAATAGGAATTAATTCACGCATATCATCAATCATATAATCTGGATTAAATTGATTAATAAATTCTCTTCCTTTTAGACTCCAACCTACACCGATTGATGTAATTCCAGCAATATTTGCTGCCTCAATGTCATATTGAGAATCTCCTACCATTAAGGTTGTTTTCGGGTCAGCTTCTAAACGTTCTATTGCGAGATGGATAGGGGCAGGATCTGGTTTATGTTGCTTGGTATCCTCATACCCTATGACAGTACTCATCAATTTATCCAGTTCAAATAATTTTAGTCCCATTAAAGCTGTCGACTTCATTTTTGTTGTAACAATACCCATTGTATGTCCTAAAGAGTATAGGTCATGAAGAACCTCTTTAACATATGGAAATTCTTTAACCATGTCATCATGTGTTCTTAAATTATGTTCACGATAAACTTGCACCATCTCTTCTGCTATTTTTTTATCTCCAAAAGATTCCATTTGCTCATATAAAGTTTTTCCAAGATGAGGTATTAGCAATTCTCTATTATATTTTCCAGGAAAATATCTGTCCAAGGTGTATAAGAAAGAGTTAATTATTAACTCATTTGTATTAATAATTGTCCCATCTAAATCAAACAACAAAGTTTTATATTTCATAATAATTCACCCAATTCATTAATACAACTCATTATATCTAACGGAAGAATTTTTTATAGCTTTAATATAATAAATATATATAAAAAGACCTACGATTGCTAAAATACTAATAAATTGTGCTGTTCTTACATCACCATACGCCATAGCACCTGGTTCAAAAAACAATCTCATTGGTGACCATAAAAAATTCATAAACGATGCAAGCCATTCTGGACCATTAAAAGCTAGACTATCAGTACGTAATCCTTCAATAAAAAATCTTCCGACTGAATACCAAATTAAATAACTTGAAAATACAATCCCTCTAAGTGGATTTTTTAACCTTAACCATATGAGAAAAACTACCCCTATTATGCTCCATGTTGATTCATATAAAAATGTGGGGTGATAATATACTCCATCTATATACATTTGATTGATAATAAATTGTGGTAGTTGAAGATTCTGTAAATACTCCAAATTTACAGGTCCACCATGTGCCTCTTGATTTATAAAATTCCCCCATCTACCAATAGCCTGTCCTAGAAGAATGCTAGGTGCAGTAATATCAGCCAACTGTATAAAAGATACTTTTTTAATTTTTGCAAAAACAATAGCAGTCAAAATACCTCCTATCAAAACACCATGAATAGCTAAACCACCATGTCGAGTAGCTATTATTTCAGCAGGATTTGCAATATAATAATCTAAATTAAAAAGTACATAATATGCTCTTGCTCCCACTATTGCCAAAGGTATAGCAAAAATCAATAAATCCAACAATATATCTGAATTATACCCTATCCTTTTACATTCATAAAAAGCAAGCAAAGTGCCAATTATAGTTGCTAATCCCAAAATTGTCCCATACCAATAAACCGAAAAATTGCCCACTTGAAAGGCTATTGGATCAATTGCAACACTAGTCATAATTCATCTCCCTCTTATCCTTTATCGATAATATTATTCATGCTTTCTGATAAAGCCGAACTTTTATCGCGTATTTTGCGATATTAGTGAGACTTATCCTTAATTCATTCTCCTCCACTTAAGAAGTGGGGGTCTTAATATATTTGGATAAGCGATCTGTTAAATCTTTGGCTGCATTATATCCCATTGATTTCAAACGATAATTCATCGCAATAACTTCTATTAGAACAGCTATATTTCTACCAGGTCTAACTGGAATTGTATTAATAGGTAGTTCGTTTCCTAAAATATTAATAGTCACCTCATCTACTCCTAGGCGATCATATTCTTTGTTTTTATCCCACATCTCCAGATTTACAACTAAAGTTATCTTTTTATATATTTTGACTGCCCCAGCACCAAATAATGTTAATACATCAATAATACCAATTCCTCTAATTTCTAAATGATGCCTTATTAATTTAGGTGCTGTTCCAATTAATTTGTTATCAGAGGACTTTTTTAATTCTACTACATCATCAGCTACTAGTCTATGTCCTCTTTTAATTAATTCTAATGCCGTTTCACTCTTTCCTATACCACTATTCCCCGTTATTAGTATTCCAACACCATATACGTCTATAAGTACACCAGGTAATGTTTTTGTTGGGGCTAATTGATCTTCAAGATAATTTGTTAATTTACTTATAAAACGTGTAGTGCTTAGTTTTGTTCTAAGTAACGGAATTCCTCTTTTAGAGGAAATCTCAAGTAGTTCTGATGGTTCAGGTAAATCACGAGTTAGAATTATACATGGAGTATCATCTTTACATAAAAGCTCGATTCGCTCTCTTTTTATATTAGAATCCATTTCATCAATGAATGATAATTCAGTTTTACCCAATATTTGTACTCTTTCTGATGGATAAAAGTTAAAGTACCCAGATAATTCAATTCCAGGACGATGAAGATCTGAGACTACAATTAATCTATCTAAATCAACTGATTCATTTATTATTACTAATTCAAGTTCCTTTTTCACTTCTTTTACCGATATTTCTCTTCCCATAAAAATCTCCTCCTAAAGGATAGAGCAAGTTAAATAGTTAAACGACTGTTTATCCAGTCGCATTAATTATATTATAAATTATTTTAATAGATAAAGTAAATTTTATCAGTTAAAAATAGTGTTTATAACATTAAAATTAATAAAGCCGAATTTTATTCAGGTGAAGTTTTAATTTCATACGAATTTTAGTACTCTAGAGTACACTCGAGAGCACAAGTCATGCTAATGTGCTAAAGCACTTAGTCATGCTATGCAAGTCACGCTATAATGCTAAAGCATTTAGTCGTGCTATGTACACAAGAAGTAACCCATTGTTGCTAATTCAAGAGCACAAGTGACGCTAAGACACTAAAGTGTCAAGTCGACCTATGTGAGACTTTATCCTAAATTCATTCTCCCCCACTTAACATAGCGAGACTAAGGAATTTTGTTCCTTTAACGAGTCT
This sequence comes from uncultured Bacillaceae bacterium, assembly GCA_964538675.1. Lineage (GTDB taxonomy): Bacteria > Bacillota > Bacilli > Tepidibacillales > Tepidibacillaceae > CAZIGM01. The sequence continues at coordinate 11,915 of CAZIGM010000030.1, read as the reverse complement.
TGCACACTTTGTGTGTAAGTGGGGGTCTTATCATATCTGGATTAAAGTATTTACTTAAGAATGAACTTTTGAAATACTTCCCACACACCATGATCATTGTTTGTCTTTGTTACATAGTCAGCTGCCTCTTTTATTCTTGGATGAGAATTTTCCATTGCAACACCCAATCCAGCCATTTCTATCATATCCAAGTCATTATAACTGTCACCAATAGCTATTACTTCTTCCATAGAGATATTATTTTGATATGCAAGAAAATTTATAGCTTGTCCTTTACTTGCTTCAATATTTGAAAATTCTAGAAAATTCGGTTTTGATGTATTAACATTTAATTTATCCCTATACAATTTTTTAAATTCCTTTAACATATGTAATACTTCCTCAGGTTTATCTATAGCTATAATTTTATAAGGCAATCTATTTTCATCAATCAACTCAAATAAATCGTCTACTATATGATAATTAACCTGTGTAAGTCTACTATAATCTTCTATATAGGGATTACCTGTCTGAACATATAATTCATCATTTATATAGACTTGTATAGCTTTATTCATTTCCTTTAATCTTTTTAATATATCTATAGAATAAACGTAAGATATATATTTCTTATATAATTCTTTACCATCTAAAACGTTTTTTATATAGGCTCCTTGATAAGTAATAATGGGAACATTTAAATTAAGCTGTTTTGCATATTTAACTGCAGATTTATACATTCTACCTGTTGCTAAAGTAACAACTACGCCTTTTGCTACAGCCTCTTGTATAACATCTATTGTTTGAGCCGATATTGAAAGATCATCGTCTAATAACGTATCATCTAGATCAATTGCAACTAATTTATATTTCATATCTTCAACCCTTTTTTATCTTGTATTTTTATCTATATTAATTTTACCATATTCAATTACTAACAGTAAAAAAACACACATCTAAAAGATGAGTGTTCAGCCTTTCATTTTGTTAACTTAAAATATTATTTTTCTTTACTTATTCCATTAAGAATCCAGCTAAATAAACTTGTTAAAAGGGCACCAAAAAACGCTCCCCAAAAACTATATACATAAAATCCTTCTACAATCCATGCAGTAAAAGCAAAAGTTAATGCATTAATTACTAATATAAACAGTCCTAGTGTGAAAAATGTTATTGGTAGTGTTAACAATAGAAGGATTGGACGTATAAATGTATTTACTAAGCCTAAGATAACTGCCGCTATTAATGCAGCTGTAAATCCTTTAATCTCAATTCCCGATATTAACTGAGCAACTATGATTAAGGCTATACCATTTAAAAATATTTTTACAATCCACTTCATTTTATCACTCCATTTTTCTAACTATTCTAATGGCATTACAAAAATAGCAATTATATATATTATAAGAAGTGGGAAACCACCAGTAAATATCGCTATTAGAACATATAATAAACGAACTATTGTTGGATCAATATTAAGATATTCTGCAACGCCGCCTAACACCCCAGCCAACATTTTTTGATATCGGGATCTTCTTAATTTATTCATTATATTCACGCACCCTTTCTTATTCTATTATTACAATACTCTTTTTATGCCCAAAAGGTTTCATATATTATTAATTTTATGTCGTTTTTATATATTCTTTATCTTTTTTATCTATTTTTTCTCGATCTCTTAATATTATTGGTTTTAAATATTGGCCTGTATATGATTGCTCGACCTCAATTACTTGCTCCGGTGTACCTTGCGTTATTACAGTACCACCACCATCTCCACCCTCTGGTCCTAAATCAATAATATAATCAGATGTCTTAATTACATCTAGATTATGTTCTATAACAAGAACTGAATCACCATTCTCAACTAATTTTTGCAAAACTATTAAAAGCCTTGCAACATCATCAATATGAAGTCCAGTCGTGGGCTCATCGAGAATATATAATGTTCTGCCTTTACTTCTCTTGTATAACTCTGACGCTAATTTAACTCTTTGTGCTTCGCCTCCTGATAAGGTTGTGGCTGGTTGTCCTAATTTCATATAACTTAAGCCTACATCATAAATTGTTTGTAGCTTTCTATGAATACGCGGAATGTTTTTAAAGAACTCTAATGCATCCTCTACAGTTGTATCTAAAATATCCGCAATCGTCTTTTCCTTATATTTAATTTCAAGTGTCTCACGATTATATCTTTTTCCTTTACAAACTTCACATGGTACATAAACATCAGGAAGAAAGTGCATCTCTATTTTTATTATTCCATCACCACGACAAGCCTCACATCTTCCACCTTTAACATTAAAACTAAAACGTCCCTTCTTATATCCTCTAACCTTCGCCTCATTTGTTTCAGCAAAAAGATCTCGTATGTCATCAAATACTCCTGTATAAGTTGCAGGATTAGACCTTGGTGTTCTTCCTATAGGAGATTGATCTATTTCTACTACCCTATCTAAGTGTTCAATACCTTTTATCTCCTTGTATTTTCCTGGTTTTTGCTTAGAACGATGTAATTCTTTTGCTAAAGATTTATATAAAATCTCATTAATAAGTGTGCTCTTACCTGAACCAGAAACACCTGTAATACTTGTAAATACTCCTAAAGGAATATCAACATCAATACTTTTTAAATTGTTTTCTTTTGCTTCTTTTATTCTTATCCAATTACCATTGGGACTTTTTCTTTCTAAAGGTAGAGGAACGAATTTTTTACCACTTAAATATTGACCAGTTAAAGAGTTTTCGCTTTTCATAATATCCGCTGGAGTTCCTTTTGCTATTATTTCTCCACCATGAATTCCTGCCCCTGGTCCAATGTCTATAATATAATCAGCTGCTAACATCGTATCCTCATCATGTTCAACTATTATTAAAGTGTTTCCTAAATCTCGCATATGCTTTAAAGTTTTCAGTAAACGATTGTTATCCCTTTGATGAAGCCCAATACTTGGTTCATCTAATATATAAAGAACTCCCATTAAACTTGAACCGATTTGTGTTGCAAGTCTAATACGTTGAGCCTCCCCACCCGATAATGAACCAGCAGCACGACTTAAAGTTAAATAATCTAGACCTACATTTTTTAAAAAACCTAATCTTTCTTTTATTTCTTTTAAAACCAACTCGGCTATTGTACTATCCTTTTTGTTCAATTCCAATTTATTGAAAAAATCTAATACATCATTTATTGATAGTTCAGTAATATGAGCAATATCATATCCTCCGACCTTAACTGAGATAATCTCTTTCTTTAAGCGTGCTCCATTACATTTAGGACATTCTTTCTGACTCATATAATTTTCGATATGATCTCTTACATAATCTGAAGATGTATCTTTATATCTTCTTTCAAGATTTGGAATAACACCTTCAAACGCTACTTTAGCTTCTCTTACATGTCCAAATTCATTTTCATAACGGAAATAAATTCTTTCTCCTTTTGAACCATATAGAATTGTCGTTAATTCCTTTTCACTTATTTTATTAACTGGAGTATCAAAATCTATGCCCATGTGATTACAAATTGCCTCTAACAACTGTGGATAGTAAGTTGAACTAACGCCTGCCCAAGGTTCTATTGCTCCATCTTTTAGAGACTTTGTATTATCGGGAATAATAAGATCTAAGTCAATTTCCATTTTACTCCCTAATCCATCACATGAAGGACATGCACCATACGGGCTATTAAATGAAAACATTCTCGGTGAAAGTTCATCCATGCTAAAACCGCATATTGGACATGCAAGTTTTTGACTAAACAATAATTCTTCCTCTCCGTTAATATCAACTTTCACTTTACCTTCAGTCATTTTTAGAGCTGTTTCAAGAGAATCCGCTAAACGTGTTTCTATATCAGGCTTTATGACTATTCGATCAACCACTAACTCTATTGTGTGTTTTTTATTTTTTTCTAATACTATATCATCACTTATGTCCATGATCTTTCCGTCAATTCTAACCCTAACAAATCCCTTTTTCTTAATTTCTTCTAATACTTTTGTATGTTCTCCTTTTCTTCCCTCAATAATTGGTGCTAAAATTTGAATTTTGGTTTTTTCCGGATATATTTTTATTCTATCTACCATCTGTTCAATAGTTTGTGATGTTATTTCATTTCCATGTATTGGACAATGAGGTTTACCCACTCTTGCATATAATAAACGTAAATAATCATAGATTTCAGTTATTGTTCCTACTGTTGATCTTGGATTTCTACTTGTAGTTTTTTGGTCTATTGAAATTGCAGGGGAAAGTCCATCAATTGAATCTACATCTGGTTTGTCCATTTGCCCTAAAAATTGTCTGGCATATGCTGATAATGATTCAACATAACGCCTTTGCCCCTCAGCATATATTGTGTCAAAAGCCAAAGAGGATTTCCCCGATCCACTTAATCCCGTTAAAACAACAAATTTATCCCTTGGAATAGAAACATTAATATTTTTTAAATTATGCACTCTAGCACCTTTAATTTCTATTTTCTCTTGTGGCATAATTACACTCCTTTTGCACTTAACTCTATCATCAGGTCACGAAGTTCAGCAGCCTTTTCGAAATCAAGCTCTTTTGCTGCTCTTCTCATTTCTTTTTCTAAATTTTCAATTAAATTAACACGTTCTTTTTTACTTAATTTATTGCCTTTAGTTGCATTATAACCTGATTTATGCTCAGCAACCTTTACAGCTTCTATCACATCACTAATTCTTTTGTTGATTGTTTGTGGTACTATTCCATGTTTTTCATTAAATGCTATTTGAATATTGCGACGTCGACTTGTCTCGTCAATTGCTATTTTCATTGAATTTGTTATTTTATCTGCATACATTATTGCCTTTCCATTAACATTTCTTGCCGCCCTACCAATTGTCTGTATTAATGATCTTTCTGATCTTAAGAAACCCTCTTTATCAGCATCAAGAATTGCAATTAAAGAAACCTCAGGTATGTCTAAACCTTCTCTAAGTAGATTTATTCCAACAATAACGTCAAATTCTCCTAAACGAAGTTCACGTATTATTTCTATTCTCTCAAGCGTTTTTATATCTGAATGGAGATACTTTACCTTTATTCCAACCTCTTTAAGATAATCGGTTAGATCTTCCGACATCTTTTTTGTTAGAGTAGTAACCAATACTCTTTCCTTCTTTTTTACACATTCATTAATTTCACCAATAAGATTGTCGATTTGACCTTTTATTGGTCTAACTTCAATTTCTGGATCAACCAAGCCTGTTGGACGTATAATTTGCTCTATTACCTCAGGTGCGAGCTCTAACTCATATGGTCCAGGTGTTGCTGATATATATATTATTTGATGTATATGTTTTTCAAACTCATCAAATTTAAGTGGTCTATTGTCCATTGCAGATGGTAAACGAAAGCCATGGTCTACAAGAACTCTTTTTCTTGCTTGGTCTCCATTATACATACCTCTTATTTGAGGAATTGTTACATGAGATTCATCAATTAAAATTAAAAAATCATTTGGAAAATAATCAAGTAATGTACTTGGAGTCGATCCTGCAGGTCTACCTTCAATATGTCTTGAATAATTCTCAATCCCTGAACAAAATCCAATTTCAGACATCATTTCTATATCATATCTAGTTCTTTGCTCTAATCGCTGAGCTTCTAAAAGTTTTCCTTTACCATTTAATTCCACTAATCTTAACTCAAGTTCCTGTTCAATGTCTCCTATTGCCCTTCTCATATTCTCTTCTCTTGTAACAAAGTGAGAGGCTGGGAAAATAGCAATATGGTTCCTATCACCTAAAACCTCACCAGTAAGAACATCTATCTCTCGAATACGTTCAATTTCATCACCAAAAAATTCTACACGCGCAGCCTGTTCACTTCTTGAGGCAGGAAAAATCTCTAAAACATCACCATTGACGCGAAACGTTCCTCGTACAAAGTTAAAATCATTCCTCTGATATTGAATATCAACCAATTTACGAAGAATTTCATTTCTTTCCTTCTCCATTCCAACTCTTAATGATAGAACTAGTTCACGATATTCATCAGGCGATCCTAATCCATAAATACTAGAAACACTAGATACTATGATAACATCATTTCTCTCTATTACTGCACTTGTTGCAGAGTGGCGTAGTTTATCTATTTCGTCATTTATTTTTGCATCTTTTTCAATATATGTATCAGTATGTGGCATATAAGCTTCAGGTTGGTAATAGTCATAGTAACTTACAAAGTATTCTACTGCATTATTTGGAAAAAAACCTTTGAATTCACTTGTTAACTGTGCTGCCAACGTTTTATTATGAGCGATTACCAGAGTTGGTTTATTAATTTTAGCAATAACATTAGCCGCAGTATATGTTTTTCCAGTCCCAGTTGCTCCTAACAATACTTGATGTTTTTCATCTTTATATATTCCATTAACTAAAGCTTCAATAGCTTTCGGTTGATCTCCTTGAGGTTTGTAATTTGATTGTAGTTGAAAGACCTGTTTCATTGTTATTCTCCCCTACATACATTTAATAGGCTTAAATTATACCACAAATATATTTTAACACACAAGAACAAATGTTCCTTGTTGGATAGTAAAAGGCACTTTAACATATCTGGATCAATATTTAACATTTTTTTGTTATTAAAAATTAATAAAAACCATAAATGGTTTTTCAGATTGTTGACAAAGTCAACAAAATTAGGCTGTTGAAAATGCTCTAGTTCAAGGCACGCTTAAATCGAGGAACGGAGCTTACTTAACGTAAGTGAGTATCGAAGATTTAAGCTGTAACGAAGAAATTGGGCATTTTCAACAGCCTAAAAAACCATAAATGGCTTTTTTGTAATTTATCTATTAGAAAGATTGGAATCAAAGCATAACTTTAGATTCTATCGAGCAATCTTCTTCATTTTTTGCATTATAAGTTTAAATATATTAATATTTTTTACCTCTATATAGTATGGAGCATCATCATCAGGGGCTAAAATTATACCTAATTGGTGATGATCATCAGTATATAGTGAATGATTCATAAATTTTATTTGACCATTCAAATTTATTATTTCTAACTTTACAAATGTTGGTTGCTGATGTAAAGCATAATATAATTCTTCTTTAGTATTAACCGATACTCCATTTGCTTTGATTATAACTTCACCATCATGTATTTCCTCTTTCTGAGCTATACTTCCGGGAAGTACTGCTAGAACCATAAGACCTTCCTTTGGATGAACATATTTTGAAGGCAACTTCTTTTCTTTCCATTTTCCAACAATATGAATCAATTCATGCGCAAATCCTGCAAAAAATGCTGCAAATATCTGATATTCAACATATTCCTCAACAATAAAAGCCATTGCTAATAATATTAAACTATATATAAAAAGAGATTTTGAAGCTATTCTACTTTTCCTATAAGGAGAATAAACTGATGTAGTATCGTTATATCCTATAATGGCCGGTACAGGTAAAATTGCTAACCCGCCACCACCACCTATTAATGGCCACCAAGATATATTAACATCCATTCCATTTACATCACCTGTTGCCACTATTAAAAATAGGGGTAATAGCCAATACGATTGTATATTATATGCACCAGCTAATTTTCCCCTTTTAGTTTCGATAAATATTGGCGTAGCCTGTTTTGAAGCTTGAATTCTAATTAGTATTGCTTCAAACAAATGCAATATAGCAACTATTGCAATTAAAGAAGGTATATGTATATTTAGAATTAACTCTATTATCGGGCTTGTACTAGATATATTGAAATATTGTAAGAGCCCCGCTATTATTCCCAATATACCAGTAGCATAAGATAAGCAAAGAAAACGTATATTAAAAATAATTAAAAATAATGATATAGCCCATACAATCCACATTTCTTGAGGATGAATTACAATACCTAATGTTAATATTATTGATGAAGCAAATATTCCCCCTACTAAACCGAGGGCAAGAGATGAAAGCACCTCGTGGGATAAAAAATGTATTCTGGAACTGAATAACTTCCTCTCCAATAAAATTTGTCTTCTATATAATAAGATCAATATAATAAATCCAACGTATAACATTGGATGAATAAATAAGTTGGGAATCTGATTTATAACTTCCTTAAGTATTTCCATCTTTTAATAAGTCCCCCCTACTAGTTGAATTACCCTCTTATAATAAGAAACACTAGTCAAAAAAGGGGATTAATAGATGTATTTCTATAATAAACCCCTAATTACTAGTGTTATAATTTCGCTACAGATAAGGAACTTTCCTGCTTATTCAAGCATTTTTCTCAAGGTTTCAATTGCAACTTGAAGTTGTGTGTCATTAGCTGGATCTTTTATTTTCTCAATAATTTTATTTTGAAGAAACTCCCCTGTTTTTGAATCAACAATTCCCGTTATTTCTAATCCCTGAGCCTTTTGAAAAGACTTTAAAGCTAATTCAGTATTCTTATCAAAATAGCCATCGTTCCTTTTAGAGTCATATCCAAGCCCATTTAATATAAGTTGCAAGTTCATTACATAGACATTGTTATCATCATATTTTAAATTTATATTTTCAGGGAAAGACATTGCCTCATAATAATCTGGTTGTGCTACTTCGATATCTGGTTCTACACCTTTTTCGTTAATCCAATTACCATTTGAGGTAAGCCATTTAGCTATAGATAACTTTACATTACTTCCATCATTTAGCTCATAAACATTTTGCACAGTACCTTTGCCGTATGTTGTCTGCCCAACCAACGGATACCCCCCAGCTTCTTGTAAGGCACTAGCTAGAATTTCGGATGCGCTTGCAGAACCTCCATCTATAAGTGTAACAATAGGATATTTTGCTTCCATCATATTTGATTTGTAAGCAGTTGTATTTTTTGATTTATCTTCAATTTGAACTATTACTCCACCATTAGGTATTACTAAATCACCAATATCTAATACGCTTTGTAAATAGCCGCCTGGATTTCCACGCAAGTCAAGAATTAAACCCTTAATATTTTGTTTTTGTAAATCCTTTATTGCGCTATTAAATTCTTTAAAAGTATTTTCGCCAAAATTAGCTATTTCTATTTTGCCTATAAGCCCTTCTCTTGTTTTTATCGTTTCCGAATAAACGGTAATGTTTGGAATCTCATCTCTAATAACTGAAATTGTAAGTGGTTCATTAATATTAGGTCGAATAACCTCTAATAAAGCCTCTGTACCTTTTGGTCCCCTAATTTTATTAACTGCTTCATATAGACTTAATCCTTCAAGAGACTCTCCATTTACTTTGATGATTTGATCTTTAGGTTGAATTCCTGCTTTTTCTGATGGACTTCCTTTTATTGGTGCCACAATTGTTACTTTACCATTTTCCATAGTTACTTCCGCACCAATACCTTCAAACGAATCATCTAGCGGTGTGTAGAATTGCTCAGCCTCATTAGCATCCATATAAGTAGAATGCCGATCTCCTAAGGAATCAACCATACCTTGAATAGCTCCATCGATTAACTCATTAGAATCTGTATCCTCTATATAGAGTGCTTGGATTTTATTATATATTTCTACTAATTTTTCAAAATCATCTGGCTCTTTATTATCTTCTAAAGGAGATGTGCTCGGTTCAGATATAGCAAATAAATTAGTATTATTTGAAATATACAGTGTAAGATAACTGCTTAAAAATATCGTTATTATTAAAATAATTATTAACTTTTTTCCATTAAGATTCATACATGATGCCACCCCTTCATACTTATACCTTTAATTATATGATAAGCATGTACTGATTATTATACTATTTTTAAATCAAAAACGGTATATATAAATACTATACCGTTTTAAATACAATTCTATTAAGCTATTATTTTAAATACTTCCATGGATTAACGGGTACATTATTTTCTCTAACTTCAAAGTGTAGATGTGGTCCAGTAGACCTTCCAGTAGAACCAACCTCGGCTATTTTTTCTCCTTTTACAACCGATTCACCTACATCAACCTTGATTCCACCATTTCTTATATGCCCATAAAGAGTCCATATTCCACTACCATGATCAATCATTACAGTATTACCATAACCACTAACATAAGATGCAACAATGACTACACCATCAGTAGCTGCCACAATATCTGCACCATAAAGTGAAGACTTATTCGGGGCATGACCAATGTCTATACCAGAATGTCCTGTTTTGTAGCCGGTAAAGGGATCTATTCTCAAACCGTAATCGGAAGTAATGCGTGTGCTTTCTGGTACAGGCCAAGCAAATGTTCCTCCACTATATTCTAATAGTCTTTTTTCATTTATTTTCTTAGATTGAGCTAATGCTAGTTCACTGATTATTCTTTCTTCCTCTTCATTTGCCTCATGCAATTCAGCGGCTTTTTCATCTAATGAAGCCATTTGAAATAATCTTTTCTCTTCTTTTATTCTTAAGCTAGCCCTTAATTCCTCAGTCTCAGTAAATAAATTCTCTAAGCTAGCTAAATAAGTATCAATCTCATTTTTTTTCTCTTCAATAAGATTTTTATCATTAATGTTAGCTGTTAATATATTTTTATCTGATTCGACAATCTTTTGTAAAGCACTAAATCTTTGAAGAAAATCTGTGAAACTAGTAGAATTAAGTAAAACTTCTAAATAATCAACGGAACCATTTTTATACATTAACCTAACCCTAGTTTTTAATAGATTATCTCTTTCTTCGACACGTTTCTCAGCCTCTTCTAGTTGTTCTGATGCATCCTTTGCTTGATTGGTTACATCAGCTATTTCTTTTTCTAAAGCAAATAGTTCATTCTCAGCTTCTTTGATTTCCTCATTAATCTTTGCCAACTCTTTTTCAATTTCCTTTTGTTCTTGTTGTACTTGACTAATCTGTTCTTTTAATGCTTGAGATTCCCTAGCTGCTTCTTCCTTTTGTTTTTGAAGTTCTTGTATTTCTCTATCTAATCTTTCCCATTCACTTTCAGCATTTACTTCAAAGGTAGGAATAACAAATGATACTATTAATATGAAAATTACAAATATATATATGTATCTTCTTTTAATCATAATCTTATTCCTCTCCTTAAAACCATTATTAATGCTATTTACTAGATTCTTATCTTTATATTTTTAAAAAACGACGAACAGAAGTGAGACTTCCCCAAATCCCAATAAAAGCACCAATACCAATAAGTAAAAGTGATACTTGCAGCGATAATGGATATATAGGTAGTAACTCGAAAAACGCTAATGTGAAATCAGAGCTTATTTTGTCCAAAACAAATTTATAGCCAAGAAGCACTAATATAATCGGAATAATTGAACCAAATATCCCTAATAGAAAACCTTCTACGAAAAAAGGCCAACGTATAAACCAATTAGTAGCGCCTACTAATTTCATTATTTCGATTTCTTTCCTTCTTGCATTTATTGTTATTTTAATAGTGTTCGAGATTAAAAACATTGCTGTAAATGCCAATCCCACAATAAAAATTACTCCAATATTTCTAACCCACTTTGTAATCGTAAACAGCTTTTCAACAGTACCTTGTCCATAATCCACATTAACAACATCAGCAATTATATTAATTTCATCAGCAATTGTACCAATACTTTGAGGGTCAAATGCCTGAACAATAAACATATCATATAATGGGTTTTCTTCCTCTAACCCTTCTAATAAGTACGATTGTTCTCCTAAACTATCTTTAAGCTCTTCAAGACCTTCTTCTTTTGATACATAACTAATAGATTTAACACCATTAATATTTTTAATTTCATTCTCTATTTCATTAGTTCTCGAATCATCTATCGTTAACTCTAGTTCAACAATTATTTCCACTTGATTCTCGATAACATCCACTAAATGATTAACATTCATTGCTAATACAAGGACAACTCCTAATATTAGAAGAGTTACAGTAACTGCACTAATAGCCGAAAAAGTCATAGAACCATTTCTAACAATATTCTTCATGCCTTCTCT
>CAZIGM010000029.1:0-24776 GCA_964538675.1 uncultured Bacillaceae bacterium | reverse complement strand
GGAGTTAGGGTTATAGTATTTCCTGGAACTCAAAAGATATATTTGCAAGCATTAAAAGAGGGCTTAATAGAAGATATAGTAAAAGCAGGGGCAGTATTTAGCACACCGACTTGTGGACCTTGTCTTGGTGGACACATGGGTATCCTAGCTAAAGGTGAAAGGGCTATTGCGACTACTAATCGAAATTTTGTTGGACGTATGGGACATCCGGAATCAGAGGTTTATCTAGCTAGTCCTGCTGTTGCAGCTGCGTCTGCATTGACTGGGAAAATAAGCAATCCTGAATTAATCCAGATATAATAAGACCCCCACTTCATAAGTTGGGGAGAATGAATTTAGGATAAGTCTCACATAAATTCAGATGGAGTTAAAACTCCATCTGAATAAAGTTCGGCTTAATATAAACTTGGCAAGGAGATTTTTGAAGGGGGATATATAATGCAAGCAAGAGGAAAGGTTTTTAAATATGGTGATAATGTAGATACTGATGTAATTATTCCTGCAAGATATCTAAATACTTCAGATCCTAAAGAATTAGCTAAACATTGTATGGAAGATATTGATTCTACATTTGCAGATAATGTTCAAGAGGGCGATATTATTGTAGCTAATAAGAATTTTGGATGTGGTTCATCAAGAGAACATGCACCAATTGCTATAAAAGCATCAGGAATATCATGTATTATTGCTTCTACGTTTGCAAGAATTTTTTATCGTAATGCTATTAATATTGGTTTAGCAATATTAGAATGTGAGGAAGCTGTTGAAAAAATTTCAGCAAATGATGAAATTGAAATAGACTTTACTACAGGAAAGATTCACAATATTACAAAAGATGAATATTATCAAGCTCAACCATTTCCAGAATTTATGCAGGAAATTATTAAAGCTAATGGATTGATTAATCAAATAACAAAAAATATTACGTGATAAATATTTTTAGATAGATGATTTGGAGGTAAAATATGAAATTCTATATTGCTATTATACCAGGTGATGGTATTGGTCCTGATATTATAGAACAGGCAGTTTTAGTTTTAAAAGGGATTGAAAAGAAATATGGACATGAATTTAATTGCACAGAAGTTTTAGCAGGTGGTGTTGCTATCGATAAGACGGGAGAACCACTTCCTAAGGAAACCTTAGAAGTGTGTAAACAAAGTGATTCAGTTTTATTAGGAGCTGTTGGGGGTCCAAAATGGGATCACCTAGATGGAAATAATAGACCAGAAAAAGCTCTACTTGGGTTGCGAAGTGGACTAGGACTTTTTGCAAATCTTAGACCAGCAATACTTTATGAGACTTTAAAAGATGCTTGTCCTTTAAAACCTGAGATTATTGGACGAGGATTAGATATAATGGTTGTAAGAGAATTAACAGGCGGCGTATATTTTGGCGAGAGAGGCAGAAGGACAGGAATTAACGGTGAAGAAGCGTATGATACTATGTCTTACTCAGCTTATGAAATTGAGAGAATAGCAAGAAGAGCTTTTGATATAGCTTTGAAAAGAAATAAAAATTTAGTAAGTGTTGATAAAGCTAATATATTAGAAACATCTAGATTATGGAGATCTGTAGTTGAAGAGGTAGCAAAGGATTATCCTGATGTAGAATTAATTCATTTATATGTGGATAATGCAGCAATGCAGTTAGTGCGCGATCCTAAGCAGTTCGATGTAATACTCACAGAGAATATGTTTGGTGATATCCTATCAGACCAAGCAAGTATGATTACAGGCTCTATTGGAATGTTACCTTCTGCAAGTATTGGTGAATCTACTTTGGGAATGTATGAACCAATACATGGTTCAGCACCAGATATTGCTGGTCAAGATAAAGCAAATCCAATTGCAACAATTCTTTCTGTAGCAATGATGCTCCGTTATTCTTTTAATTTAGAAGAAGAAGCTAAATGTATAGAAGAGGCTGTGACCAAGATTTTAGATCTGAATTATCGAACAGGCGATATTATGAGTGAGGGTAAAAAACTCGTTGGCACAAAGGAAATGGGACAATTAATCGTTAATGCTTTACAATAAGACTAATAAAATAATGTACTTTTATGGGAGTGGATTAAATGACTAAAGAGTTAATCATTTATCTTAATGGTGAGTATGTAACTAAATCTGATGCTAAGGTATCCGTGTTTGATCAAGGCATTTTATATGGTGACGGAGTTTTTGAAGGTATTCGAGTGTATAATGGTCGGGTTTTTAAATGTAAAGAGCATATTGATAGAATATATAATACTGCGAAGGCAATCATGCTTGAAATACCTCTGACTAAAGATGAATTTAAAGAAGCACTGCTTGAAACATGTAGAAGAAATGAAATAAAAGAAGGATATATTCGTCCTGTAGTTACAAGAGGTGTGGGAAACTTAGGACTTAATCCTAAAAATAGTAGTAAAGCAACAGTATTTATTATTGCTTCAACGATTTCTCTTTACCCTAAAGAAATGTATGAAAAAGGGATGCCTATTGTAACCGCAACTCAAAGAAGAAATAAGGCAACTATAGTCGATCCACAAATTAAATCCTTGAATTATTTAAACAATATATTAGCAAAAATAGAAGCCAATAGAGCAGGTGTACCTGAAGCTTTAATGCTTAATCATGATGGTATAGTAGCTGAATGTACAGGAGATAACATTTTCATCATAAAAGACGGAGTAATCTACACACCTCCAGTGCATGTAGGAATATTAGATGGAATTACACGCAGAACAGTTATGTATTTAGCTGAACAAATGAATTATAAGGTTGTAGAGAAAGAATTTTCTTTGTTTAATGTATATATTGCTGACGAATGTTTCTTAACTGGTACAGCTGCAGAAGTAATACCTGTTACAGCTGTTGATCAGCGCGTAATTGGTGAAGATGGCACTGTAGGAAACATAACGAAGAAATTGATAGCTGCCTTTCATGAATATACACGAAGTAATGGAGAGCCAATATATTAGGATGTGAGAATATGAGAAGTGATGATGTTAAAAAAGGCGTAGGAAAAGCACCTCATCGGTCATTATTCAAGGCAATGGGTTATACTGATGAGGAAATTAATCAACCATTAGTTGGGGTTGTTAATGCAAAAAGCGAAATAGTTCCTGGACATGTTCATCTAGATACTATTGTGGATGCAGTTAAAGCTGGAGTTAGAATGAAGGGATGTACACCTATCGAGATACCGGCAATTGGAGTTTGTGATGGGATAGCTATGGGACATAGTGGGATGAAGTATTCCTTAGTTACTAGGGAATTGATTGCAGATTCGATTGAGGCTATGGCTTTAGCACACAAATTTGATGCCTTAGTTATGGTGCCAAACTGTGATAAGATTGTTCCCGGTATGCTAATGGCAGCAGCCCGTGTTAATATACCAACTATTTTTGTTAGTGGTGGTCCAATGCTTCCTGGGAAAGTAAGTGGTAAGGATATAAGTTTAACGACAGTTTTTGAAGCTTTAGGTTCATATCAAGTAGGAAATATAACTGAGTGTGAGCTAAATGAATATGAAGAAAACGCTTGTCCCGGATGTGGCTCTTGCTCTGGTATGTTTACAGCTAATAGCATGAATTGTTTAACTGAAGCTATAGGAATGGGATTACCGGGCAATGGAACAATCCCTGCTGTACAGGCTAAAAGGATTCGTCTTGCCAAGTATGCAGGGATGGCAATAAAAGAGTTACTTGATAAAGATATTAAACCTAGAGATATTATGACAAAAGAAGCGTTTATAAATGCTTTAACTGTTGATATGGCATTAGGATGTAGTACGAACAGCATGCTTCATCTTCCTGCAATTGCACATGAAGCAAATGTTGATTTAAATATAGATATTGCAAACGAATTAAGTGCAAAAACTCCTAACCTTTGCAAGTTAAGTCCAGCTGGTAATCATCATATAACGGATCTTGATGAAGCTGGTGGAGTTAGTGCGGTTATGAAAGAATTATCATCTAAAAATTTATTAAATCTGAATTTAATAACAGTAACCGGTAAAACAATTGGAGAAAACATTAAGGATGTAATTAATTTAAATCAAAATATTATTAGAAGTATAGATAATCCTCACAGTGAAACTGGTGGTATTGCTGTATTGAAAGGGAATTTAGCACCTGATGGTTCGGTCGTAAAAAGATCAGCTGTTGCAAAAGAAATGTTACAGCATAAAGGACCAGCAAATGTATTTGATTCCGAAGAAGATGTTCTAAGTGCTATTATGGATGGAAAAATAAATAAAGGTCAAGTAATAGTAATTCGTTATGAAGGTCCAAAAGGTGGTCCAGGTATGAGGGAAATGTTATCTGCAACTTCATCTTTAGCCGGAATGGGTCTTGATAAAGATGTGGCATTGATTACTGATGGAAGATTTAGTGGTGCTACAAAAGGTGCATCGATTGGACATGTATCTCCTGAGGCTGCAGAGGGTGGACCTATTGCGTTAGTTGAGAACGGTGATAATATCTCTATTGATATGTTAACTGGAACAATTTCATTAGAAGTTGATGATGATGTTTTAGAGGAGAGAAGAAAACATTGGATTGCACCTGAACCGAAGATAAAAACTGGTTATTTGGCTAGATATGCAAAATTGGTTAGCTCTGCAAGTACAGGAGCAGTGTTTAAAATATGATTATATAGGGTGTAGTTATCTGCACCCTTTAGCATATAAAATTTAAAATAAGATAAAGGGGGAAGCAGGCATAATGTATCTTAATGGAGCTGAAATCATTATAGAATGTTTAAAGGAGCAAGGTGTTGACACCGTCTTTGGTATTCCTGGTGGTACAGTAATAAATATTTTTGATGAATTGTACAAGCATAAGGAAGAAATAAGAAATATATTAACTTCACATGAACAAGGTGCGGCTCATGCTGCGGATGGTTATTCAAGAGCAACTGGGAAAGTAGGAGTATGTATAGCAACATCAGGACCTGGAGCAACAAACATTGTTACAGGAATTGCAACTGCTTATATGGATTCTGTTCCATTAGTAGCTATAACGGGTAATGTTCCTGTTTCTTTATTAGGGAAGGATAGCTTTCAAGAAGTAGATATTTCAGGAGTTACAATGCCTATTACAAAACATAATTTTATTGTTAAGGATATTAAAGATTTAGCTGTAACGATTAGAAGAGCATTTTATATTGCACAAGAAGGAAGACCAGGACCTGTATTAGTGGACATTCCAAAAGATGTTACTGCTGTTTCAACTGAATATATTCATGAAAAACCTAAGGAAATAAAAAGAAAAGTAACAGTATCTGAAGAAGATATTAAATCCGCTGTAGATTTAATAAAGAATTCTAAAAGACCTTTTATCTATACTGGAGGAGGTACGGTTTATTCAGGTGCTGTTGATGAGTTGATTAAATTTGTGAATAAGATAAATGCACCTGTCTCTTCAAGTATGATGGGATTAGGTGGTTTCCCTGGAACTAGTGATTTATTTACTGGAATGATTGGAATGCATGGTACTAAAGCGTCTAATATTGCAGTAACGAAATGTGATTTACTAATTGCGATTGGAGTTAGATTTAGTGATCGTGTTATTAGTAAAGTTGAACGATTCGCTCCATCTGCACAGATATTACAAATCGATATTGACCCTGCAGAAATAAATAAAAACATTAAAACTCATCATCACATTATTGGTGATGTTAAAGGTGTATTGGAATTATTAAATAAGAATATTGAGAGTAAAGATAAAGGTGAATGGTACGAAGAAGTAATGCAAATAAAGAAGGAACATCCGTTGAAATATAAGGAGGATGATGTTTTAAGACCACAATATATTATAGAAAGAATTTATGATATAACAAATGGTGATGCAATAATTGCTACTGAGGTTGGGCAAAATCAAATATGGGCAGCACAATTTTATAAATATACTAAGCCGAGAACATTTATATCCTCGTGTGGATTGGGAACTATGGGTTATGGCACAGGAGCAGCAATGGGAGTTCAGGTAGGTATGCCGGAAAAACGTGTTATTAATATTGCTGGTGATGGCAGTTTTAGAATGAATTGTAATGAATTAGCGGCGGCAGTATATTACAAGTTGCCGATAATTATAGCAATTATGAATAACGGAACTTTAGGAATGGTTAGACAGTGGCAACAGATGTTTTATGAAGGAAGATTTTCAGAGACTACTTTAGATAGAGGACCAGATTTTGTTAAGCTTGCTGAAGCATATGGAGCTACTGGTTATAGAGTAACGAATAAAGAAGATGTTGATGATGTTTTCAAAAAAGCTTTAGATAATAATGGACCAGTAGTAATTGATTTTATTGTAGATATTGATGAAAAGGTTCTACCAATGGTACCACCAGGACATGCACTAGACAAGATTATTACCGAAGAAATGTAAAAAAACATATTTTTTGAGACTAGAAGTCTTTTTTATATAGTTAGGTTGAATATATAGTATTTGTAGTTTGCAACATGCTCGCGTTGTCCGTTTCACTTCCAAAAGCCGCACTTATGCAAACTACAAATACTTATTAAAAAAAACGACTTCTAGTTAAAGAAGTCGAATTTTATATGCTTTGTAAAATATATGACGATATTATTTAGTTTACTCTTGTCTTAGTAGTTCATAAGTTTCTACTTGACCATCAATATCTATTTCTAGTGTAGCTTTATCAGGATACATATCTAATACGTAACCAGGTGTACTGGAACCAGGTATAGGATTTTTTGTCACAGAAGAACTTTCTCCAGAAATAGATTGAACAAACAATGAAAGCTTATACTTGAAAGGTTTATCTTCTTTAAATATTTCATTGTCCCCAATATATTCTAAGTAATAATATTCCATCGTATAATATATGGTATCAGAATACTTTTCAGGGTCATAATCAACTACAATCTTTGAATACCAGTTGTCTGTATTTAGTTCATAAACAATATCAGCATCTAATTTATTTAATCTATCTAAAGGAAGCACGATTTTTTGGTCATTAGAAACGTATATTGCAACAGCTACTATAATAATGATTAAAACAAGAGAAATTACTAGATACTTTATTTTCAAAGTATAATCACATCCTTGTAATCAATATAGTACTATTATACTCTTTTATTGTGCATAGAAAAGCGTAAAAGTATCATTAAATTTCCATGTTAGAAAACAAGGGGACGGTTCTTTTGTTTCCTTTTTGGAAACAAAAGAACCGTCCCCTTGTTTTTTCCTACGTATTATAGTTTGTATAAGTGCGGCTTTTGGGAGTTACCTTTCTTACTTATTTTAATTCTTAAAGAAAGATAACGGACAACGTGAGCACGTTGCAAAATATAATACTATATCTTAAAAAGAAAACGACTTCAAGTGAAGTGTAATATTAAAACCACTTCTGATTATATAGAAGTCGTTTTCTCTTTAAAAAAAATAGTAAATACCAATGTGAAAGAATTTCATGAATTAAGTTTAGAGCAATCTATTAGAAAAATTGATATAATATAGTTTAGTAGAATACTAATAAGGGGTGATAAGATGAGTACATACAACGAAATTGTTCTGGGAAACAAGCGATTTAAGGGCTTTGTTGCTAAGATAGTTATGTGGTTTCTTGGAAGAGCAATAATAGCGTCTGCTAGGTTAGATAGCTATGTAAAAAAAGAGGTTGTTACTTGGAAGGATAGCTCAGTAATTATGCTTAAGGTAGACGACTTTGGTCCATCAGTGGCCATAAAAAAAGAAGGCAGAAGGCTAACTTTATTAAAAGCTAGTGAAATAGAAAACCCAGATTTAGCAATTTATTTTAAGAATATTGAGGCTGCTTTATTAGTATTAACTGGTCAGCTTGGAATTGCTCAAGCATTTGCCGAACATAGATATACACTTAAAGGAGACATAGGCTTTGCTATGTCATTTGTAAGAGTGATATATATTGTTGAAGCTTATCTTTTTCCACCATTTATCACTAAAAAAGTTTTAAAGTCTATGCCAGATAGAGATTCTAGTAGATTTAAGATATATAAGGCAACATTATTTGGAGTATGAGAAAATAACAATTAAGGAGAGGTTTATTTTGATTCCTTCATATTATGAATTTTTGAATTCTGTGAAAATCCTTTCAGGTAAAAAAGCGTTAGAAAATATTCCTTTTGAATTAAAAAATTTAGGTGCTAAAAATCCAATTGTTCTTACTAATGCTATGCTAGTTCAACTAGGAATTGTAGAGCAGGTTTTAACTGCTTTTAAAGGTTCAGATATTACTGTTGGTGCTTTATATGAAGATATTCCTGCAGATTCCTCAATAAAAGTTGTTAACGATATAGCAAGAATTTATAGAAAAAATAACTGCGATTCTATAATAGCTATTGGTGGGGGCTCGGTTATTGATACTGCGAAGGGATTAAATATAGTTATTACAGAGAATACGGATGATATATTAAACTTTATGGGTGCAGAGATTTTAACAAACAAACAACAGCCATTTATTGTTGTCCCTACTACTGCTGGTACGGGTTCTGAAGTAACCCTAGTAGCAGTAATTGCTAATCCTGATAAAGATGTAAAAATGGAGTTTGTTTCCTACAAGTTACTTCCTGATGTAGCAGTATTAGATCCAAGAATGACTACTTCATTACCTGCTAAAATAACCGCTTCAACCGGTATGGATGCATTAGTTCATGCAATTGAGGCTTATACATGTATTCAAAAAAATCCTTTAAGCGATGCATATGCAATGGCGGCTATTAATTTAATTAGAGAATATTTACCTAGAGCCGTCAAAGATGGCAAAGATGAAGAGGCTAGAATAGCAATGGCTAATGCATCCCTAATGGCCGGAGTATCCTTTTCAAATTCAATGGTTGGTCTTATCCACGCGATTGGACATTCATTAGGTGGTGTTTGTCATGTTCCGCATGGTGATGCCATGGCAATTTTGTTACCATACGGAATTGAATACAATATGGATGTTTTAGCTGACTCCTATGAAGAGTTATTACTTCCGTTAGCTGGAGCAGAGGTTTATGCTGCCACATCAAAAGCAGATAGAGCCTTAAAGCTACTTGAAACAGTTCGTGACTATATTAGCTATTATAATAATAAAGCTAATCTTCCAACTAGATTAAGTGAGGCAGGTGTTAAGAGGGAAGATTTTGATAGAGTTGCAATGACCGCAATTAATGATGGGGCTATTATCTTTAATCCTAAGGAAGCCACGTATCAAGATGTTATTAATATATTAGAAAAAGCGTATTAGTCTATTAATATTAAAACTACAAATACTTGTAAAGTCGAGTCCTTCTTAAATGGTATAATCATCCGCTTTTTTATTGCAGAATAATATAGATTAATGTCGAAAATTTTAATTTGAGAAAAAATGAAATGAAAGGTTGTCTGGTATGTATCTTCATAGAAAAGCATCAAAAAAAATATTTATTGTATTGATGATTGTTGGTTTATTTTCTATTTCTGTAATACCATCTGCTGTTCAATCTCAAAGCTTAAATGAAATTAAGGTTATGCTATTAAATGATCAGTCAGATTATGAAGGGAAAATTACTGCTAGTAGTTCTTTAGGATTAATATTAACCAGTAGTTCAAGCGTTAATTTATCGCCATTTATATATAATTCTATGAATGATGAAAAAATTGGAATTCAATATGATCGCTATTCTTTGCTAGTATTAGAATCTACTAATTTAGTAGAGGTTATAAATATAGTTGAAAGAATAAAAAATATTGAAGAGATAAATTTAGAGCCAATTGTAGAGGTTATTAAAAAAAATAATATAGATAATTATAGGGTAACAGTTGGAAGCTATGAAACAATCACAAATACTTATGAAGTTCAACAGGCAATAACAAATGAACTCAAAATTACGAGCAAGATTATCGGTAATTTACATTGGTCTTTTGGAACATATAGTAATAAGAATGATGCACTTTTGAAGGTTAATGAAATAAATAATAGAGGCTTTAATTCTTATGTGGCACAGGTTTATAATAATGGAATTTGGGAGTATCAAGTATGGGTAGGGGATTCAGCAACAACAGTTGAGCATCAACAATTAAAACAATCTTTGCAGCAGCAATTTGTAGGGATTAATATTTTGGAAGCAAATAGTGACTCTTATGTAATCTATAAGGAAACAGGAAACATTGTTAGCAATACTATTATTAAAAATAGCTTGATGTCATTTTCTAAACAAAGTTTAATAAATCTAACATCAAAAACAGATAATTCTTATATTAAGATTGATGAGCGTAAGTATCAAGGGAATTCATTAAGATATAGAGGAGAAATATATATTCAGCTATATAATAATGAGCTTGCTGTAGTTAACCATCTTCCACTAGATACGTATTTGTATTCAGTAGTTGGATCAGAAATGTATAACAGTTGGCCTTTAGAAGCACTTAAAGCTCAAGCTGTTGCAGCTAGAACATTTGCTTATCAAAAATTGATAAATTCAAGAAATCCTATTGCTAATATATATGATACAACTGCAGATCAGGCTTATTACGGTGTTGATAAAGAAACAAATTCAATTAGACTAGCAGTGGATGAAACTAAAGGAACTATAATAACATATAATAATAATCCAATCACTGCATTCTATTCTTCAAATGCTGGTGGAACAACATCTCATGGGACAGAGGTATGGGGAGATAATATACCTTTTACTTCTGTAAAGCCTTCTACGTGGGATGAGTTGGCTCAAACCAAAGCTATGAATTGGTATTTTATAGTGCTTTCAGACGGTAATACTGGCTATGTAAGAAGTGATTTTATTAATCTATTATCTAAAAAAAATACATTAGGATTATCTTATGGTATATTAAATGATGATAAGGTTAATTTACGCGTTGGTCCAAGCACGTATTATTTTGATGTACTTACAACCTTGTCATTTGGGCAAGAGGTTGTTATATTAGATACTGTTAAAGAGAATAATTCTTATTCATGGATAGCTGGTCCGTTATCTGCCGACTTTATAACGCAAAATGTAAATCATTATCAATTAGATTCTGCTATCGATTTTACTAAACCAATATTAGATTTAAAAATATCTCAACAAGGACCCTCTGGAAGGGTTACATTATTAGCTGATGGTAATACATCTATTCCTGTCAAATATCCTGATTATTATCGTACGTTACTAGGAGGTTTATCTGTTGGTGTTCAGAGCTCTCTTTTTGAAATAGAACAGACAGGCAGGGTTCAGATATTAGGTGCTGGTGGGGTTACGGAATCATCTGTGAATATGGATAATCAACTATATTTACAATCTGCTGATGGTATTTCTGTTCTGTCTAATGCTAATAATAATCAGGAAGAATATATGATTTTAGATAAAGATAATATTATTAGAGTAGCAACAAAAGAACAGAGTTACATAATACATGGACAAGGCTTAGGACACGGCACAGGTATGTCTCAATGGGGTGCAAAGGGTATGGCTGAAGCAGGGTATACCTATCAACAGATATTGGAATACTATTACAATAATATTTTTATTAAACAAATATACTAATAAAGAGATTATTAATCAAAGTTGTATCCAAATCTCATATAGAATTAGTTGAATATAGGATAAGTCTCACTAAGTTCTGTGAAACAGAACTAAGTTCGGCTTTATCCAAATCTCATAAAGAATTAGTTGAATTTAGGATAAGTCTCACTAAGTTCTGTGAAACAGAACTAAGTTCGGCTTTATTGACATAAGAAGGATGGAAACTATGAATATAGATTTATTTGATTTTAATTTACCTGAAGAGCTGGTAGCACAGACACCATTGAAAGTGCGTGACAAATCAAGACTGTTAGTATTAAATCGTAATAATGGAGAAATAAAACATCGTTATTTTAAAGAAATTATAGATTATTTTAATCCGGGAGATGCTTTGGTATTGAATAATACTAAGGTTCTCCCTGCACGTTTGTTTGGGATTAAAAAAGGAACAGGTGCAAATGTTGAAGTCCTTTTATTAAAACAATTAGATAACGATAGGTGGGAAACACTTGTTAGACCAGGTAAAAGACTTGGAATAGACCATGAAATTATCTTTGGAGAAGGGTTGCTTACGGGAATCGTTGAAGAGAACACTGAAGCTGGAGGAAGAATAATTAGATTTAAGTACAAGGGTATTTTCAATGAGATTTTAGATAAGTTAGGAAATATGCCCTTACCACCATATATAAAAGAACAGCTTGAAGATAAAGAGAGATATCAAACTGTATATGCGAAGGAAATCGGCTCTTCCGCTGCTCCTACCGCTGGTCTTCATTTTACTGACAAGCTATTAGAAGAGATTAAAAATAAAGGGGTTAATATTTTATATATAACTTTACATGTTGGTTTAGGGACATTTAGACCCGTCAGTGTTGAAAATATTGAAGAGCACAAAATGCATTCTGAATTTTATTCTCTTTCAAAAGAAGCTGCAGATCAATTGAATAATATTAAAAAGAATAGTAAAAAAATAGTAGCAGTAGGAACAACTTCTGTAAGAACATTAGAAACAGTATATAATAAGGAAATAGAAAGCTTTCAAGAAAAGAGTGGGTGGACAGATATCTTTATTTATCCAGGATATAAATTTAATGCTATTGATAGTATGATAACAAATTTTCACTTACCAAAATCTTCATTGATTATGCTAGTAAGTGCATTAGCAGGTAGAGAGAATATAATAAATGCTTATCATGAAGCAATCAAAAATAAATATCGTTTTTATAGCTTTGGAGATGCAATGTTTATTGAATAAGAAATAAGAGGAAGGATCGAGTAAAAAAATAATGTCAGCTATTACATATGAACTAATAAAGAAAGATAAAAAGACTGGTGCGAGGTTAGGTAAGCTTCATACACCACATGGAATTATAGAAACACCTATTTTCATGCCAGTAGGTACGCAAGCTTCAGTAAAAGCAATGAGTCCTGAAGAACTACTTGAGATAAATGCCCAAATAATTTTGAGCAATACATATCATTTATTTATAAGACCTGGACATCAACTAATTGAAGAAGCAGGCGGTCTTCATAAATTCATGAATTGGAATCGCCCTATACTAACGGATAGTGGAGGGTTTCAGGTATTTAGTTTAAGTGAGATGCGGAATATAACAGAAGAAGGAGTACACTTTCGTAATCATTTAAGTGGTGATAAATTATTTATATCTCCTGAAAAGTCAGTTGAAATTCAAAACGCATTAGGAGCAGATATTATAATGGCTTTTGATGAATGTCCACCTTACCCTGCAGATAGGGATTATGTTAAAAATTCTTTGGAGCGTACTTCAAGGTGGGCGGAAAGATGTTTAATATCTCATAGTAATCCTACTAAACAAGCCCTATTCGGGATTGTACAAGGGGGAATGTATAGAGATTTGAGGGAACAAAGTGCAAAAGAATTAACGTCTCTTGATTTTCCTGGCTATGCGGTAGGTGGATTAAGTGTTGGTGAACCAAAGGAACTGATGAATGAAGTATTAGAATATACAACACCTTTACTTCCAAATAATAAACCTAGGTATTTGATGGGGGTTGGTGACCCATTATCGTTATTTGACGGAGTTATACGTGGAATAGATATGTTTGATTGTGTCTTACCTACGAGAATAGCAAGAAATGGTACAACTATGACAAGCCATGGTAGAATTGTAATAAAAAATGCTAAATATGCTAAAGATTTTGCTCCACTTGATCCTAATTGTAATTGCTATACGTGCCAAAATTATTCTAGAGCTTATATACGTCATTTACTTAAAGCAGATGAAATTTTTGGTTTAAGGCTTACTACTTATCATAACTTATATTTTCTGTTAAACTTAATGAGTAATATTAGACAAGCAATTCTTGATGAAAGACTTTTAGAGTTTAAAGAAGAGTTTTTTGCAAAATATGAAAGAAATCAGTTACTTTCTTATTAATTTTTTGATATTCTATATTTTATAGAAGGGAGGGAATTTCATGCTAAATTTGGCTACAGCAGTGACACCAGAAGCAACTACAGGAAGCAGTGCTATTTATTCTATTGGTTGGTTAGTAATAATGGGAGCAATCTTTTATTTTCTATTGATTCGTCCCCAATCTAAGCGTAATAAGAAAAGAAATGTACTATTGAATTCTTTAAAGGTTAACGACAAGATAGTAACTATAGGTGGTATTCATGGAACAATTGTTGAAATGACAGATGATATTGTATCATTACGCGTAAGCGATAATAGTGTATTAACTTTGGATCGTTCATCAATTAATAGCGTTGTAGAAGAATAATAACATAGTTAAGGCATATGCTACATATGAAAAAGAGGGTTGACTCACGGTTTACGAGTCAACCTCTTTTTTCTTCTATATTATCACTATAATTAATACCAAGAATCCCACCAAGTGAGCCAGATATAAAGCTTATTAATACAAGAACAAGATATCGAAGGTCAATATGTACATTAAAAGCAAGAAAGCTAATTACACCAAGAACTATTCCATAAATTAATCCTATCATTCCTCCATAAAGCCATCCTTTTTTTCCAGCTCTTTTTCCTGATACAAATCCACCAATTATTACACTTAATGTAGTTGAGATAAGACTCATTATTGGAATTTTATTATCTGATATTGAAGTAAAGTAAATTATCAAGGCAAATATTAATGTTGTTATAATTACTAATGAAAAAGTGTATGTTAAACCAATAAGAATAGGGTATGATGATTTCTTCGGTTCACTTGTGACGACATTTGAACTCATTTGCATCCCTCCATTATTTATCTGAACTAAATGTTTGTACATTTTATGCAAATAAATTATAAATATGTACAACTTTTATCCAGATATAAAAGGTGTCTGCATTTTTCAAAAAAATATGCAATTATTAGGAATATATTGGGAAACCAATGTATATAGTTAATATAATATATTTTTTCTAAGGAGGATTTAGCTGTGGGAAATAATATAGCAAAAGATGAAATAGAAATTGATCTTCGTAAGGTTTTCAACATAATTAAAAAAAGAATATGGTTAGTTATCTTTATTACTTTTCTTGCTGTAATAGCTAGTGTTTTTATCAGCTATTATGTGTTAACACCCGTATATAATGCATCGACTGAATTATTAGTAAATAAGAAAGAATCAGATATTGAGAGTTTATATTCATATAATGATATTCAAACTGATTTGAAATTAATAAATACTTATAGTGTAATAATAAAGAGTCCTAGAATAATAGATATAGTAATCAGTGAATATGGTCTAGATTATACAACTGATGAGTTGATTAATAAGATTAAGGTTAGTATTGTAGCCAATTCACAAGTGATATCAATCGATGTAATTGACACGGATTATTATAAAGCTGTAATGTTAGCCAATGCAATTGCAGAGACATTTAAAAAAGAAATTGTAAAAATAATGAATGTAGATAATGTTCAGATTCTTACAGAAGCAAAGGGAATTATTAATCCAAACCCAGTAAGACCAAATGAAACATTAAATGTTGCCATTTCTTTTATAATTGGTCTAATGATATCAATTTGTTTAGTTTTTCTACAAGAATATTTAGACAACACGCTAAAAAATGAAGATGATATTAAGAGATTACTAGGTTATCCAGTGGTAGGAACAATACCTGTAATTAAAGGTGATAAGGATATGAAGAAACATAATGAAAATAAAGTTCTAAATGTAAATGAAAGAGGTGAGGTAAATGAAGCATAAATCCAAAAAAAAATTACATAGAGATTCAAAAATTATTACGATTTGGAATCCTAAGTCTCCAATTTCAGAGGCATATAGAACTTTAAGAACCAATATTCAATATGCTAGTATTGATAGATCTATCAAATCAATAATGGTTACAAGTACAGGACCTGGAGAAGGGAAATCTACTACTATCTCAAATTACGCAGTTGCATTATCACAAAATAATAAAAAAGTACTATTAATTGATGCTGACTTACGTAAACCAACTCTACATAATTTTTTCATGTTACATAACAGACTTGGATTAACTAATGTTTTAGCTGGATTAGAAGATTATTCGACAGCAATTCAATGTACAGAAGTTCCAAACCTATATGTTCTTACTTCAGGTCCAATTCCTCCTAATCCGGCAGAAATATTAGGATCAAAGAAAATGGAAGCCTTAATTCAAAAATTAAGTGAACAGTATGAATATATTCTTTTTGATGCACCACCAATAATTGCAGTTGCTGACGCGCAAATACTATCTCATTACATAGATGGTGTTTTATTAGTAGTTAATAGTGGAAAGACAAATAAAGAATTAGCGATAAGAGCTAAATCTTTACTTGAAAATGTTAAAGCTAATGTTATAGGAGTAATTTTAAATAATAAAGAAATTAATGATGAAAATTATTACTATTATTATTACAATAATTAATTAAAATAAAATAATATATTCAAAAAATAATGAAATACTAGTCTAACTTTTGTTAGGCTAGTATCTATTTTATGAAGAAATTATAAGTATGAAAAAAAGATTATAAATAATAAATAATATTTCTAATTACTTTGCATAAGATTAGTAAAATAGATTTTCTGGAGGATTAACATGATAGACGTTCATAGCCATATATTACCAAAGGTCGATGATGGTGCTATAGACTGGGTTGAGTCAATTATTATGGCAAAAATTGCAGTTGCAAATGGAATTAAAGGTATAATAGCAACCCCTCATCATCGAAATGGAGTTTATGATAACACAAAAAAAAATATTGTTAAAAAGGTAAATGAACTTAATTTACTACTTAAGAGAGAGAACATACCAGTTCATGTATTCCCTGGAAATGAGACTCAGATTTATGACAATTTTATAAAGGACCTTAAAAATGATCAGTTTCTTACGCTAAATGATAACAAGAAATACGTCCTCGTTGAGTTACCATATTATGAAGTACCAAAGTCTATTGAACAATTGATTTTTGGTATTCAATTAGAAGGATACATACCAATTATTCCACACCCAGAAAGAAATGAAGAAATTCGTAATAATCCATTAAAAATATATCAACTAGTAAAAAAAGGGGCATTGATTCAAATAACGTCCAGTAGTTTATTAGGAGTATTTAATAAGGATATTCAAAAGTTCGCATTTCAATTAATTGATCATAATCTTGCACACTTAATTGCAACAGATGCTCATAAGGCTTATGGTGGAAGAAAATATAATCTGAAAGAAGCATATTACATGCTTGAAAAATATGTAGGGGAGGATATAGTGGATCGATACAAAAAAAATGCAGAAAACATTTTATTAGGAAGGGATATATATGTTGATATACCAATAAAAATTGCAAAGAGAAAGAAAATCTTTAAAGTTATCTGATTTGACATATTAATAATATTAAACTTGCGAAATTTAACAAATGAATAACATTAAAAGGTTATTAATATTGAGGTTTGTTTTTTTTTATATTTGATATTGAATTGAAAGGAGAAGAAAACTATTGAGTTATAGAAGTAGATTAATTTATTTAATGCTCTTAGATTCAATAATCGTAATGACCTCAATCTACAGTACTTTCTTTTTACTTCCTAGACAAGATCTAAATAATCGTATATTAATAATTAGTTCCATAACTATATTTGTATCTCATCATGTATTTGCTCATATCTATAAATTATATAAACGTGCTTGGGAGTATGCTAGCATAGGCGAATTATTAGCAATATTTAAAGCCATTACTTTAACCATATTAATAACTGCATTAACACAATTGATAACCTTTACAAAAATATATATGGATATACTTTCAATAACGTGGATGATACATATTATTTTAATTGGTGGTTCAAGATTTTCTTGGCGTTTATTTAGGGAAAAATATATAAATAGAAAAATTTATAAAAAAAGGGCATTAATAATAGGAGCAGGTTCAGCTGGTATGATGATTGCTAGACATCTTAAAAATAATGATGAAAGTGGTTTAAATCCAATAGCATTCATTGATGATGATGTTAATAAACACCAACTAAACATTATGGGAATTCCTGTTGTCGGTGGAATAGATAGTATAGATCAAGTAATTGCTAAATTTAAAATAAATAGTATTATAATTGCAATTCCTTCATTAAGAAAACAGGAATTATATAAATTACATAACAAATGTGTAAAAACACAAGTAAAAACACAAATACTTCCTAAAATTGAGGATTTAATACTAGGAAATATATCGATTAATAGTTTAAGAGAAGTAAATGTAGAGGAACTATTAGGAAGAGAACCTGTTGAGTTAAACACGAAGAACATAAGTCAAGAAATAAAGGGGAAAGTGATTTTGGTTACTGGTGCGGGAGGCTCAATAGGCTCTGAAATATGTAGACAAGTCGCTAAATTTTCACCTGAAAAAATTATTTTGTTAGGGCACGGTGAAAATAGTATATATTTCATTAATAAAGATTTAAAAGATATTTATAAAAATATTGAATTAATAACGGAAATAGCGGATATTCAAGATCGAAAAAAAATGTTTAAAGTAATTAAACTTTATAAACCGAATGTTATATATCATGCAGCTGCTCACAAGCATGTACCTTTGATGGAGCAAAATCCTGATGAAGCAATTAAAAACAATGTTATCGGAACAAAAAATATAGCTGAGGCAGCTAGTAGTAATAACGTTGATACATTTGTAATGATATCTACAGATAAGGCAGTAAAACCAACAAGTGTTATGGGAGCAACTAAAAGAATTGCCGAAATGGTTATTCAACATATGAATAGTGTTAGCAAAACAAGATTTGTTACAGTTAGATTTGGAAATGTTCTCGGAAGTAGAGGTAGCGTTATACCATTATTTAGAGAACAAATTGAAAAGGGTGGGACAATAACAATAACACATCCAGATATGAGCAGATACTTTATGACAATATCTGAATCATCAAGACTAGTTATTCAGGCAAGTATTCTTGCCAAAGGAGGAGAAATATTCGTATTAGACATGGGAAATCCTGTAAAAATTGTGGATTTAGCAAAAAATCTTATTAAATTATCAGGACGTTCTGAAAATGATGTTGAGATTAAATACATAGGTATAAGACCAGGTGAAAAGCTATTTGAAGAACTATTAAGTGAAGATGAAATTCATAAAGAGCAAATATATCCTAAAATTTATATAGGTAAGTCAAGCGATATAAATATGAAGCAAATAAACAATCTATTAACATCCTTTAATAACTTAGAAAATGAAGCAATAAAAGATATTTTGTTTGACATAGTTAACAATAGAAGTAACAAGAATTATGTTGCAGTAGGAGAATAAGAAATTAATAGAGACTAAAATATGTATTGTAGTTTATCCAGATTATAAGGAGTGCATATAAGATGTATTTAGTAATAAAAAGATTGATTGATTTCATTCTTACATTAGGAGGTCTTTTAATACTTTCACCTGTTTTTTTTATAATTATTATAGCTATAAAGATTGACTCTAAAGGACCAGTACTATTTAAACAAAAACGCTTTGGAATTCATAAGACATATTTCAATATATTAAAATTTAGAACAATGCAAATTGATACACCAAGAGATAGACCAACTCACCTTCTTGAAAATCCAGAACAGTATATAACTAGAGTAGGAAAAGTATTACGTAAAACAAGTCTAGATGAGTTACCACAGATAATAAATATCCTGTTTGGAACTATGGCAACTATTGGCCCCCGTCCAGCCCTTTGGAATCAATATGACTTGATAAGAGAAAGAGATAAATACGGAGCTAACGATTTTAGACCAGGACTTACAGGATGGGCACAAATTAATGGCAGAGACGAACTTTCTATCGTGTCAAAAGCCAAACTAGATGGAGAATATGTTGATAAAATAAGCTTTAAAATGGATGCTTACTGTTTTCTTAAAACGATAATTAATGTGGTCAAGAACGAGGGAGTTGTTGAGGGAGGAATAGGATATAAAGAAGTAGGTAATGTTAAGGAGCCGGTATCAAAATGAAAAAGATATGGATATTTAATCAATATAATATGCCACCTGAATATGGTCATTTAAACAGACATTATAATTTTGGGAAGTATTTAAAAAGAGCAGGCTATGAGCCAATAGTATTCGTTGGGAGTCATTTACATAATTCAAAGAAACAAATGATTTTGGATAAATCTCTTTATAAGAGATATAAAAAATGTGAATTTTCATATGTTTTTGTTAAGACCTGTGACTATTCAAAAAGCAAAATAAAAAGGATTTATGCTATGTTCGAGTTTTATAAAAATCTGTTTAAAATAACTAACGATTTTGATAAGCCGGATACTATTATTGGTTCTTCAGCACATCCTTTGGCTGCAATAGCAGCAATACAATTAGCAAAGAAGTATAAGTGTCAGTCAATAGTTGAAATCAGAGATTTATGGCCCGAAAGCTTTGTAGCTTACAATATAGTAAGGAAAAGTAATCCACTGCTCAAATTACTATATGTTTTTGAAAAATTGATTTATAAAAAGGCAGATAAGCTTATATTTAGCATGGCTGGAGGTTTGGAATATATATTTGAAAAAGGTTGGGACAAGGGTCAAGGTGGACCTATTGATATAAATAAAGTACATCACATAAATAATGGAGTTGATTTAGAAGTTTTTGATTATAACAAAAAACACTTTGTTTTTGAGGATAAAGATTTAAGTGATGAAAAAAAATTTAAAGTAGTATATACAGGTTCAATAAGGGTAGTTAACAAACTTGAGAAGATAATTGATGTAGCAAAAATAATAAAGGATCCAGATATAAAATTTCTTATATGGGGTGACGGTGATCAATTAGAAGTTTTAAAAAATCAAGTTGAAGCAGAAAGAATTGATAATATTTCTTTCAAGGGTAAGGTCGGTAAAGAATATATTCCATATATAACAACAAAAGCTCAGTTAAATATCTCAGTTGGAGACAATTTATCACTTTTCAGATATGGAGTTTCTCCAAATAAAATGTTTGACTATTTTGCTTCTGGTAGACCAATTTTGTTTACTTTTAAAGTAGGATTTTCACTTATTGATAGATATAGTGCAGGTATTGAATTAAATGATAGTAGTGCAGAAAGTATAGCAAAAAGCATTTTATATTTTAAAAAGTTAAATGAAAAAGTTTACATTGAATATTGCAAAAACGCTCGTAAAGCAGCTGAAGATTATAGTTTTGAAAATCTAACTCACTCTCTTATAGATATTATCAATGTATAACTAAAGGCGATGTTAGAATTGAGTTATTTATCTTTAAGTTTAAAAGAAAAGGGGAAAAGATTGTGAAACAAAAAATATTAGATAAAATTCACAACAAAAAAATTATCGTCGGTGTAGTTGGACTGGGATATGTTGGACTTCCTCTAGCTGTAGAAAAAGCAAAAGCAGGTTTTAAAACTATAGGATTTGATATACAACCTGAAAAAGTAGATAAGGTTAATGCTGGTCATAATTATATAGGTGACGTTGTTGACAATGATCTTTCGGAAATAGTTAAAAAAGGTACTCTTTTAGCTACATCTGATTTCAGTTTTATAAAGGATGTGGATTTTATAGCAATTTGTGTGCCTACCCCATTGGATAAACATCAACAACCAAACATCAGCTATGTTAAATCTTCGTCTGAAGAAATTGCAAAATATCTTAAAAAAGAAACGGTGGTTGTGTTAGAATCTACCACTTATCCTGGTACAACAGAAGAAATACTTAAACCAATATTAGAAAAGGGCTCAGGACTTAAATGTGGACAGGATTTTTATTTGGGATTTTCACCAGAAAGAGTTGATCCTGGCAATTTGATTTATAAGACAAAAAATACTCCTAAAGTTATTGGCGCTATTGGAGAGGATGCTACAGAGGTTATAGCTGCAATGTACAGGGCTGTTTTGGAAGGAGATGTTCTTACTGTTTCAAGTCCTGCCATTGCTGAAATGGAAAAAATTTTGGAAAACACTTATCGTAATGTAAATATTGGTCTAGTTAATGAACTTGCTATTCTTTGCAATAAAATGGGAATTAATGTTTGGGAAGTAATTGAAGCAGCTAAAACAAAGCCTTATGGGTTTCAGGCATTTTATCCAGGTCCAGGATTAGGAGGACACTGTATTCCACTTGATCCTTACTATTTGTCTTGGAAAGCGAGGGAGTATGGTTTTCATACTTCAATGATAGAGTCTTCAATGATGATAAATGATCGTATGCCTGAATATTGTGTAGAAAGAGCAAGCAAGATTTTAAATCGTTATAAGAAGACTATGAATGGAGCAAAAATACTTGTTTTGGGAGTAGCTTACAAACAAGACATAGATGATTATAGAGAAAGCCCAGCAATTAGAGTGATAGATGAGTTCGAAAAATTAGGTGCAAATGTTGTCTATTATGATCCTTTTGTACCAGAATATTTCGAAAATGGCGTTTTAAGAAAGGGAGCACCTGAGTTAACCTCTGAGCTTATTAATGATGCAGATTTAGTTGTTGTTACAACTGCACATTCAGAGGTAGGGTATTCATATGTGCAACAGCATGCAAAGATAATATTTGACACTAAAAATGTTATGAAAAATATTAAAAATAGAGAGAATATTGAGGTTTTATAATGAAAGATTTTAGATTTACATATAACTATTACAATAGTTTAATAGAAAAAATAATCTCCAATGGATACTCAATTGCTAATTATCATAATTTTAATGAAGTCGATAGACCATGTATTCTTCGCCATGATGTAGATTATGACGTTAACAAAGCATTAGAGTTCTCTATTTTTGAATCAACTATTAGTAATAATTTATATTCCACGTATTTTTTTCTCGTTAGTAGCGATTTTTACAATGTATTTTCAGAAAAAACTCTTAAAGCCATTGATAAGATAATATCTTTAGGACATGAAATTGGATTACACTTTGATGAAACAAAATATACAATTAATAAAGATGAAAGCTTATTTAATGAATTTATTAACGAAGAACTTCATATATTAGGAAAAGCACTTGGTACTACCATAAATACTGTTTCAATGCATCGACCTTCCAATTTTGCACTTAAAAACGAAGTTAGAATAAGTAATGTAATAAACAGTTATTCTTATAAGTTCTTTAAAGATTTTAAATACATATCAGATTCTCGTATGCATTGGAGAGAAGATGCGTTTTCAGTAATTGAAAGTCATAAGTTTGATAGACTCCATATATTGACTCATCCTTTTTGGTATAGCAGAAATGAGGAGGAAACTAAAGATAAGATTTTTAAATTCATACATTCTGCAAATAGAGAACGATACAAAATTTTTTCTGAAAACTTTAGGGACTTAAATGAGTATCTGGTATGGGAGGATGTACGATGAAAGATATAAAGGTTTTAATGACTGGTGCTGGAGCACCAGGAGCACCAGGTATAATTTCTTGTTATAGAAACAATGGAGAACGAACAATTAAAGTAGTTGGAGTTGATATTAAAAATCGTGTTCCGACAATAAAGCATTTAGGCGCATTTCACACAATACCACCTGCAAGTAGTCCTGACTTTATTAAATCTATTTTA
Organism: uncultured Bacillaceae bacterium; assembly: GCA_964538675.1. Classification (GTDB taxonomy): domain Bacteria; phylum Bacillota; class Bacilli; order Tepidibacillales; family Tepidibacillaceae; genus CAZIGM01. The sequence goes on along the minus strand of CAZIGM010000029.1, from coordinate 1,288 downwards.
ACTATAGCTAAGACTCATGATATAGATGTAATACAGCCATTAGTAACAAAAGAATTAGAAGTTTTTTCAGAACACAAAAAAATATTTATGGATGAAGATATAAAAGTATGTGTATCTCCAATTGAAAATTTAAGAATTGCTAATGATAAGGGACTTCTATTAAGTAATTTAAAAGAAGAGGGAATAGAAGTACCAGAACATACAATAACCACAAAATCAACAGAATTTCATGAAGCTTGTGTTAAGATGGGTTATCCGGAAAAGGTAATATGTTTTAAACCGACTAAGTCAAATGGTAGTCGAGGCTTCCGTATTATAGACAACACAAAGGATAGAGGGAAATTACTTTTTGGAGAAAAGCCAAATTCTACATACATTAAATTTGAAGAAGCAAACGAAATATTAAAATCAATGATAGAAATACCAGAATTACTAGTTATGGAGTATTTACCAGGTGACGAATATAGTGTCGATATGCTTGTTGACAATGGAACTGTTTATTATTGCATTCCTAGACTTAGAAAAGCAATGAATGGTGGAATAAGTACTTCTTGTGTAATTGAGAATAATCAGAATGTTATCGAATACTGCTTTGAAGTTGCAAAGCATCTTAAATTACATGGAAATATTGGTATACAGGTTCGTTTTTCACGAGATGGAAAAGTGAAAATATTAGAAATAAATCCAAGAGTTCAGGGATCAATTGTAGCTTGTGCGGCAGCAGGAGTTAATCTACCTTATTTAGGAATTAAACAAGTATTACGAGAGAGAATCCCTAAAGTTAATATTAAATGGGATGTAGAAATGGTTCGATATTGGAATGAGGTGTACTTCGATAATGAGGGACATGCATTTACACTCTAATTTCTCAGATGGAAATAATTCCATAGAGGAAATGATAGATTGCTCAATATCCTTAGGCTTAAAGACAGTATGTTTTACGGACCATGTCTGGAAAACTTCTGATTGGACGGATAAATATTTTGAAGAAGTAGAAAGGTGCAAAAAGAAGTACAAACTTTTTGTTGATGTAATAGGAGGAGTTGAAGCGAAGTTACTCGATTGGAATGGCGGGTTAGATGTATCGGAAGATATATATAGCAAAAAAGTAAGAATTGTTGGAGCAATGCATCGAATACCAATAGGAAACATGAAGTTTATTAGTCGTAATGAGATTAAATGTAATAAAGATGAAAGTAAGAAGATTTGGTTAAAAGCTTTAAGAGGAATTCAAAAGAATAATAGAATAGAGTGTTTAGCCCACCCTTTCTCCTTGTTAAAAGATATG